>JAHDGV010000022.1:28529-31625 GCA_020631655.1 Chloroflexota bacterium | reverse complement strand
TCTTTCATCTCGTCGGTGTGGCCCATGTCGTGCGTTTGTCCACCGTATTCGAATACAAGGGTTGACCAGTCGTAAATCCGTTTGGCTTCGGTTTCAAACTCGTTGGCCGCAGTAACCGGTAAATCAAAAATGTTGAAATCGGTGTTGAAACGTAATGATGAAGCTAGCACCCAAGAAATTGTGCCGAAGTCATCTTCAGCTTGGAGCATTAATCCCAGCGAATCACGGCCGGTGATGTTGAGCGGGGTGTTGGATGGGATGCCGCTACCGTACACCCCGTAGGCCAATGATGGGCCAGCAAACAGGTCGGTTTGTTGGAACGTGACCGCCTGATACTGGAGCAACAGCTCGGTAAGCGGCGGGGGAGAGTTGAGGAATGGCAGTGTGGCTGGATTGTATCCCGGCCGGAATTCGATGGCGGAGAGGGGGAGCCAGCCGGTTAAGAAAGAGCCGGTATCTACTAAAAACCAATCCCCGTTGCGGGCTTGCAAAGTGAGCGGGGTGTTTTGTGCCAATAGCCCGATTCGCGTGTGATTTGGCCCTGCACCTTCCCGTAGCTGAACGTCTTTACTGCTAATTGCATCATGGTCGTCAAACTGGGTGCGGGTAGGCAAAAGGGTTGGGGGGATTGGGGTATTTTCTGCGATGGGTGTTGCCGTAGCGGCCGGTTGTGTAGCGGTGGGCTCGGCAAGTTCCCTGGTGGGGATAGCAGTGGTTTTGACGGCCGAAATTTCTGTGGTGCGTAATACCTCATCCCCCTTGCTACCGGGCTGTGGCGAAAATAGGGTGCAGGATGCCAGCATAAGCAAAAATGTGGCAAGTAAAAATCGGCGTGCCCACTGGGCTGTGGTTCTCTTATTCATAAAGATAGTGGTTAGGATGTTATCGTTCCGGCTCAATAAACGGCGCAACGACACGGATAATTGATCTAAATTGGAGAACGCGATCTACCTCGACAGGGTCTGGCCCCAGCCGGGTATCTTGGAAAATAAGTTTGATGTTGGCGACACCCTCAACTTCGTATGTGCCTGGCTTTGCATCATACTGGATAAAGCAGCGATTTTCGTACCCTTCCTCTGGGCACTCAACAATTCGGCCGCCGGTGGTGAAAAAGCCCAGTTGGAAATAATCATCAGGGGCATTCCACGCATACGGCCGGATTTCGCCGCGGCCGATCCGGAACAGGTCAAACCCAACGCAAGAGCCTAAGGCACCACAACGAGCCATGTTTGGATCAGAGATTCGATTTAAGCGGACGGCCTGAGGTTCTTCTGGCTCAAAAATCAGATCATCTTCATAAAATATTCGCTCAATCGTGTAGCTTTCTTGGAGCACAATCCCCTCAACAAAGTTGGTTGAATTACAGGTCGGGTCTTCTGGATTGTCGATGCAAGTTTGCACCGTCAAAATCGGCATCCGGTTGGTGTCTACTCCGATGGTGATGGAGATCGGCGTGTTGATGACGGTTGCGATTGATGTGCTTTGTTTAAAGTCCCCTTCACGGTTGTCGTTGTTTAAAACAAGGCCGGGGAACAGGCTAACGTGGGTAAAGGCTTCGTAGGTTGGATTTTTGAGTACCCATGTCTTTTCAACTTTAATGCTCCGGCTATCCAGATTGTTTTCTAGATTAAAGTCGGCTGTATCTGAGCTAACTGTAGCTACAGAATCGATTGTTCTGGCTTCGGTATCAAAGGGCAAAAAGTAGGACAGGTTGAGCGTGAGTGCTTGCCCGGCCGTTAATTCAGGGATTTGGCATTTGATCGTTTGTGTTGTGCGAGCGGTATCTAGATCTGTACATGCAACCGGATCGTTGGTTAGCGAGACGAGCCCTTGATAGTTAAACGGCCCCGGAATGGTGATGTTAAAGGTCACGTTTTCGGCCGGAGATTGCCCCTCGTTCGCAACGTAGACAAACCAGCGGCTCAGCTCATTCGGGCCGATGGGGGTTGATTCTGGTTCTAGTTCAACTTTTAGATCGGTCACACAATCAATCTGGAATGGCAGGTCTTCAACCTCGCCCGTACTATCGATCCCATTGGGTGATTCCCCTTCGCCGAGTCGAAAACGGGCATAGGTGTTACCGCACACCACATTTTTGGGGATTTCATAGGTAAACGCTTCTGCTTGGGGATTTGAGTGCGGGTAGAGTCGATAGTTGGTGACGATTTTCTCGTTGTCTTCGAAAAAGCCATCTCCGTTAAAATCGATCCAGCCGTTTAGATTTTGGGCCTCTTCCTGCTCGTTCCGCATCACCACAACAACCTCACCCTGCCCGGCCGTCGATGTGATTTGATTCCCATCTTTAAAGAAAATCCCTTCTTCATCATCAAGCTCCGTTTGGTCGTCTTGCTGATCGGTTGTGTTTTCAATAGGGGGATTGGTTGATGGGGTATCGCTGTCGCTGATTAATCCGATGGTTAGATCTGAGCTAAAGTTGTGATACGAAATGCCGTAGCTGGCCGGAGCATCACCGATGTCAAAGCCTTGTGGTGTTTCTTGTACCAGTACGGCAAACTCTCGATCATCGTTGATCGGTACCGTTAGCTGGTGAGGGGGCTGTGAGGTTGGGGGACTGCCCACAAACGGGGCGGCATAGGTAAAGCGGAGGCTTAACTGCTCTGGATCGATATTGTCCAAAATTTGCATCAAAAAGCGGCCGGGTTGGCCAAAGCCATCTGTCTGGGTAAAAGTAGATGCCAAGACATTGCCCGACCCATCGATCAATTCAACGGTGACATTATTCTGACCGGCCGTTAGTGGGTCATCCCACGTTTCATTTTTATTTTCATCTACTGCCACAACACCAGACAGGGTTGTTTGCACCGTGTCCAATAAGGCCAGATGGGTTGTGTCGGTGATTGTGTTTAGTGCTAACGGGATCAACTCTGTACGCCATGTGTCGGCCGAAAAGCGGGTAACAGCTTCGGCCGTAGTTGCTGGGTCGCCATTAAAGCGAGTTGGGACAAGCTGATTCCCGGTTGGCAGGGAGGCGAGGTAGTAACTTCCGGCCAAACTGTACTCAAACTGGAAGTTGCCCGATTCGCTTGAACGGCCCCACGCTAAAATGCGATCATCGGCCGTGGCCGGTTGCCCATC
>JAHDGV010000022.1:27345-28429 GCA_020631655.1 Chloroflexota bacterium | reverse complement strand
TGTTAGCCGTTCTCCAGCAAGGATTGGTTGAACCATACCGCTGAGCTTGATGGCGGTGATCTCACCGATTGCGATTGGGAATGCAGGTTGCCATTCGGCCGACTCACACTCGGCCGTGCCTGAGCATAACTCATCTGATGTGGAGTAAGCGACTGCAATCCCATCCGGGACGATGGGTGGGGTGGTCAGCCAGCCTTTTGGCAAGGTGATGGCGGTATTAATTTCGGTAAGCGGCTGGTTCCCGCCGTTAATCATGTCGAAGTCGGCCGAAAACGGGACGGCGGGTGAGATGGTGTTGGGCAGGCGCATATCGGCGGCCAAACCGGCAATGGGTCGCACACCGATTGGAATATTGACTTGGCACAAGAGCTCTTGCCGATTGCCATCCTGATCGATGTCTAAAAAGTCGCGTCCTGACGGCCGTTCACCCCAGCAATTGCTCAGGCTGTCTGACAAAATGTAGGCGGGGATTGTTTGTACACCGTTGGGTATCCCGCCTTGAACCGTTGTTTGAATAGTTGGTAGGGGAAGGTCAGTCAGCGGCCGGTCACCCGTCCAGCTCCAATGGAGCCGTTTGGTGCCTGACTCTATCGAGACACGTTCTTCAAATTCAGGTTGGACCGCAACTTCGGCCGAGACATCATCCACGATAGGGAAATAGTCGAGGCTGTTCAGAACTTGGTCGAACCCAAGCCAATTGGGTAGATCAATAATCAGGTCCAACGGTTGATTATCAGTTGTAGACGTGACTAATTTTGGCGTTAGCTCTAGCTGATCTCCGAGCGCGGGTGATTGGTTTTGGAAATTTGTTTCAACCCAAAAATCAAAGTCTTGCACTCGTGCTACCGGCTTTTTTGTTCTGGATGCCGCACAAGACTCTACAGGCGGGTTTTCTTGAGACGTTGTAGCCTTGGTACACAACTCAATCCATTCAGAAAGCAAACGTGGAGCGGTATTTAAAATTAGTTTTGGCTGGCTGGTGCGGTCAGCGCCCCAACGGAAATGTGGGGGGACCGATCTGTATTCAAACTTGATCGCTTTGATCGGGGCGGTTTCGGTGAGCGGGATCAGCACCTCGGGATCA
>JAHDGV010000022.1:0-27245 GCA_020631655.1 Chloroflexota bacterium | reverse complement strand
CCGAACTCAAAGTCACTGCGTAAAAAGATGTCAGCTTCTTGTGGCAGTTTGCTGGTGGTTGGAGCTGGCTCTGTCTGGGCATCGGCCGAAAAAAGGGCGATCGTATCAACCCACTCAATGTCATCGTCGTTTGTGGTTCCAATCTGTAAAACAGGCTGAGCCTCAGGCAGGCTATTGATCACGAATGTGGCTTGGAGCGTCACGTGTTCGTCGGCCGGATTGGGGGTGAAGCTAAAAACGAGCTGTTGGTTTTGTTGGTCTAAGCGAGTGGCTGTAAGCTGGCTGGTAGACTGGGCATCCACAAAATCGACTGAGTTTGGCAGTTGAACGATCAGGTCAACCGGACACTGATCATCGATGCAGGGGATGCTGATGTTTAGCTGAAATGGTTTGCCAAGTTCATACCCGCCACCGTCAGCAATTGAAGTGGAGAGCTGGTAGGCCGTTTGTATTTGAGCTGTAGCTGGAGTGGGGAAAAGGGTGACCCACACGATAACCGTCAGCAGAAGAAATACTGCAATCAGCGGCCGGTTTAAACTTGTCATGATGGTAGCTTTATTTCTGTGCCACAATAAACGTCGCATCAAACTAATGATACCGAAGTTTACCTCGAGTAGTATGAGATTTTCCGGAGATTGGCGAAAGAAAAGGGGGAAATTTGGGTGAAAGGAAAGAAACGATTTTGGGGGTAAAAAATAAAAAAACCTGATCTGATACCTAAATATCAAATCAGGTTTTGAAATTTCAGTTGAAAACCGGTTGGTATTATTCTTCGGTTTCAGCCAAGCGCATTGATTCTGCGATGCGTTCCATCGAGTCAAGCTCTTCTAGCTGTTCTAGAAGCGTGTACCCGTTCATCACGATCACGTCTGTTCCATCGGTCACAACTGCGAACAGTGACGCAAATCCGTTTGAACTTGAGGTGTCGTAATCATCCGGTGTTTTTAAGCGTGTGATCGAGCCTAGATATCCATCTGGTAATTCCAGATCTCGCTCTAAAATAACTTCCAGACCGGTCTCTGTGAGCAAGATCGCATCGTCGCCAATGCCTGATTGGATGATGTTGCCTAACAGGAGCTGCTTGATGGCGGCCGGTGTCACTTCTTGGCCGGTGCTGATGCCGTAATCGGCCGCAGGACCAGAGAAGATTGTGGCGAAGATATTTTCACCCGGAATGGGGATCTCTTCAGAATTAATCACGCTGGTTGAAAGGTCAATAATTCCATCTTGTGATTCTGAGATGAACCATTCTTCTGGGAAGTCGAGGGTAACACCGTTGTCGCCTACAAAGGATTGGAAAGCGTTACGGCCAGCCTGATCATCGGTTTGCTCAGTTTCAGCATCGGCCGTTTCTTCAGCTTCTTCATCCGTGTTGCTTAACAGCGGATCTTCAGAAGCTTCACCGTCACCTTCTTGCTCAGTTCCGTCTTCACCTTCAGCAACCGTTTCTCCCGGATCTTCAGATGCTGTGCCGTCTTCTTCGCCTTCGGCCGGTTCTTCAGACTCATCAACTGGCGCATCACTTGCTGCGATTGATGAAAGGATGATTTCTTCCTGCTCACCGTCTAAGGTCAAGCTAAAGCTCCAGACCTCAGCATCAGGATTATCATCAGCCACCCAAGGGATAAAGACCGGCTCTGTAAATAGATTGTTTCGAATTTCGAAGCTGATCACACCTTCACGTACGTTCGGGTCAACCACGGCGCTTAAAACAAAGGTGTCACCGTAATTGGCCAACGTGCCTTCAGATGCTTCGTCTGAGATGGTGCGCGCAATAATCACATTGCCTGCTTCATCGCCAATTAACATCGCGCCGCCAAGGTCTTCTAGGATGACAGTTGCCAAGCCTTCACCGCCGGTCGCTTCGATCACCCAATCAACCTGTTTTGGCAATCCTGACTGGATTGTTTTAGGGCCGGTAATCGTAAATTCCATTGGAATTGGGAGAGGTGTTGCGGTTGGCAACGGTGTCTCTGTAGGAATCGGCGTGTTGGTTGGGGTTGGTGTAAGCGTCGGGAACGCGGTAGCGGTTGGAGTGGGGGGAGCGGCTACAACGTCTATAGCTTCTCCACCACCGGCCGGGCCTCGATTTAAAACGGTTCTAATCCCAAAGAAAATGAGGCCGACAATCAAGATTAGAACGAGAGTCGATACGCCTAGGATAATGAACCGTTGTCTGTTATTGGCATTCATAGTTTTATGGCTGGTATCAAAAACGATGTGTTAGGTGGCTTTTGTTGACCCATAAGTTACTGAGTCAGCCTTTTACACCATCTGCTTTTGGTAATTTAAATTAGAAGTGGCTGATCATTGTTACGAGAACAAGAACCTGCGCAAGATCGTATTTAGCTCACTTGCGTTTGCGTCCCATTTCTCGAGTAGTGTTTCACGGGTGTAAGAATCTTCCCCTTCTACTAAATCTTCAGGTGTCATTGGTATGTAAACAAGCACGGTAAATGCTGGTAATGTTTCATTGCTGACCGCAAAGAACGCCCGATATGCATTGTCCTCGGTTGTTACAAATACACCGTCCCAGTCGTATCCACCCATGCGAATGGTGACATTTGAATTTCTTTCTTCTACACCGTCTGGTAAATATGCAACCCAGTCTCCCGTGCTAACCACATTTCCCCAGCGTCGTACCAAAGCAAACGAGGCATCAGGTACGCTGTCTGGTTCCTGAGAAATAAGCATGCCGTCTAAACCGGCGCTTACAACCCATCCTGGTGGGGGCTGGATTTCAACCCAATCGTTGACAGTGCCTTGTCGGAAGTTAATTGACACAAATTCCGGTTCTGTGAACTCATCTGGCAATTCTTCTACATCTGGCTCGATCACAATCTCACCTGTATCTTCGTCGATGACGACAGGAGTTTCTGTCGGCACGGCCGTAGCTGTGGGAGTGGGTACAGGCGTTAAGGTTGGTTTTGGTGTTGGGGTAGGCAGTGTGATCTCCTCAAGCTGTGTGTCTGGCACCTCAGGTTCATCGCTTCCGCAAGCAACAACAAGCAGCGCCATGCAGAGGCTTAAGCAGATAAACGTGTATGAGAATATCGATCTTTGTTTTGATCGGGTCATGCTAAAATTCCTGTCAAATATAAACGTATAATTTGGCTACAGATTTACAAGCTGTGCGCGCACTACGATGATTCCAGTGATTCCCGGCTTGCAAGTAAACAAAGTTAGCTGATGATCATTTAGGTTACTTCTAGTTTCCCAATAATATTCAGTATTGTTATAACCGATCTGTACTACTTCACTGACTTCATAGGTGAACCATTCACCCGTTTGTGATTGGCATCGAATGCGATCGCCTGCAACCATGGCGCCTAAATCATGAAATGGTCCCGGTATGGAAGACCACGATACATGGCCGCCAATAGAAGCTGTGCCCGGCTCACCACAATCTACAGATTGGGGAACCCATGCCGGTTGCCACCACGGTCTTACTTGCCATTCACCGGCCGCGCCTACAATTTCAGTCTCTGCGAACGTGGCGGTTCCAATCGCATGATCATGGAAATTTCCATTCTCACCGATAATAAACTGGACCCTTTGTGGCCCTTTCCGCTCACCGCCATCATGTTCAAGGACTGGTGGTGCGCTGTTGGCGCTAATATTTTTTCTGAGTCGTGCTTCGTAGTAGCTAGTGGGTAGCTCGGGTAAAAGCACAGAATTTGTAAAAGTTTGTCCGCCGGGTAACACACGGCCGGCCGCAGATGACTCAACCACTTCGATTACCGGTTCTGATTCAACTCTGTAAAGCCCAGGGGCAGAACCCTCAACTAACTCTACTGTGGCTTCACCTTCAACATCTTGAACACTCTCAATGTCTGAAGTGATCCGTGATAGATCGATCTGAGCCACACGATCTTCGGCCGTTGGCCTGTTGATCAAGATAAAGCCGAACAAACCGACAGTAGCCGCCGCCATAAAAATGAACAGCGTAACACCTGATACGAGCGCGATTGTTGGGAAATTTGCTTTAAGCTGTTTGAGAAGGGTTGAATTCTCAGCTTGTGGGGGTACTAGCTCGCTCGCGCCCATCGGTCCCATCTCGTTTGGATGGGATGGAGGAAATGCTTCTTGATGGTCTTCCATGGGTCTGTGGGCCGCTTAGTCAAGACCGGTATCGCTTTGTGTCGGTTGCTCCGATCGGGAGATTGAGCTGAGAGCTTTTTGCGATTCATGCTCTTTCCGCTTGAGCAACTGCATCCAAACTAGGTATCCCAAAACGATAGTTGTGAGTAGCACCAACAAGAGTGAGCTGTAAATAGCACTCCAAGGGATGAGTGTAGAATTTTCTGCGTTGGCGACAGCTCCGCTGGCTGAATTTTCCGCAGAATCAAATAAGATGATCCCCTGACGGCCGGGAGAGACACCCTGACCGGTAATCAGACCGATCAATAATGGGTCTGCGGTTGGAGCTGCGCCGGGTAGCGTATCGCCTGCCACTCCGTAGTCTGGTGCAGGGGTAGGGAGATCAAAAGATACAAGCGTTAGCTGTGCTGTATCAAAATAAACTTCGTTGTTTGGTAGAACCACATTCGGGTAAGAGGATAAGAATACGGTGACGTGGTCAGATGTAGAGGTGCTTTCGATTGAAAGTTCTCCCCAAGTGTCGATGTATTGAGCGGCTGGAGACCAGACGATGTCAGAGCTATTTGGATCAGTCCCACCAGTTGGGTCAATTCCGACCCGCTGTCTCATCCACGCAGGATTTTGTGAAACAGAAGGATCGTCACCGGTTGAAGACCAGCCGTAGGTCCATGCGCTTAATCGCACAGTAGAATCGGCCGGAACCGGCACCCGTTGGTAAACGCCGGAGAAAGAAGACGAAAAGTTTGATCGCCAAACCTGAGACCTTGACCCGGTAAGGCTTCTATTCTCTGTTGATGCAGACGAATCAGATGCGATATAAACCGGAGGAACCCCGTTTGGATTCTGCGGAATATCTAAGTTCGTTGTGATCGCAAAAGGCTCCCAGCCTACCGCGACCCAAGCATCTTCAAAAGTCTCGCTTTCTGTATAGCCTTCCTCAAAATCTCCATTCAACAACAGGTTCTGGGTCTGCGCCTCTACTGGGGCAGATGTAATCACGTTCCCTAAAATAAGAACGAGCAGAACGGCAATTGTGCATGGCAGAATCCGGCCTGAATTTAAAAATTTAGCTCTAGTCTTTGCATTCATGCTATTAAATTATGGCTCGTTGATTCTGGAAAACTCTCAAAATCTGAGCGCACACATAAGGTCTAGGTCACACACCCATAATTAATAATGATAATTAATTTCTAGCTTTTCCGGTGTGAAGATTTAGGTTAACTACGAGCAAGATTCCCGTTAACACGCACAGATCTGGGGGGAAATTCTTGACCAGAAACATGTAAACGGAACTTGGTAGTATTTGAAAATTGAGTGGTACAACCTGCGTTGTAGGAAAGGTTTTCGAGGCCGGTTGATTTGTCTCGTTTGCGATGCCAAATTGGATTGATCACAGGCTTCGTACCGGATACATCAATCATTTCGACAATTCCGGTGACCTGCCCCATGAGGACCCCGGAAGAGGTTTCTGTTTGTTCAAGATGAACGGAAATGACAGCTTGGGTAGCCAACGTTCTTAAGAAAGAAGGAAGCATGGCTGAGTCACGCACATGCTCTAAGGCAAGCATGGCTAACCCAGAGATCCCATCTGTTGCACTGGTGGCATGCAGGGTGGTCATCACAGGCACACCTTGGGCAAATGCTTTTAGCACATAATAAGCCTCTGGCCCTGTGGACTCACCCAGTACCAGCCATTCAAGACCCATTTGGGTCGCATTGGCGGCAAGATGTTCTAACCCTACTAACCCTTCTGCATCTTCTTCCCAGCGGTATGCTGAATTTAGAAGAGGTAATTCATGTGATTTTTCAACCACCAGAAGGTTTAAAGGTGTAATTGATTTTTGTAGTTCACTAACAAGCGCCCCTAGCAGGGTGGTTTTACCAGAGCCTGTTTGCCCCGAAACAATGATCGGCGCTTTAGCTTTGATAAGGCTGACCAAACAGTCGGCCGCACCTTGTGGCAGGGTTCCATTTTTAACTAGTTGTGATAGCTCAAACGGACGTGATGGCAAGCGACGAATGTAAATCGAGCTACCAAGGGCTGAAAAGCCTTGTCCCACATATTGGAAGCGGATACCACCGCCAGCTTCTGGGAAGAAGAGGGTATGACGGAAGTTGGCCAATGGATTCACCATGGGAACTTCTCGGCCGTCCATTTCCATTAAATTTGCGTAGCGCCAATGGTAGGCTAAAAAGTTAACCCATTCACTGCTTAGGTAGGTCGGAGTCGTTGTCTTTTTACCCGAGCTATCTCGGATCCAGATTGGGCTATCATGCTGAATGATGATGTCACGCACTGCCGGGTGGTGCATGAGCTGATGAATAGGACCGCCCCAACCATGTTTAAGAACATCGATTGGAGATTTACCCAAGATCGAAGCCGCTTTGTTTAATGCTGTTTGCGGATCTTCTTCTGGACGAACAAAGTAGTTTGGGCCAAGTGCCTCGAAAAAACTCATCTTAAAATCCTCCAGTCAGGGTTTGAACCGCTTGTAACAAGACCGATCCGATTAGTACGCACATGAGGCCGGGCAACATGATTACTACGGTTGCGGCCGGAGCCGCGAACGCTTTCCGCTTAATCATGACTCGCAGATATTGCTCTTCACGTTTACGAATACGATCGCGCATTTCTTTTAAAATCGCTTCTGGCTCACCAAACTCGCTAATCGAGCTGATTACCTGAATCACTTGAATCCAGTTTGGGATTTGTTGAACTGGCAAACCTAAAGCCAAAACGGCTTCAGCGATGGGAAGTCCATCTGGGATTTGCCGCAACAGGATAGAAGTCTCTTTTTCTGGATAAACTTCCATAAATTGCTCGAACGACATTTGAACCGAAAGACCGGTTACACCAACCGCACGATGCATAAATGCTGAAAAAACGGGAGCCTCTCGCTCAAGCTTTTCCATAGTGGTTTTTCTAAATCCAGAGCTAAAACGATTGTTTGGGTAATACCAGAAACCAAAGGCTAAAGCCCCTGTAATCAAGATGCCGTAGACGTTTCCAACAACGGGAATAGTTAAAGCACCCAGAATTAACCCTAAAAGCAAGCCGCCAAATGAAATGAGTTTCAGTTGAAAGCTGGAGATTTTTGCTCGGCCGGCCCAAGCGTCTCCAAGTGACCCCAATTCTTGCTGACGGTTAGACGAAACAACGTTTGAAAACTGTTCACGGCTGACTCGGCGAACCTTGTGTGGATTAGCTGTTACAAAAAACAGGCAGAGAGAGGTGAGTACAAGACACCCAATAGCGATTCCTGTAGCGAAGTTACCGGTTAATTCCATGATTTAAAACTCCAAAATAGGCAGCTCTTCAAGCTTACTCCCGATAGTTTGAGCCAAGTAAAGGCAGAAAAGTGAGAAGCCGATAATGCCATTCCCCGGTAGGGTATTGATCAGAACATCACCTAATCCTTCACCGAAGAAGATCAAGAACGCGATCATGCCACCAATCAAAAGGAACATCACAACCCGCGACATTGTGGCGGTTGCCATTTCAGTTTCTAGGGTGTTAGCCAGCTCATCAGAAATTGTTTGTGATTCACTTAAGTCATTTGCTTGATAAATTTCAGCCTCTTGCCCCATTTCAGCTTCAACCATCAATTTATATGATGTAAAGATATATTTGAGAGAGTTGAGACTCTCGTATTTTCTTTGTAGTCGATCTAATTCAATCTCTAGGGGAGTACCAAGCCGAACTCGTCTTACAACTTCGCCTAGGTCTTCACCAACAATTTGAAGATCCCGCTTTCCTTCAATATATTCTTTGTGCAAATTCTCGATCGCTTCGAATAGGGGTGCTTGAGCACTCATACGGCCGGCGATATATTCGGCAAAGGCAAGAGCTTCTAGCCGTCCCTGACGCTGTCTTCTGGCTTCTCGAATGGTGCGAACAGTAGGAAATACCATCATGACGACTGCAACAGAAACGATGATTGAAAATGCTACCGGTAAACCGCCAAGCAGGCTCATTACCCCGGCTAAACCAATCATGATAATGAATAGGGTGAAGACTCTAAAGAGGGCCTCTTTTCTGTCTGTACCAGAAACCGCTTCTTCTTCAGATACTTTATTGTCTTCGGTGACCCATTTTCTTTGTGGCCAAAAGAAGATGAGCATGCACAATACCACACCAAAAATGGCGATGTACATGGAGTATGTGTAGTAGTCGTTAAATGAAAGATTTGACATCTTAGCTTTCTCTCACCCCTAATCGACGAGAAGCTTCCTCGCGGCCGATAAAGGATTCTAATTGTTTTTTGTAGAATTCTGCGTTGGCATCTGGGGCTCGTTTTACGAGCTCTACTAAAAGATTCGCATGGGTGAATTTAATACCAGCTTTGGCTTCAGCAGATAGTTTAGATGTGTCGATATCATGAAGTGAATCGAGGCCGCGACGTAACTCTGACCATGAGAGATTACTGCGCATAAGGTCACGAACCTGCATGATAATCTGCTTGGCTGATTCAGTTTCTCTAAACCCGAGTTCAACCGCCTTATTGGCTTGGGCAAGATTCGGGTGCAAGCGCCAGATGATCGCGTAGATCGTTGGTTGTTTGGTCATCTGTTTCAGCAGGGCGCGTGCATCAGTCCATAAACGTTTATTAATCATGCCATTTAGCTCATTAATCGTAGCTTTGGCTTGATCACGAATACCTTCGTATTGTCCTGTTGCTTCCAGACAGTAAATGAGCCGTTGACGTATTGCTTCGTTTGCTGGATCTTTCTTCAGCAACATTGAAAGTAGATGGATGGCTTCAACCCAATTTTGTTCATCTACCTTATTCATGGCATCAGCCAACAGTTTTTGCGGACTCTTGTCTGCATAGGTTGTGGCTTTACCCGTCTGCATCATGTCTAGACCCACAAAGGTTTTGATTTTATCTAGATCAGCATCAACAATTCGCCATTCGATCCCTTCGTCGGTTACCTCGGCTTGGACAATGGGGCGAAGGTTCCAATTGTCCTTCTCATGGTCCCAGCCCAAATTGTGATAAATACCATCTACATAACGGCGGTCACCACGACGGTTAATTTGCACAACCATCGGGAAAGCGGTTTTTAAGTCGCCCCGAAGAGCGCTTGCACTGTTTGTTCCTGAATAAGGTGATGGGGGACGTTGAGCAATTGAGACAAGGCGGGAGAGCCCTGAATATGCTGAGTCACCGTGAGCCGTTGTTGATACACAGCGCATAGAGGGAGCATCTGAAATCAGAATACCCGCTTCTTCAGAACCACGTGTTTCCGCAACGACCAAAACGTCACCCTCACGCAGAGCGGCTCGTGTGAGACCACCAAGTGTCAGGTTGACCGTCTTATTTGCCGTGTAAGATGTTTCCGGCAGGTCAAAAACGGCGCACATGGGATGACTTGGTTGGCAGTCACCCGCGTCGTCTACGACCACAACTGGAACGTTTGGCATCCAGTCGATATATTTTTCGAGCATTACCGTCTTACCAGAACCTACACCACCTAGAAAGACGCATCCGATTAAGCGGCGGGCCGCTTCTTGAAGAATCTTCATCACCGGCCGGTTAAAGTTCCCAGCCTCAAGTAGAAATTCTTCGGAGAATGGTTCTTGACGACCACGACGAATGTAGAGTGAAATTCCGTGCTCACGACGTGTCATGTTGACATGAATACGTAAAACCGGATTTTCAAATCGAATGTCAAGAATCGGATTGGTATGTTTTGAAAGCTCTTTACCCACTCGACGAGCAATGTTGTCGGTGATCATCCGCAGTTCATCGGAATCACGAAATAGCAAATCATCGTCGTTCACCTGTGTCCAGATACCATTGATCTGCAAGATAATGGTTTTGGGGCCAACAACGTTGATTTGCTCAACACTGGTATTGCTCAAAAACTCTTCAAGAATCCCTAAACCAACCGTATTGTTATACAGTGCTTTAAGAATGCTATCAGACGCATTTCGGTTTACATTTTTGATCTCGCCTTTGTTGGCCGCTTGGCGCAACATAGCGATGACTTTCTCACGGCCGCCTCTCGAAAGTTTAGACGGGTTTAAATCTTCTGGATCAAGGTTGTCAGACAGATAACGCCGGGCATCATCAATTTGACCAGGTTCCAGATGAACAACCGAACCGGGAGCTTTAGTAGACCGAATGTTTCTTCGAGCGGACGTTGAAAGTCCGGTTTTAGTAACGGACCCTTGAGCCATTTGCCTCCTCCATGAATCTAACGGTGGCTTTACCCATGCTTCCATAGGCATCTTGAGCATCTTTAATCGTCGACTGACCTAGAATAACCCCCCGAATGAACCGCTGAATTACAGTTTCAGGTTCATCTGCGGTGATGGGGACGCCAGTCTCACCAACAAACTGATTGGTTTGAACATATGGAACAATTCCCATAGGGTCTCTCCAGAGCACCTTGTCTCCACGTACCGTTTCTGGGTCGTGGGTAGGGCGCATGCTGTTGATTACTGGAAAGATAAATTCAATTGGGTGTTGGAAGTGAGTTAAGGTTGCCAACGTGTCATCTACACTGCGGAGCAAGATTTGCTCTGGAACAATCGGCACAAAAATCATTGCTGTTTTCATGCTTGGGTCCATATCGCGCAAAATGGTGTAGGTGAAGCTTGATGTGTTAATAAAGTCGGGCGGCGCATCGATGACGATGAAGTCCAATCCCATTTCTTTTGCCATGATAGAAAGGGCATCACGGGCTGTATCAATTTCGAGTGGAAAGTCTGTGATCAGGGTAGGTGGGCCAACTAGTGTGCGAACGCCATGTGTGTTTAAAAGATAACGATCCACAATTTCTAAAGTAACAACACCTTTGTTGTCGGTAACTTCAGATACAAGTTCGGCCGTGGTTGGTGATGACTCATCTAGCCCCATCAATGCTCGAATCGAGCGGGTGGTGCGGTCATCATCGATCAGGGCTACCCGGTAATTTTCACCAGATGGTTTTTGTAGTTTGCTCAGAGCAATCGCCATATTGGTTGCGATTGTTGATTTACCTACGCCACCTTTTGTAGAAGCCATGATGATGACTTGAGCAGGATCAACCCGGCCGACAAAGTTCAGAACTGCGGCGATTTGAGTTGCGCTTGACTCTGGTGGAATAGGAATCCAAGTTTCGTAGGAAGGTTCTACTGTCAGAACCCCAACCGTAACCGGGATTCCGCGAGCTTCGATAGCTTTCAAGATATAGTGACGATCTTCGGCCGATACACCATCGCCGATGAGCACCGTGTTGAATTCAGCACGGCGTAGCGTCATTTCACCATACTCGTGCAAGGCCCGCACAGTTTCGTACTGATGAGCCAAGCTGACTAGCCAATTAGTTGTTAGAGAATTTATGAGCCCTGGAGATAACTTCCCAACGACAAATATTTTTTTATGAAGAGATTGGTTCACTTATACACCTTTCCTAATCAAACAATACGTTTCAGATATTTGTACACATTTTGCAGGTAAATATCTTTGAGGTATTGGTCCTACGTGATTTGTGTGACTTTAACTTTACCCAGTTTTTCTCTGGTAGAGCGTGAATGTTCCAAACATATAAATGAAAAATGTGGTAACAAAGTCACGACGATTAATTATTTTTTTTGAAGTGCGTTTAATGGTTTGCTTTGATTTAGCCATCTTCTGGAAAAAATCGGATGGCTAAATCAAAAACAAACTAAATGCTTTATGATTCTGGCTCAGGTTCAGTTTCTTCAACTGGATCTGGAATTGGAGTAGGGGTAGGTGCGCCATAGATGTCTGCTAGACCATCACCTTCTTCAATATAAAGTGGTAATTGGAATAGAGGTGGGAAGTCACCATTGGCATCTTGACTGATGGCGGCCGTAAACGTTACACCCGGGACCATTTTCCAGCCTTCGTAAGCTGCGATCTGCTCAATAGAAAATGCGACGACAAATTTGTCGTTGATAACACCTAAAGTGCGCACTTTTTGGAACAAAAGTACAGCGCGGTCGTCAGGAGAGACCAATCCGTCTTCATTTACAACGGCGATTAGATCGATATAGTCAGATTCATTGAAAATCCCTGTGAGGCTTTTTGGAATTTCAACAACATAGGCTCTTTTCCCCACAGGTAATAGTGCTTCTGGAAATCTACGTTGACCTGATGGAAGTTCATCGACAAGCTGGGTTGATTGAACAAGCGTATCGCTCGTTACACCAATTGGTCCGATGTATTTACCTACGATTTCGCGTGGATCAGTGATCACTTCAAAATCGCGGTTGGCAGGTACGGTTACAGCTCTTAGGTTGCCTTCTGCGCTACCAATAAATTCAAAAGCAGGAATGTCTCGGTCAAAAACATAAGCTACTTCGGTTTGATTTGCTTGGAGATACATCCAGCCGAAAACGGCTAAGAAGATTACTCCCAAAATTGCTACAAGTGAGCGTGTGCTACTAGAAAGACGCATTATTAGTTGCCTCCTGATGCATCGCAGACGCGATGAACGGTAATTTGAATGATTGCGTTAGGTCGGTTTTTATAAGAACGTGCCCCTCGTGCTTGTAAAAATCCTGCCCAAATAATTGATAAATGATTTTTTAGCAGACTAGGGTGGATTAACCGGGATAACGATTGGTGGTGCAGGTGGTAGGGCAGTCGGAACCGGGAGCGTTACGGGAACTGCCTCTGGTTGTCGTGAGTTTGCACCTAGCGTCGCTACGCCTCGGGTGTTGATATCGAATTCGATTCCAAAGAGCTTGTGAGGCAGTGTGAGATACACCGCTACAAGTGGGAATACACATAGGTCATCACCCGGCGTTGAATTGTTGAATTCTTCGCACAAAGGGTCATTTACATCGACCGTCAGACCGGGATTGATGACCTCAATATCGGTAATTTTGATAGTTGATAATCTTGAAGCGCTATCAGTTGTTCTGATAACGTCATTTTTGATTTCAGGAGCGAGGCTAGCCAATAATTCTACGGTTGCCTCTGCTTTTTCTACGGCCGCGGCTGTATCAATTTGCACATCGCCATTGACCAAGTCGTTAGCAACCGGTTCAGCCGCAGATTGGGCGGCCAACTCGGCCGTTTCATCTAAATAGTTCGCCAGTGAATATGCCCGCTGGACGTTCATAAATAGAATGAACGTAATTGCAAGTACAAATAGAATGCCCGCGCTAATGACCAAAGCTTGTCCACTTTCTGAATCTTGGTGTTGTTGATGCTTGTTTTTCTTGATTGAATTCATGATAGATTTACCTAACTGCTCAGACTAACTTCCGCGCCAACAGCGAACCAAAGCGGTCTCGCTTAACATTCCAGCCTGCCCATTCGTGCCACCAAATAGCTGGTCAAATGGGAGTACTGCAAAGGTCCAATCCATTTCAAGTTCTACTTGAATATATTGGCCGTATACACAAATATCTGGTTGAGTATCGGGAGAGTCACTAATAATTGCTGCGTTTGGATCGCTGGGATCATCTATCAGCTCGGCCGCAGTGATGATGACCCTGACGTGATCATTTGGATCCGAATCAACGATGTCACCATCCATCCAGCCACGGCTGTATCCCATGATTTCCATCTCGTCGTAGACATAGTCTTCGAGCAATTCTTTGAAATCATTTTCATCGGTTGTTTCAACCCATAGCTCAGATGCTTGACGGGCCGCCATACGGGTGGCGGTTGCCAAGTCTGACCGTTTGCGGAACAAAACCATGAGTTCAAACGTTCCTACAAAAAGCCCCATCATTACAGTTAAGATAAGGGCGAATTCAACCATCGCCTGACCGGCCGGTTTTTTCTTGTTAAAGTCAACAAATCTTTTAAATGGCACGCCAACACCTCGCTGTAGCTGTCAGGTCAAAAGTCCCTGAATCAAAAAAACCATCAAAGAACAGCAGACTGGGAATACTTGTGTCCCAAGCGACCTGCATGTTGACAGTGATAAATTCACCGTACTGACATTCAGTTACTGTTGGATTAGGTGGCGTAAATGATGTGCCTGATAGGGAGGAGACTGCAAAGGTTAGTGAATCAATTGCGGGATCAATATATGATGCGTCGTAATTAAGATTCTCTAATTGGCGGCGCACATAAGCCTTAATTTCCTTTTCACCGTCTGTTCCACTGGCGGATACCCCACCAAATTCCCCCGACTGACGAGCAATCTGAAGAATGACTTTTTCGAGATCAGATTTTTGCTGTAGCAAATTAAAGATCTCAAATGATCCGAGCATGACGACGACGATAAGGCCGATAACCAACCCAAATTCAACAAGGCTTTGACCTTGATTGAATCGGTTCTGTGAAGTGAGTGATGATGTATTGGTCATTTGCTTAAACTTCTTTTTTCTATCCTTCATGAGATTTCTACTGACCAAATTATGTTTTAGGCACAATTTGATCGATTCGCATTCTAGCATTAATTGAAGCGCGTTCCCTTCGATAAATCGGGTACTTTTGTATGATAGGTTTACTCTAAAATGAAAGATCAGATGGCTTAATTGTCCTACTCGAGTTGTAGCCGATTGTGTCGCCACTGTTTTTTGATCGTAAATCGATCAAAAATAAGCTGTCATCTTCTTTATAGCACACTGTTTTTTCTAGGGTATAAAGAGGGAGTGGTACTACCGTGAAAAAGAAGTGACTAAGGAAACGAATCGTTTTCGGAAGGCCATTTATCTGGAGTTTGCAGGGAAATTAAACCTTTCTAGAACGACTTATTAACCATCCTAGAACCGGCTTCTTAAAGACAAACTTAAGTGATTTTTTTCGTAAGACAGGGGTCTAAAGCGGTTTAAAGTAGGCTTTTTTCGGTTGGGAGACCGAGGGGGGGCATGGGCTTATTTTGTAGGTAGGCTTGCAGTGCTTGACGGGTAGCGTGGCGATCGTCCCAAGGAAATTCTGTTGTGCCAAAGCACATCGATTGCTCGTGCCCTTTGCCGCAAATTAGCACGATGTCGGTCGGCTGCGCCAAAGCAATCGCCATGTAGATGGCTTGTCCCCGATCTGGTACGCGCCAAAACGTTTCGCCTTCAACTCCCCCTTGAGAAATGCATCCAGCAGCCATCATTTCCAGAATTCCCTCGAGTGGCTCGGTACGTGGGTCCTCGGCCGTGAGGATGGTTATGTCCGCTATTCGGGCCGAAGTTTCAGCCATGAGACGTCGTTTTTCAATGTCTCGTTTACCCGCGCTCCCGAAAACGGCAATAATCTTGCCTTGATTACCGGATGTGCTGTGCAACATGCTTTTGGCGGATTCAATCGCTTTTTCCAGAGCGTCTGGGGTGTGAGCAAAGTCAACAATGGTTAAAGATGGTTGCCCTTCGTCTATCCGTTCCATCCGGCCGCTGATCGCTTTGACCGATGCTACACCATCTTTAATATGCTCGGTATTGATCCCCAATGCATGGGCGACAGTGGCCGCACACAGAATATTCGAAACGTTAAAATGACCCAAAAGTTCCGTGAATATGGGTGATGAGTGGGTTCTAGGTAACAGTGAAAGCTGAAATTTTGTGTTTTTGGCCGAAAACTCAACATCAGATCCAATGACATCGGGTTGCGTGCCATCTGGTTTTAAAAATCGGCCGAAAGATAGTGTGGATGGGGCTTGAATTTTGCTGAAGCTTTCGTAGATCGGATCATCGCTGTTTAAGATCAAGTGGCCGTTGGGATGCTGGCTCGCAATTTCAAATAATTTTCGCTTAGCCGCCACATACTCTTCGAACGAGCCGTGATAGTCGATGTGTTCATGCGTGATATTGGTCAAAACCGCAAATTCATACGGAATCGCGGTGACCCTGTGTTGGGCTAAGCCGTGTGATGTTGTTTCGATGATGCAGTGGGTTAGGCCAGAATCAACCATGCGGCGCAGGTAGCCCTGCAACTGGGGTGCGGCCGGTGTAGTCACGTGCAGGCCGGTTGGTTCTTCTACATCCCCAAAAACGGCCCGAATCGTGGTGATCAGGCCGCACCGGATGCCAGCATTTTGCAGAATGCCAAACAAAATAGCACCAGTTGTGGTTTTGCCATTTGTGCCGGTGATACCGATCACACGAATGTCGTTGCCGGGGAAATCGTACCACGCGGCCGCCAGCCACGCGGTTGCCTCGGCCGAGTCTGCCGTTTGGAAGTAAAGCACACCGGCCGGAATCGGTTGGTCCAGCTCAGCCTCAGGCCGTTGGCCGATGATGACTGTTGCTCCGTTGCTGATTGCTTGTGGAATGTAGGGATGCCCATCGGTTCCCGTGCGGACCCGCGCTACAAAGATTGAGCCTTCTTTGACCTCACCAGTGTGTTCGACGATGTTGGTAACTGTGCGACCGGTATCATCCCTAAGCACGGCTGAAAAATGTGGCGGCTGTAGATTGTTTGTGCCTGCTACTGCTGTTTGCCATTTTTGAAAAAGAGATAAGAGTGATCTGGATTCAGTCATTTTCTCGGTCCGTGTTAGAATTGATTGTGATCAAAAAATTATTAGGCTCAGGATTTTACAGACTTTCATGACTGAACCCCAACAAGACTCACCAGAATCAGAGAAAACGGAACAACTACCATCTGTTCAAGACCAATCAAATAGCTCAAGCGATAATAACCAATCGACCAAACCGAGGAACAGGAAAAATAAACCTCGCGGCCGGAAAAATAATGCAGAGCGTGCTTCTGGGAAAAAATCGAACTCTAGCTCAACCTATAACCGTGACTCAAAAGGATTTAAGCTGACGCCTGATGGGTTGGTTCGCCACTTTTTGGGATGCCGAGTCTGCTGTTATTTTTTGACCGGCACGCAAGTCATTTACGGCCGAGACGTTGTTGACCGCTTGGTAGATGAATTTGATGGCAAATGGCTCTCCGTTCCGCTCGGTTATGAAATGCGCAAATTAATGCAACAAACATATGGGATGCGGCTAGACCAAAACGAAGAGTTGATCGATTTTTCGTGTGAAGTATGTTGTCGCAGATTTGTTGTTGAATTACCAGAGGCGCAACCGGTTGAAAGCGTGGCTCCTTCTGACGCACAAGAGAAACAAAACGAACCAGATCAGGAACGTATTGAAGTAGAGCCTGAGGCGATTCCCACAAAGCGATCAATCGAAGAAAATATGCAGGAGTGGGATGAGGACAATCTGCCGATGATGCGGGTGGAGTTCAAGCATCGGCGATGAAAGACTGGTTCCACAAGGGACACCCCTACATTTGATCAAAAATCTAACTTTCAGTTCGTTGGCGCAAGGCTTCGAATAAGATAATACTGCCTGCCACACCCGCATTCAGCGATTCCGATGCCTGTGCCATTGGAATAGAAATTAAGGCGTCGCTGACTGCACGAGCCTCTGCACCGGCCCCGTTTGCCTCCCCGCCGATCATGATCGCACTCGGCCGGTTCCAATCCACTTTTGTGTAAGCTGTATCACCTGCGGCATCGGCCAAATAAACTTGGCACCGTCCCCATAATTTTTCGCCACCAGCCCAGCTGGTTTGTTGGATGGGGAGCCGCAACAGCGCACCCATCGAGCTACGCACAACTTTTGGGTTAAACCGGTCTACGCACCCATTTCCCAAAACAATCCCCTGCGCCCCGGCCGCCAAAGCTGAGCGAATCAATGTGCCTAAATTACCCGGGTCACGAATTTGATCCAGCATGAGCACAAAGTCTGGATTTTCGGGCCATGCAGGGCTGGGCATTGGTGTGACGGCCAATACGCCTGACGGGTTGTCGGTGTCTGCAATGCTTTTTAGGATGGCAGGCTCAATGGTGAGGGGGCGGCCGGTTTGTTGTTCTAGCTGAGCGGCCAGCTGAGGATTTTCTTCAAGCCACTGTTCTGTTGCCAACCAGATTGAAAGCTTGGTTTGTGAGTGGACAATCTCATCGATCCAGCGGGTCCCTTCGATCACAAATTCGTTTTCCCGTTTGCGATAGCGCCGGTCGGCTAGCAGTTTTTTGATGTGTTTGACCCGACTGTTGGTGGGGCTGGAAATATCTGCCATTGGCTAACCCAATCCTACAGATTGAATGTAGGTTTTACGCTCGTTTAAGTACCATTTTTGGGCATTAAACAGCTCATCTTCGGCCGGAATTTCTTGGGCGATGGGGACATATTGGCCGCCCGGTTTAAGCACATAGCTTTTGGCAGTGTCTTTGCGATAAACGTCCAAGATATTTTCCACAATTTCTTTTTGGAGCGTTTCGTTTTGGATCGGGAAAATCGTTTCGATTCGGCGATCTAAGTTGCGCGGCATTAAGTCTGCACTGCCTGCATAAAGTTTGGGTTTGCCGTTGTTTCCGAAGTAGAAAATGCGGGTATGTTCCAAAAAGCGGCCGATGTAGCTGCGCACCACAATATTTTCGCTCACGCCGGGCAATCCCGGCCGTAAACAACAAATCCCCCGAATCATCAGCTCGATCTTGACCCCCTTAATCGAAGCTCGATAAAGTGCTTGGATAATTTTTGCATCTACCAAATGGTTGAGCTTAAAAACCATATTCCCCTTTTCGCCCAACTCCGTTTCCGCTTCGATCATGTCTAGCATTTGTGACCGTGCAGATTTCGGCGCAACCAATAATTTGCGATATTCAGACTGGTTGGAGTAACCGGTTAATACGTTAAACAGCTCAGAAATATCTGAGCAAATGTCATTATCCGTCGTCATAAAGCCAAGGTCGGTGTAAATGCGGGCTGTGGCGGTGTTATAGTTGCCCGTGCTCAAATGGACATACCGTTTTAACCCTTCACGTTCGCGGCGCACCACAAGGGTGATCTTTGCGTGGGTTTTTAGGCCGATTAGGCCGTACACAACGTGGACTCCTGCATTTTCCAAAGCTCTAGCCCATTCAATGTTACTTTCTTC
The DNA here is from genome assembly GCA_020631655.1 of Chloroflexota bacterium. Lineage (GTDB taxonomy): Bacteria > Chloroflexota > Anaerolineae > Promineifilales > Promineifilaceae > WTJY01. Next base: position 8,343 of record JAHDGV010000022.1, on the reverse strand, counting down.
ATCAAAGCGGGCTTTTAACTCAACCAAAACGGTGACCTGCTTTCCATTTTGTCTCGCACGCATCAGTGCTTCAAGGATTGGTGAGTTTGAATCAACTCTGTAGAGCGTTTGTTTAATCGCTAATACGTCCCGATCAATGGCCGCCTCTTCAATGAAATTGATGACCGGGGCAAAACTATCGTATGGATGATGGAGCAACACTTCTTGACGTGAGATTACCCGGAACATGTTGTCACCGGTACGGAACGGGCCGGGGATGGCGGGATAAAGGGGGGGATCTTTTAGCTCCGGCCGATCAATGTTCATTAACTGGAACAGGCTTCCCATCCCCAACGGGCCATCAATCGTGTAAATATCTAGCTGGGTTGTCTCAAGATTCGCCATCAAAATATCACGAATCCGATCGGGGCATGACGACGCAACTTCAAGCCGGACCACAAAGCCAAACGGCCGTTTGCGCAGATTCTCTTCCATCGTTGCCAGCAGGTCATCCGCTTCATCCTCTTGCAATTCAATGTCAGTGTTGCGCGTCACCCTAAAAGGATGGGCTTCCTCAATTTCCATGCCTGGGAACAGGCGATCAAGGTTCGCAATAATCACATCTTCTAGCCAGACAAACTTTTGGACTTTAGGCTGAATCAGCTCATCCGGGTCAAGCGGATTTAGCGGCACCAAGCGGGGTAGCGTGTCAGGCACTTTGATACGGGCAAAGTGCCGATCTCCTTCATTAGGATCACGTACCACAACGGCTAAGTTCAGGCTTAAGTTGGAGATATGCGGGAACGGATGGCCGGGATCAAACGCTAGGGGAGTTAACACCGGAAAAAGCTGTTGTTCAAAGTAGCGGCTGACATTTTTTTGTTGCTTAGACTTTAGATCTTCGTACTTTAATAAATGGATGCCGTTCTTTTTGAGGCTTGGTTCAAGATTGGCTCGCCAATTGTGCATTTGCAACGTGTTTAGCTCGTCTACAGATCGATGAATCGAAACCAGTTGCTCGCGAGGGGTTAACCCATCAGGGGGGGATTCGGGAATACCCAGCATAACCTGCTGCCGAATTCCAGAAACGCGAACCATAAAAAATTCGTCCATGTTGTTGCTAAAAATCGCGTTGAACTTAACCCGCTCTAGCAAAGGGTGATCGATATTGAGACTTTCCATCAATACACGCCGGTTAAACTCGATGGTGCTGAGTTCTCGGTTAATGTAGTAGTTTGGATTTTTGAGGTCTTCGGTTATTTCTTCGTTTTCTAGAGTTTTTGAATCCATTATTTTACTTTTGAATAGATCAAGGTGTTCGAAAGTTCTTTGGTTATGTGGTGGCGACGATGGTGTTTTAGCGTGCCATCTAGGGTGTATCCGGCCCGTTCTGCCACGGCCGCGCTCCGCACATTATCTGCGTCACACTGGATCTCGACCCGTTTTGCTTTTAGGGTGTTAAATGCAAAGTCTGTTAATGCATTAACCGCTTCTGTTACATAACCACGGCCGGTGTAGTTGGGGTTTAGCCAGTACCCAATTTCAAATGAAGGAACATCCCAATTTAGGTTATGAAATCCGGTTCCACCAATCATTTTCCCATTTTCTTTTGAAATAATGACCAGCATTAAATTGGTACGAGAAATAAAGGCAACATGATTCTCTCTGACCATTTTTTCATACCCTTCCTCGTCTGGAATTTCAACGGCCCACGCCATCCAATGCTTTAGGTACGATTGGCTTTCTAACACCGATTGGCGCAGGGCTTTGCCGTCACCCGGCCGGGTTGAGCGCAAAATCAGCCGTTCCGTTTCTATTTGATCGGGAAACTCAATTAATATAGGATTCGCCACAAATTTTTCCTCATTCTAAGTCACAGTCGTATAAATTAAGAATGGATCGTAATGTATATCTTTTTTGGCTACAATTCAACTATTGATGCAGGTGGGATTATTCTCTTTTCAAGGCAAAATTGTTTATGGACATAAATTTTATTTTAATCGCGGCCGGAATCACGATTGCATGGGTGGGGTTGATTATTTTTTATATGCGAGTCGTATCACGCCAAAAAGAGCTGATGCAGGAATTAAAGGAGTTGGACCAAATGATTGGTCTGCGGCCAAAAGACGATATTAGTCATGAATAATCGATTGTTAGGGCAATTGTTGGCATTGGAAAAGGGTCAAAAATTGAGGAGCATGGGCAAAATCAAACATTGGTGTTTCATCATTATCGGGTTGGCACTTGGTGTCGGCTGTATTTCTAATCCGGTAGCTGGCCGGCCGGCCGGTTGTTCGGCCGATGGGGTGTATCTAACCGATCCATTTCTCGATGATCAAGATTGCGGCTGGTATCAATACGAAGACGATGCCTTAACCGGGAGCGCTAGGGTGCTTGATGGGACGTTGCAAGTGACATCTCGAGAGCCGGGGCAATTCTGGTGGTCAAATCCAAGTCTAGATCCTATCGACGATGTTACCGTTTCGGCCGTGGCACGTAAAACCAATGGGCCGGACGACAACGCGTTTGGCCTAATTTGCCGCTACCAAGACCCCAATAACTTCTATTTGTTTGTGATCAGCTCAGATGGATATTATGCCATTGGTAAAGTGGAGTCCGGCATCAACAGCATCACATATTTAAGCGGAGAGGGGGAATACCAGTTCACCGAAACGATTCAGCAGGGGGTTGAAGAAAACACGATCCGGGCCACTTGTGAAGGGGATCAACTGACTTTGACCGTCAACGGGATTTTGCTTGATTCGGTTGAGGATAACTCATTTGCAACAGGTGATGTGGGTGTAGGGCTGACCGCATTTGAACCGGGAACCGCAACTGTTGAATTTGACGACATTCGGGTGACGGTTCCTTAAACCTGATCATTATTTGGTTGGGCAATTGAATGACTGCTAATTCCCATTCACGCGTTACGATTTTGAACGTACCGATTGATCACGTGTCGATGCAATCAACCTTAGATCAAATCGGCCTTTGGGTAGATGAGGAGCCTGCACAGCTCCATCAAATATGTACTGTAAATCCCGAATTTGTGATGCAAGCCCGCAAGGACACCGATTTTTTAGCTGTGTTGCAACAGGCTGACCTGTGTATCCCAGATGGGATTGGCTTAGTGTACGCCTCTGCTTGGCAGGGGAAGCGTTTGCCCGAACGTGTGGCCGGGAGCGAGCTGGTTAACCATCTTGCAGAGTTGTGCGCATATAAAGGAAAGAGATTGTTTTTATTGGGGGCGGCTGAAGGTGTCGCGGCCAAAGCGGGCGAGATTTATCAAGCACACTATCCCGGTTTGCAAATTGCAGGTAGCTGGTCCGGTTCACCCGATCCGGCCGAAAATGATGACATTGTAGAAAAGATCGTGTCGGCCGAAACCGATGTGCTGTACGTGGCTTTTGGTGCTCCAAATCAAGATAAGTGGATCGCCCGTAACAAGGATAAGTTGGGATCAGTTTGCGTTGCGATTGGGATAGGCGGCTCGCTTGATTTTGTCACCGGCCGGACTTCAAGAGCACCCCAATGGGTGCAGAATCTAAGCCTCGAGTGGCTATATCGACTATTGAAAGAGCCGTGGCGCTGGCGTAGAATGCTAGCTTTACCAAAATTTACGGCTTTAGCCTTGATAGAATCATTAACCCAGAGATAGAATAAGCCTAAATGGAAAACGAGCTTAACGAGTCGAGCGAAGACAAAACACCGGTAACGATATATCTAAAAAAGGGAGATGCGGTCAGAATTGAGTCTGTTTCGGCCGATCCTGAACATATCCTGCTTCGGGCTGATGAAGAGACGGGTGAAGTTAAATCGAGCCGCAAACTAGAGAATTTTCCAGTTCAGATTCAGACAGAGGCGGCCGGTTCTTCATCTTTGACCCTGCCTCTGCCAAACTGGCGCAATTGGGAACTCACAGATCCTCAGACCCTGTTTGTGCTGTCACTGATCATTTACTTTTTTGTGCGGGTCTTTCGGCTGGCAGAATTCCCCATCTTCTTCTTTTCAGATGAGGCGATGCCGGTTGTTCGGGCGCAAGATTTTTTGAGCAATGGGTTTAGAAGCAAAGAAGGAGTCCTCTTTCCCACCTTTTTTAAAAACACTTTTCAGTTCAGCCTAAGCACAACCGTTTATTTGCAAGCCATCAGCTACTTGTTGTTTGGCAAGTCGGTATTTGTGGCCCGTTTCATGTCGCTCCTGACCACAATTCCGGCCGCAATCGGGATGGGTTACATTTTTAAAAACGTTTTCCCATCAAAATATTGGTTTGTAGGGACTCTACTCTTTTCGATTGTACCGGCATGGTTTTTGCATTCACGTACCGCCTTCGAGTTAGTCACGGCCGTTTCGTTTTACGCCGTATTTGTCTACTTTTACCTTTCGTATCGAGAGACAGCCGATTTTCGCAAACTGGCTCTGGCTCTAACCAGTGGAGCCATCTGTTTTTACAGCTACAACCCGGCCCGGGTTGTGATGGTGTTAAGCGGTGTTCTGCTCTTTATTTCAGATGCCAAATTCCATTGGGAGCAACGCACCAACTCAGTAAAAGGGTTGGGCGTTTTAGTTCTGCTTGTGTTGCCTTATCTACGCCACCAGTGGTTGTACCCTCAATCAATTTCAGAACATCTTTATGGACTTGGTTCTTACTGGGTGCGAGAAATTCCTACCAGTGAAAAATTAGCCCTCTATTTTGCAGAGTATCGGCGTGGCTTAAACCCGTTTTACTGGTATGTGCCTGAACAGCACGAGTGGGTTCGGCATCACATGAAAGGCTACGGCCATCTCTCTCGCTTCTTCTCACCGTTTGCGATTTGGGGCTTGGTGTTGTGTGTACTCAACTTCCGCGAATCGAGATATCGAAACCTGATCCTGCTTCTAATCGTGGCTCCGGCCGGTTCTGCGCTCGCCGAGCTGTTTGTCACACGAGCCATGTTCTTCGTTGTTCCTGCAACGATCATCACCGGCATCGGGCTATTGGACGCCATTGATCGGTTGTGGAAATCTGAATGGTTCCAAACCCGACTGTCCGGCCGCCTGACTCACCCCGGCTTTGTTCTTAGCCTCTTTCTTATTTTTGCCTTTTTCAATCTTAGAATGATGCGGGATGCCGTGGTGAATGGCCCGACGTGGTACGACAACTACAGCCTGGGTGGATTGCAGTATGGGGCCACACAAGTTTTTGGCAAGGCCGAAGAGCTTTTGGAAGGACGGCCGGATCGTCAACTGTACATTTCAAACACGTGGACAAACGGGACAAACACGGTGGCACTATTTTTCTTTGATGATCCAGTGCCGTTTAGACTGGTTGATCTGCCCCGTGACAATCTGAAAAAGAAATTTGATATGCCTGAGGACACCGTTTTTATCCTCTCTCGTGAGGATTTTATGGCGATGAATAATAGCGATAAATTCACCAACGTTCAGGTGTCTGAAACGATTTTATGGCCAAATGGTGTTGAAGGCTTTTACGTATTAACGGCCGACTATGCCCCTAACATCGATGAGATATTTGCGGCCGAGCTTGAAGAGCTGAGACGGCCGCGAGACATTCAGCTAAGCGTTTCCGGCTATCCCGCAACAGTTACCTACCCTGCGATTGATCTGGGCAACATTGAGCATATTTTTGATGGCAATATTTTAACCCTAGGTCGTACAGATGAAGGGAACCCGGCTAATTTCCGGATTGTTTTTGATGATGACGCCACGGCCACTGGCTTAACGTTTGATGTCCGTGACAGGGCGGCCGATATTACCGCCATCGTTCAAACGACAGATGGGCAAACGGTAGAAGGGTTTACGAGCTTGAATGGGCAAACGGGTGAACCAGTTGGCAATATCCTGTTCGATGAAACGTTAATTATCAAACAGATTGAGCTCGTTGTGAACGATCCACAGCAAGGGCCACAAGGGCATGTTCATCTCTGGGAGATCGGGCTTTTAACAAACAATTAGTCATTTTTGAGATTAAAATTGCAAAAATGATGTTGGTGGAGTGACCTACGAACTATTACCCCAACATATGTTTAGGGTGGAAAATGACTTTGATCTATTAAAATCGATGTGGGAGTCTAAAAACAATACACATAGTTTCGTTTAACTAGGAAAGATATCATGAGAATATTGATTACAGGCTCGAGTGGGCAAATTGGGACAAATTTGGGGCTTCATCTTCAAGATGAAGGGCACTTCGTTTATGGTGTCGACAAGCGGCGCAATATGTGGACGTCCAAAATTGAGACGCTGTATCAAGATCTCTCTATGCCGTATCGGGATTTTGACTCAGGGATCGGGAACATCGAATATCCGGAGAATTTGGATGCGGTGGTCCATTTTGCGGCCCACGCCAAAGTGCATGAACTTGTTTTAAACCCCGCACGGGCTTTGGAGAATATTACGATGACGTTCAACGCCCTTGAATTTTGTCGCAAAAATAATCTCCCGATCATCTTTAGTAGCTCGCGAGAAGTCTATGGTGATATTCAGCGGTATATTACAGATGAAACCCATGCAGATTTTGCGTTTACAGAAAGCCCTTATTCTGCCAGCAAAATCTCTGGTGAGGCGTTGGTTTATTCCTATGCTCAATGCTACGACATCCCGTATCTTGTCTTCCGGTTTAGTAACGTTTACGGCCGGTACGACAACGATATCGAGCGAATGCTCCGAGTCATCCCACATTTCATCAAATCAATTAATAACGAACAACCTATTACTGTATTTGGCGAATCAAAGGTTCTCGACTTTACCTATGTAGACGATTGCGTACGCGGGGTCTCAAGCGGGATTGAGCGGTTGGTTAGCGGGCAGATCAAAAATCAAACAATCAATTTGGCATACGGCCAAGGAAACAGCTTGGTCGATATGGCCCGATTTATTGCGGAAGAGTTGGGCAAAGAGCCAAATATGACAGTCAAGCCTGCAAGAGTAGGGGAAGTGACTCACTATGTGGCTGATATCAGCAAGGCTGAAGAGCTGCTTGGTTATGGGCCAGAGGTTAGCTTAAGAGAGGGCATTAAACGCTCCGTAGCATGGTCGTTAGACTGGTGGGATAAAGAAAAGTAACTTTCCAGACTGCCGCATTAATCAATCTAGAGCGCGTCGCTTTTTTGCGTATGGATTCAACTTTGAACCACGTAAAAAGGTGAAGCGCTCTTTTTGGTTTGAGTAAATTGCGACCGATATTCATGCCAAAAAAAGATTAGCGTTAAACTAGGTCAACTAAAGTTACGCTAATCGCAAATCTATCAATATTATTGATGAAAAGACTGCTTGCATAGACTCTGCCTATATTTTTGACGACTTCTTCTCTGGAGTGTTATCCAATTGAATCGAAAATTGCATTCTGTTTTATACAGGAAAAATCAACTGTACCTCAGTACTATCACTCGAGAAAGGGTATAACTTAGACAAAGCTAAAGCGGACTCTATTGGGGTTTTAAATGGAGGTTCGCTATAAAAAATCCACACAGCTCAAGCAAAGGAAGGTAATTCTCATCATGAGCAAGAAAGAAATCATTCTCGTACAGAATCAATCAACCAGTTTGCGTGTTTTTCTGAAGCATTTAAAGCGTGAAAAGTTCTTGGTTCGCATTGCATCAAATTTGGCCAACTTAATAGAATTGGCAAAGGAAAAGGCGCCGGATATTTTGATCATATCTGCCAAAATGATCCCTTCAGAGATCCAGTCGTTTCTATCTTATTTGCGGGGGATTATTCCAAACGGAAAATTAATTGTGACTCATGTTGAAAATCATGAAATTAGTTCTGAAATCATGAATTTTTTTCCAAGTGCAGAAACTTTTCGGTCGCAAATTATATTTGCACTGCCAAAAGAGTTGACTGAACTATTGAAGGAAGAAAAAGGGTTTCGGGTTACTCGTTTCTTGCGAAGAGGGGTTTTCGCTTGAAGGGGTTGGTTAATTGGTACTACATCTCATCATTAAGTTGACTGTTTCCCGGCCGACTTTCTGCTAGAAAAGACCGATTTTAAGGCGGAGAATGGGAAATAGATCAATCTAACGTAAGATGTTTGATTTTATTGGTGCAGACTTTCACATATAATTGACAATGAAAAATTGCAGGGATATAATTCCTACGTTGTCTGGTGATTAATAGAAATGCATATTCGGCCGGGAAAATGCATTGTAATAAAGGAAAGCCCACCAATTTCTATGAAAACTTTCATTCGAAACTGAAATATCGCCAGTTAAACTAACCATTAACGAAATTATGGTTTAACAAATAAATTTAAGAAGACTCGGCCAATTTTATCGGCCGGGTTTTTTTTTGCTAACAAGCAGATGTAGCGCTTGTTAAGATCACTTATATCGGGAAACATCACACATGGCAGAGGATGTCGAC
>JAHDGV010000365.1 GCA_020631655.1 Chloroflexota bacterium | reverse complement strand
GTTCCCCCACAAAAGTAAAGCCCCTCAACCTCGGCACATTTATTGTGCGGCCGTCTAAACGCAGCCCACTTGTCATTCGAGCTTGTGCCGTACAATGCCCCACGATGTGCGCCGGTCATCTCCTGAATGTCGGCCGGAGTCAGCATTTTTTCGACTACAATCCGGCCGTCTAAATCAACCCCGTGGGCCTTCAGCTTTTCAATGATTAGGTCACGATAAGCGGCCGCTTTTTCCTCCCAATCCCATTTTGTGCTGTCCAAAGCAGGTGCATTGACCAAAACAAACCAGTTTTCGTGACCGTCTGGGGAATGGTGCGCATCTTTTTTGTTCGTGATCGCCACATAGATTGTTGGATCATCCGGCATCACCCCATCACCAAAGATTTGTTTAAATTCTTTTTCATAATCTTGGCTGAAAAAGATATTGTGATGGGCCATATCTGGCAATTCCGGTAGGGGTCCAGCGTGCTGGACCCCGGGCGCAGCACGCTGCGCCCCTACGTCAACGCCCAATAACAAAACAAATCCCGAACACGACGGCTCGGCCGATTGCAGTTTGCTCCGCTTTTGTTCGACGGCCGATGTGCGTGGCAACAGCTTGTCGTACACCGTGGCAACATCCACATTCGCGACGACGTTCTGCGCCATGATCACATCTCCATAAACGCGCACCCCTTGCACCGCTCCAGATGAACTGACTAAAATCTCTTCAACATTCTGCTCAGTCTGAATCTCAACACCAAGCTCACTGCACAGCCTCTGATACGCTTCAGCAATCTTGTAAATTCCCCCGGCCGGATACCAAACCCCGCCATTCAGCTCGACATGTGCAATCACATTTAACGTAGCCGGAGCCAAATATGGGCTAGCCCCCACATAGGTCGCAAACCGGCCTAAAAGCTGGCGCAGATGAGCCGATTTTACAAACGATTTGATCGCACCTTGCATCGTGCGGAACGGGTCAACTTTTGGCATTTCCCAGACAGGCACACGTAAAAAGCTGGCCGGAGTCGGCGGCCGATCATAGATAAAAACGGGGCCGGTGATCCGATGGATGCGGGCCGCATATGCCAAGTAACCCAAATATCCTTCAACGTCACCATCACCACCTATATCTTCGATTTGCTCTAGCGTTTTAGGCAGATTTTGACTGATGTCGAGCATCGTCCCATCTTGATAAAAATAGCGGGTTAACGGCTCGACAGGTTGTAAATCGAGATAATCTTCGAGTTTGCGGCCGGCCGATTCAAACAGCTCTTCAAACACATGCCGCATGGTGATTACGCTCGGGCCAAGGTCCCACCGAAAGCCATCTGCCCGTAACTGTCCCATTTTTCCGCCAACAGCCTGGTTTTTTTCGAGCAATAGCACCTTTTGTCCGGCTGCTGCCAATCGGATAGCCGCGCTCATTCCCCCTATGCCAGCTCCGATGATGATCGTGTCGTATTTAGTTGACGATTGATTATTGAAAATTGTCAATTGACCATTCTCCACTTTAAAACTGATCTGCGAATAGATAAAAATTAACAATTGCCAACGGTCAATTATCAATTTTCAATGATTAGCGTACGCCCCTTCCACTCCGGTCCCGTCCCCCAGTGCCAACTTAACGCCCGAAAAGCAACCAGTGTCATCAATAAGACTGAAATCGGCATGAGAACGGCTTGAAGCAGAGCCAAACCCGGCCGAACACCTACAAACAAGTCACTGACTACACGCAGAGCCAGCACCAGCAAAACCAATCCGGCCGCCCAAGTACTTCCGGTTAACATGAGCCAAATAAACGGCACAGCAAAAACCATCCAATGAAAAACGGTTGAAAACAGCAAAAACGGAACGCTGTCACCGTGACCGGCCAAAATATTTTTGCCAAACCCGTTTTGGATCTCCGACCAGCCGGTGTACATCCGGCACCCGATCAGCCCCCCACCATCAACCAGACGCAGTTTAAAGCCAAACATCTTGGTCACGCGAGCCAGAAAAACATCCTCAATAATCTGATTGCGAGCTGTAGCGTGCCCACCAGAGTGTTCATATACGTGTCGTTTAAAGAGCATACATTGGCCGTTGGCGGCCGCAAATGCTGATAGCGGCAAGTAGTGGACCCCGACTAAGGGCAAATAGCTCAGAATCGAAAATTTCATGAGGGGCACAACCAGCTTTTCAGCCCAAGTAATCGTTTGCTGGGTTGGCCAAACAGAAAGCAGTGCCGCATCTGACCGCTCAAATTCAGCCATCAGCCCGTTCAGGCTTCCGGCCGCCCACGTTACATCCGCATCTGCGAACAACAAAAACTTGGTTGATGGGGATACTTGCTTGGAGAGTTGATGACAGGCCCAATTTTTACCCAGCCATCCGGCCGGGAGTGGATCACCGGTGATGATTTTTAGCCGCGAATCTCCTTTGGCCGCCTCCAAAGCGACCTCGGCCGTACCGTCAGTAGAGCCATCATCCAAAATAATTAGCTCAAACGGCTGGTCAGATTGGCCCAGTAGCTGACGGACCGTCCGGCCGATGACGGCCGCTTCATTTCGGGCCGGAATCAGAATTGATAAGCGAGACAAATCAGCCTGATTCTTTTGCGGCCGTAACCGAACCATCAGTGCAAAATTGCTCAGGGCGGTTAGCAAAAAAATTGTCAGGAAAAAAAGAGCCCCGAAAAAGTAAATCAGCATAACCCTCTAACGGTTAAAGGCTTACAGATGTCTCAACCTGAGACGAAGGCACGACCAGATGAGTGTAAAAAACTAGCCCAACTTGGCAAAGCAATACAACTACAAACACAGGGTTCCAATCAAACACGGTTAGCCAGATAAAACCACAAAAGATGGGTGGCATCACGGCCCACAACGGCTGTTTAGGTTTGAACACCAATTGAATGATTGACAGTGGTACAAGCAGGATGGCTGGCATCACCCATAATGTTAAGCCAATCCAAGCACCGAGCATCGTCGCCAACCCTTTGCCGCCTCGGCCGCCCAAAAGCGGGCTAAACATGTGGCCAATCGTAGGGGCTAGCGCAATTGGCACGATGCTATAACTGTCCCATCCAAAAATCACATACGCCAGCCCAACCGGAATTGCGGCCTTACTAAATTCTGCACAGATTGCGGCGATGCCCCAACCAACTCCGGCCCCGCGAAAGACGTTTGTTGCACCGGGGTTCCCATCTCCAACGGTCCGAATCTCAACTCCGGCCAAACGGCCGATCCACCATGCAAACGGAAGCGCCCCAAAGAAGAATGCCAATATCGTCCACAAAATAAGATTAAAAACGGTCAGTTCAAACATGCTTTTCTCCTGCGTAAGCTCTAAACGATCCGATCATCAATGCACCCATCACCAAACCCCCGCCAACTGCCGGTCCGGTTAACCCCCAGAAAAATAAAAGACCAAAGGTCTCTAAAAACCATGTGATTGCAAACACGAGCCACAGCGACCAGCCGGTAGAAGCCAGTGATTTAGGGCGCAAGACAAGCCCCATCAGAAACGCAACGACAAACCAGCCAAAAAAGTTTAAAAACGGAATCCCAAACCAAGAAAAAGCCGAGACATCTTGCCAAATCCAGAAGCCCCAATTCACCATTTGTGGGTCCAGAAGCAGATCCCAAGCCACCATGCTTGCGGCCGCGAGTGCGGCCCGTTGCCAGTTTTTAGCATCGTCCCCAAGAATCATCTCAGCAATTCGCCAGCACGATGGGAGCAGGATGAACCATGCTACAGGGACTAAAAGAGGTACGTGAGCGATTTGCGGCCAAAGCAGGTCGGTGTATTCATATCGGCCGAAAGGTAGGCCGGTAACAGTGCCAATTACTTCGGCCAGCCACCCCATTACAGCGACCCCGGCAAATGTCAGCCATGTGCGTTGCCATCCCCAAACGTTTATCAAGATGGCTATCACCACGGCCGCTTGGGCCAGTGTGCCCGCTAACATTGTGTATGGGATGGTTTGTTCACCAATGGTCCAAATTGCAATCGGCACACAGGTCATCACCACAAACCACAGCGTCAGTAGGGCAAGCTGAATCGGCTGAAAGTTGCGAAACAGGGTTGTCAGTAAAGACGGTGTGCGTGATAAATTAAGGCTTCTCATCTCAACCAGACACTTGCTCTATGGCTACCCACTCTTTTAAGACCGGCATATCGGCCGAGCGTTCGTGACTCTGCCGAGCCAACAGCAAAGTTACACCAAACACAACCAACACATTTGTCATCAGGAAAAATGTAAACTCTTCAAGTGGCAAGACTGGACCGAGCATAATCCCCAACGTTTTTTCTTCACTTATCGTCCAAGTTCCGGCCGCAATAGCTAAGCTATCAGCCACAGCCAAATAAAGCGTCATCGGCACAATCCCCCAAAACAGGATCCGACGATAGTGCCACAAAATGTCAGCACCAAACCAAAATTGGATCATGACTGGGATTAAGGCCCAAGACAAAATAAGTGTCATGTAGGTTGCAGGCAAATAACCGCTAATCAATAAAATTGTTGAAACCAGCCAAACCAATCCAACCAAGATGAGACTGTTCCTAATAATGTTCCAATTTGGCTTAAAATCGTTAGGAATTAGGTAGGCTGGAAACTTTTTGATCAGTAATAGCGTAAATGCTGACGTTAAGGCTGTTTGTAGGATAAAGAAGGTATATTCTTCGACCGGGACATACCCAATCAAATACCCGGTTACAAGGTCAGGGTCATACCACCAAACTTGTGTTGCAACTAGATAATTATCCCAAGGGGTTGTCCAGATAACAGCAACACAAATCAGACCAAGCGTAACCGCCCAACCTTTCCAAGTCCTAAATGACTCTGGAAGTTGGGGATTAGATTGGCGCAACATGAAAAAGTGAATTGCACCAACAACAATCAGAGGAATTCCTAAAAACAATTGTAAAAATCGAAAATAAGTCATACAACCAAATTGTACAGGTATCGTACATGTTTTGCATAACTTGCATAGAGGAAACTGATACAAAATCGGTTATATTTCGTTTTTACAGGCAAGAATTTAACTAAGGATAAATATCCTACGGAAAGTTTAAAAACAATATTTTGCTTTAATTTTTTTTTTGATATAATCCCCGCCCTCAGTGGTATTTTGGCAGGCTGAGAGCGACTAAAACAAAATTTAAAAATTGTGTTTAATTCGATAATTGTGAACAGAAATCAACCTGTTCCCCACCCTTTCAATCTTGTTGAAAGGCGTTTACCAACTCATGAAATATTTACCGATGGAATCTCTGTGAATCCATCAGGAACCTACACACTATCCCAATATATCTAATGTAAATTATTTAAAGCTAAGCATGCCTTTGGCCTGTTTAGGTTTTTATAATTCGAGGAGCAAATCGATATGGTAGCAAAACCACATCTATTAACCGAAGAGGGGCTCGAGAGATTAAGCTTAGAGCTTGACGAGCTCAAAACAGTCGGCCGGGAAAAACTGGCCGAACGCCTAGCAATGGCCCTAGAAGATGGGCAAGACGACGATTTTGTCGACAACGCTGA
>JAHDGV010000364.1:4014-5510 GCA_020631655.1 Chloroflexota bacterium | reverse complement strand
ACCAACTTCAACAACCTGCTCCCAGAGCCAATCCCACTCCGCTACAAAACCGAGGCGATGGTGTGGGGGACAGTCTCGGCAGAAACGGCCGAGCGGCTCAAAAATATGCCAGGGGTTGGATACGATATCGAAGACTCACCGGTGGATGACATCTACATGGCTCCCCCTATTTTGTATCCAGATGGAACCTACAAGATCAAAATGGGGTGCAATTCGGCCGGAGAAAGCTGGCCCGCCACACTTGAAGGCCTCCAAGCATGGTTCCAGCATGGCCCCAGCGATGATGATTTACCCGCAATGGAGCAGGCTCTACGCTCCCAACTGCCCGATGTAGAATTTTTAGAGGTGACCTCGCACCGCTGTATTGTGACCTATACCCCTTCGGGTTATCCAACAATTGATGGGGTGCCAAGTGACCCACACGGCCGCTTGTTTGTGGCTACGGGCGGCAACGGGACCGGTGCGCAAGGGTCCGACACCTTGGGTCACGCGGCGGCCGGTCTACTGCATGACGGCCGGTGGATTGATGAACTCCCTCGCGAAGTTTTTAGGGCAACAAATAACTGGGGAGACACGGGCAAAAAATTGACGAAAGCTCAAGAGCGGGCCAATGCCCAGTGCTAAGTAAGAAGTAGAAAGTATGAGGTGAGAAGTTTTGGCCCCCCGCTTCATACTTTCTACTTCTCACTTACACCTCTCTATCCCGGCCGACAGCGCAAAATCCCATCGTCCCATTCTTCGATACCCAAAAATGGAGCCGGGTCATAGGTGTTAGAAATTTGGGTTTCGTCCGCATAGCCACCGCTGGCCGTGGTCTCTACGACTGAAAAATGGAGGTGGAGCGCAATCGGGGTAGGTCGGCCGGACCACGTTCCTTGATAGCCGAGCAGGGTCCCTGCCTCCACAAATTTCTCGCGCGTGCCACGCGGAAAATCTAGCTCGATATAGCTTGTCTCGCCATCGGCCGAGGCCATGTGAGTATAGTAGGTCCAAATCTGCTCCCCGTTGGTGATTTCAGGCAGGTCATCAAAATCTGGATGCCGAATGATGACCGCACTGCGCCAGCCACCTTCGCGGGTTAAATACCCATCGTAAGCGGCATAAATCGGCGTGATGTTGTCCGCCTCGTAACCGGCCGGGCTGAAAATATCATAGCCCGTATGCTGATACATCGGCGGCGTCCCATCGTTCCACCCCACCCCGATAAATCCATCGGATGGGAACATCATCGGAGCGCCGGGGCAATATTCGCCCCCCATCACAAACCAATCGGGATAGGCTTCAGGCTCATCAAACCAATCATCTATGAGCATGATTCTGTCAACGCGCCGATTGGCGTAAACATACAGTGCGAAGCCCCCTAAAACCACGACACCGGCCAAAACCAGCCAGCCAAATATCTTTAAAACTTTACGCATAAAAAAAGACCTTCCGATCTGTACAATACACCGGAAGGTCTTGTGATTCATTTTCTCTAATATCGATTTTAGCCGACG
>JAHDGV010000364.1:0-3914 GCA_020631655.1 Chloroflexota bacterium | reverse complement strand
TCTCTAATATCGATTTTAGCCGACGCGAATCTGGCGGATGAGCCAGCGTAGGAACCGGCCGAGTAGCGAGCCTGACTCAAGCTGGCGACGCATCTCCTGCTGTTGCCGTTTTAGATCTTCAGTAACCGCTGGCCCCTGCTCGCGGAAGTCTGTTTGGTTGATAACCACCCCACCGGCCGATTGTGAATCATACGCCCGCACACGTGTGCTGTCACAGCCGATCATGGCACATTTGCCACCGGCCTGATCCCAACAGGCTTTGTGATAAACCGTTTCACATGCGGCACATTCAACCGGCTTTAGCTCACGATGTTCATAGGCACGGTGAACCGCGCTTGCACACATGGGGCAAGCATCACTCAATTTGTCCGCTTGATTAATATCATCAAGGGTAATTTTTATCGGTTCGCCTTCAATTTCAGGTTCAGACATTTTTTGGCTATTTGCTTTCTGCTTTTAGCTATTGGTTGCTGAATCGCAATCCATGATAGCTAATAATTACTTGATACTTTCTACTTAAAACTTCTTACTCGCCACCAACAAAAAATTGATGTAAGAACGATGTGTCAATTACCAACTGCTATGTGCCCAAAACGGCCACTGCATATCGTACGGCATAATCTGCTGATGATCTTTGTCCCAGCAAAAGTATCCACTTTTTTGGTTGACCGGATCAAGCACCAGAGCTACATGCCAAGGTTGTGAGAAGAAATTTTTGTGGATGAACAAATCCATGTTCGACAAAAATATACCAAATCCCGGATGAGTATGATACCAACCCAAAATAATCTGTTCTTCGTTGGGATGGTTCTCGCTTAGCCAATCATGAATCGTGCGCCAGCTTTCATGGGTGTACGTTACGCTGGCCCCTTGCATAATTGTGTGTTCGGCCGGAATCATTTGGGTGACATGCACGGTATAGCGGCCGTTCGGCTGTTGCTCGGGTGGTGGGCCAATCATAAAGCCAGCCACCTCGCGGCGCAAGCTGGTCATCGCATGGTTTTTAGCATCTACAAACGCCGTTTCCATGAACAGAATGTCACACGCCCCGGGATACTCTGTGTCTACCTCCAGCTTGCGGCCGGCCAAACGATTGTCTTCCGCCACCTCGGGTACATATTCAGGGGCAGCTTCGTGTGCTTCATCGTCTGCCGGATCGTTTAATATTTTAATCTCAATCGGGTCTTCTTCAACAATCGCTGGTTCTGGTTCTGGCTCACTGGCGAGCCCCATGACGGCCGGTGTGTCAATTGGGAAAACAATCGCCGCACCTTCAAACAGCTCATCGGCCGATGGCAAGGCTTTGTGCCTCTCAGAAATTACCCCGAAGGTCACAACCCCATTCTCGGCCGCCGCAATGTCAGACAGCAAAATCTGCTCATACACGGCCGGGATCTCACCCTCCAGCTCTTCAGCAAATTGGGCCAGCTCCGCCAGCGTACAGTCTTTCACCGTTTTTAGTCGGATTAGGCCAGAATCGGCATCTTCTTGTACCAACCCAACCACATCGTTTGGCAACAGATTGACAGAAGCACGAAGCTCCTTGATCCCACTTCCGTCCGGATTGGGGAATTCAACTTTGATGACTGTAATGGTTGTTAGTTCTTGCAGTTTGATCAAAATCTTTTTTTAGCGACTTTCGTCTAATTGGCAGATGGTTCAACAATCCAGACAGATGTCACACATGCGGTATCTGGCATCGGATTCCCAAACGCGTCCAGCGCGGCCAAGCGGATCGAGTACAACCCTGTGTTTAGATCGCTGGTAATCCAATTCCCCAGCGGCTCAACCTGCGGTTCGCCATTGAAACTTTTTATCGTAGTCCAACCGTCTATCTTATGATCGTATTGGAGCACATATCGGTTTAATTTGGGGATATCGGCCCGGCCAACAATCGAGACGACGGTATCTTTTTGAATAAATTGCCCCGGTTGTGGATCAACAAGATACATCCCTGCCGCTGGGCAAGAAAGCTCACCGGCCGCATGCCACTCGTTAACCTGTATTTGGGTCGATTGGGCTGTCAGAGCCGCCAGTTTCTCATCCCTTTGTTGATTCGGAACAAGCACCAGCGCCCATAACAAAATGGCCGCTAACAGGGCAGACATAACTAAGAAAGTTACATCTCCCGTGCTTAGCAGTTCTTCAGGTTCGGCGTTTGCCCCGTTCACCCCATCGTACCGACTACCGCGGGTGCTGGCCGCATCCCGCCACATGCCGCGTAGCCCATTGGCTTGGCGGAATTTCCACGGGATAACCGAGCCATCTTGGCTACTCGCCATCTCGAACCAGCCTTGTAGCGGTTCAATCGACTGGTCGCCAGAAATTTCGTCTTGTTCCCAGCCGAAGAGTGCCACCGTGTTGCGCACAGGGTCTAGCACTAGACCCACATGCCACGGCAGGGCAAATGCGGTTGTGTGTACCACCACATCATCCCCCGAGTAAAAGACACCGAGATCAGGATGGGTGTGGTACCAACCTACAATTTTTAGGTCTGGGTAAACGGTTTCACGCTCTTCATGGCACGCGGCCCACGCATCGGCCGTAAATGTAAAATGGACCGGCCCTTTTTTGTCGCTCCGGGCCACAATTGCGGCCGAGACATCGACAAACAGCCGATCGCTATTTTGATACACGTTCCCCAACAGCAACCCGCCCAGCTCAACACTGGTGTCGCTCCGGCCGTGTTCATCAATCTGCAACAGGGCTTCCTGTCGCACCATGACCACAACTTCGTTGTCGGCCGGGCGAATGCCGTGTAGCCGAGCAATGTCTGTAATTGGGGGTGCCTGAATCGCAGGCAGATCGTCCCAAACGCTTGTTGTCTGCCCTAACTTAATTTCCATGATTTGGAGTATTTCAGTACTTTAGTTTTTCAGTGTTTTAGTCTGGCCTTCTGACCCACTGACCCACTGAATAACTTGACCAACTGGTTACAGTAGTTTGATCCCAAGATCATCCTCATCGTCACCAATGCTAATTTCAATCGGTGCCTCTGCTTCTTGAGCACCTTTTAGCTCCCGATCATCAATCGGGAATAAATGACGATTGCGTCGTGCCCATGCGGCCGCCTTTGAGTTCATTGGATCTTTCGGATCAAGATTCTTGTACTGAATCATGTCTCCCATGTTTAAGATCAATTCGTCAATTGTTTTGGCCGGCCACCACGCTCCAATACACACTGCGCCTGTGTTATGGATGTTTGGATGAAAGATAGGTGTTAGCCACTTAATTTGTGGCTGTTTGAGCGGGTATTCTGCGTGCAGGTAAATACTCACCTCATGCACCTCACGAATAACCGGTTTGTTGCGACTATCAACCGATTCAACACCTTTACATTTATAGCGAATGGTGTAACGATCAGGCGGATGCCCGTCTGCCTGAACAAGATCGATTAAGTCTGAATTTTCATGTAGTTCCCGGAGAAGACGATGATCGTTGGTTAAGCGTCTTTCCCGAATGTTAAATGACATGGTTGTAACCCCTGTCAACCGTCAATCAGATAGGCTGATTGGCCGGTCATAAACTTTTTTATGATGACATAAATGTGATCGGTTTCTTTTTCCGATCACTACCAACTTTGCTGGCTATCCGGGTGCCCACAAGGGACACCCCTACCCCTACATCAGAACAAAGTTCTGTGCGTAAGCGGCCGTTAACCGGCTGTTACTTCTGGCATTAGGACCAGAATGTCATCGTCTACTACACCGGCTCCAGCGAGTGTTTCATCTTCGCCCAGCCGTTTACCAGATGCACGATGGTCAATGCGGTAGGTAATCGGGTTTGCTCCCTGGCTTGAGGGTAGTCCCATTTTGGTCACCAACGCCGGAATAAGACGGCGCATTTCTACATCACCTGGTAGTTCAACCGGGGTTTTTTTAGAACCGGTTGTGTCATACATAATTACTTTAATA
>JAHDGV010000363.1 GCA_020631655.1 Chloroflexota bacterium | reverse complement strand
AGCTCATCCAAGCTAAACTGAGACAAAAATGCCCAAATCTCCTCATTGGCGTTTAAGTCTAAGTTTGCCTGCCCTGCAATATTTTCCTGCCCCAGCCACTCATGGCCGCCCCCATCAACTTGGATGTGTTCAACCACGGCGTCAGTGTCGGCCGAGCCGTACCGGATGCGCACCAAACTACTCGATGCGTTGGTATCTGGGCTGGGTGCAACTTCTTCAAGGATTGGCTCTCCCTCCAGCCCGTTTGCCTCAACCCAGAAGGCCACAACATCATCGACCGATTTGGTCCACACTGCTCCGTTGTACGGTACAACAGTGTCGCTGGTGCCATGCACTTGTAAAACCGGTGTGGGATGGGTCGGTTCGCAGTCGCTATAGTTTTCGGGCGTCATCGTGCCAGATATCGAAGCGACGGCCGTGATTCTGTCCCCAATCTGGCAGGCCAGCTGGAAGCTCATGTAGCCGCCGTTTGAATGGCCGATTGAGTAAACGCGACTTTCGTCGATGTTAAAGTCCTCGATCATGATGTCGATCAACGTGGTTAAAAATCCAAGGTCATCGGCCGTGCTTTCCCTCGTCCAGCTTCCCACGTTCCAATGGGTGTCTCCGGCAACATCATTCAGCAACGTCCCTTGTGGATAGACTAAAATAAACCCTTCCCGATCAGCGATGGGACGAAAATCGGCGTAGTTCATTTGTGATTCCGACGTTCCGGTAAATCCGTGTAGGTTTAGGAGCAGGGGTAAGTCTCCACCGTCATTTGCGATTTCTGGAACATGAACCATGTAGGTTCGCTCAACACCGTCAAACACAAGTTTTTCGCCGTAGGTGCCAGTTTCGAATAGGGGAAGTTCGGTTTCAGCTGGCTCCTCAATCTCTTCGATGACTGTTTCAGGCTCGACAACGACCTCTGGGGCCGTGGCGCAACCGATCAGCCAGAATACAGATAAAAGCAGGAAAATTATTCGTTTCATCCGGCCGATGATACCAAATGGCTGGCCTCATCCCAATCGATTTAACAAAAATATAGAGGGTTCCCTTTGCAAAAAACGGAGAATCTCAATAATATGGATAAGCTTAGATCTATCGGCTTTGTATTGTTATTGGTGAACCGGATGCACCTATCTTCGAACGAAACACAAAAGCTTCTTAAAATTACAGCCAGCCTATCCTCCTCACTTGATCCTGATGCGATTCGTGAGCTGGTGGCTCAAGACCTGCTCGAGCTTTTGCGCGCCGATTGCTTTGCTTCGTACATTTGGGACCCGGCCACAGAAAAGTTCGGCCGACGTGTTGCACTCAACATGGCGGCCGACAATTTGAGCCAGTACGAACGCTACTATCAATTTTGTGACCCGATCACCCTCAAACTACAACAGCAAAAAAGTGCCACATTAGTCTCCCAGATTATGCCCCAGCGCGAGCTGGTAAAAACTGAATTCTTCAATGACTTTCTGTATCAAGATCGGCTGTACTACGGGATCAACCTGTTCGCGTACGACGGCGATTTAAACATCGGGGATTGGCGCATTTGGCGGTACAAAAATCGGCCGAATTTTGATGCGCGTGAAGCCCAAATCTTGAACCTGCTCCAGCCCCACTTCGTTAACGCCTTGCGCAATAGTCGGGTTCATCAGCAAATATCCGCTTTTCCGGCCGATCAACAACTGGCCCAGTTTGAATTTCTCAACGGGAGCTTGGTTGGTCAAAACGAGTCGGCAATTGCGTTTCAAGAGAAAACGCCTATAGGTTTGTTTAACGGACTGATGAAACAAATCAAGCTCATTGCCAAAAGCGGCAAGTCTACCGGCTCGTTTGGGATTTATTCGATTTCGATTCGTCGGCCGCAGACTAACATCAGCCGCTTTGTGGCCACTGTCTACAGCAATCCCAAAACCAGTGTTGATAGCCGCTGGATCGCGGCCGCGTTTGGGCTAACCAAGCGGGAAGCTGAGATCGTGCTTCTCTTGATCCAGGGGGATAGCGATCAAGAGGTTGCGCAGAAGCTGACGATCACTTTCCACACGGTGCGGACACACATCAAAAATATCTTTAAGAAACTCAATGTCACCAATCGGTCGGAGCTGAATCACCTCATCTTGAGCCCTATGATGCACATCAAGCATTGATGACAGTTTAAACCCTCACCCCAGCCCTCTCCCAAATTTGGGAGAGGGGGCCACTATCGACGAGGCGAACCTCTTTTTCTTCTCCCTTGGGGGAGAAGTCGTCCCTAGAGGGACGGATGAGGGGGACGAAATGGCAAACTTCTGGGAAACTCGATGCCCGTCTACAAATATCCCTAAAATTGGGGATACGCCTATCCCGACTCCTTCAGTAGATTAACGCCTGCTAGTTGCCACCTGTTTTTGCGCAGATGGTGCAACTGCAAATTAGTCGTATTTGTCTAATTGAGGAGAAAAAATGGGAATTCAAAAACGTTTAAAATTATTTATTGGGTGTGTTGGGTTTATGCTCTTGTTGGCCGGATGCGGCGCGCAAGAAGAGACGGGGCCGATCAAAATCGGGCTATTGCAATCGTATACGGGCCCGGCCGGATTGTTTGGGGAGCCAACCGAAAATGCGGCTCAGCTAGCCATCGATGAAATAAACGCGGCCGGTGGTGTGCTAGGGCGTCAGCTTGAGCTTGTGACCGGGGACGATGAAACTAATCCACAAAAAGCGAATGAAGTCGCTGATCGGCTCGTGAATCAGGAAAACGTCGATATTGTGATCGGGATGCACTCGAGCGCCAGCCGTGAGGCGGCCCTGCCGATCATCGAAGCGGCCGACAAGCTTTACTTGTACACGCCAACGTATGAAGGTGGGGCCTGCGCTGAAAATCTGTTTAATTTGGGCGAGGTTCCCAATCAGCAGATTCAGGCGGCGATTCCGTATTTGATGGAGGAATTTGGCGGCACAACATGGTACCTGATCGGCAATGATTACGTCTGGCCACGCACCTCAAACGAAGCGGCCGAAGCGATCATCGAAGCGGCCGGAGGCACCGTAATTGGCGAGGTCTATGTCCCGCTGGGAACGGCCGAATTTAGCTCTGAGATCACCCAAATCCAAGATGCTGATCCTGATCATATTTTGCAGACGCTTGTCGGCGGGGATGGGATCGCATTCCAGAAACAGCTCTTTGATTTTGGCGTAACCGAAGACACCCAAGTTTTGACCCTACTTTTGGAAGAGTTTAGCGGGCTGGCATTGGGGGAGGCGGCCGAAGGGGTTCGTTCAGTCTTTGCCTACTTCAACAACCTCGAAACCGGCAATAACAGCGCGTTTATAGACAGCTATCGGGCCGCCTACGGTGACGAAGCGCCACCGATGACTTCATTGAGTGAGTCGGTGTACGAGGCGATCCAGCTCTTTGCGATTGGAGCAGAGAATGCAGGGTCACTCGAGACGGCTGAGCTTGTGCAGGGGATGAGCGATATCTCGTATGACGGGCCGCGCGGGCCGGTGACCTTGAGTGGCACAAGTCGCCACCTTGATCAACACATCTACCTGGGTGAAATCAACGCCAGCGGGCAGTTTGAAATCATCAATGATTTTGGTGTGATCGAGTCTGGTGAAAACTGCAACTAATCCAATCGGGGCGAGACACTTTCTTCTTTCAAGAGCCAATCGGTTCAAAACGGAAAACGAAAGTGCCTAGCCCCTACTAAATTACCGCACGATGTCACCAGATCTAATCGTTCCGCTCGTCTTAAACGCCTCCAGCGTTGTGCTCATTTTGTTGCTCGTCGCCTCCGGCCTGTACATCGTCTTTGGGCTGATGGGAGTCATCAATTTAGCGCACGGGGAATTCTTTATGTTAGGGGCGTACAGCGTTGTCATCGCCAACGGCTATTTGGGATTAAATCCGTGGTGGGGGATGTTGATCAGCATTATCCTGCTGGCCGCAGTCGGTTATGTGATCGAGTGGTCCCTGATCCGCTTTCTCTATCGCAATCCGCTTGATACGGTGTTGGCAACCTGGGGGCTGAGCATCATTTTGGTGCAGGTGGCTCGATTGATTTTTGGCAAAGAGTTCCAATACATCGACCACCCTCTGCCCGGCTCAATCACCATTTTGGGTAGCGACTACCCGCTGTACCGGATTGTGGTGATGGGGTTAGCCGTGCTGATCATGGGTGTCTCTTACTACCTGTTGCAAAAAACGGTTTGGGGGATGCACATTCGCGCGGCGATAGACAACCCCGATTTGGCGGATGCCCTAGGCATTGATACGCGCCAAATCTACCGGATGACGTTTGCCTACGGGGCGGCGATTGCTGGTTTAGCGGGCGCATTAATCGCACCCATCATCAGCATTCGTCCAGAGATGGGATTGGACTTTGTGCTCGACGCTTTTTTTGTGGTGATTGTGGGTGGCCTAGGTCAGGTGACCGGGATCATCGCAGGGTCTGCCCTGATCGGAAGTTTGCAAAGCCTTATCAGCTTTTTCGCTAATCCGGTGGTGGCTCGCATCTCTGTTTTGGTGTTGTCGATCCTGATTATTCAGTGGCGGCCGCAAGGATTGGTCAAACGCTAATATGAACCTTCGTCATCTCACTCGTTTCCAATTTTCAATGGCCCTATTCGCCATTTTTCTAATCATTTTCCCGTTGTGGGCAGGCTCGTTTTGGGTCAATCAGATCGGCCGGTTTATGATCTTCGCCATCGTGGCGGTCAGCCTCGATTTGCTGTGGGGGTACACCGGCGTGCTGAACTTAGGTCACGCTCTCTTTTTTGGATTGGGTGCCTACGGGAGCGCCTTGGTTTTGCAACGTGTTCCGCCTGAGCTTTCGATCTTGGCGTTTCTGATCGCTATTCTGCTACCCGCTGTGTTGGCACTGATCATCGGCCGGATCCTGTTTTATCGCGAGATTAGCGGCCCGTATTTCGCCATCGTCTCTCTGGCGCTGGCCCTCATCGCCGTTGAGCTAACGATCGAAAGTTACGAGCTAACCGGTGGCTTTAACGGGCTGGCCCAAATCCCCAAGATCGCCGTTTTTGGATTCCCAATCGAGCGAGCCCAATGGTATTGGATCATTTTGGTCATGCTGATGCTGTGCCTGTACGGCTGTGATCAGCTTGTCAAAACCCCGTTTGGCCAGCTTCTCAAAGGGATTAGAGATAACGAACAACGAACCTCTTTTCTGGGGTATGACACCTCGCGGGCCAAGACGATTGTGTTCGCCATTTCGGCCGTCATCGCTGGCTTTGCAGGGGCGCTCTACACCCCCTATGTTGGCTTCGTCTCACCCGATCTTTTGGGATTTGTGTTATCCACAGAAATCTTGATTTGGGTCGCTGTCGGCGGCCGAGCCACCTTAATCGGGCCAGCGATTGGGGCGGTGCTGATTAGCGCCATCGCCTCTATTTTGGGAGATCGGCTGGTCAACTATTGGCAGGGGATCATGGGGGTGGCGTTTGTCCTGATCGTGCTGTTGTTTCCGGCTGGGGTTATCGCCAATCTGATTAACTGGATTCCTAGACGGGAACAGGCTGAAGAGCGGCCGAAT
>JAHDGV010000362.1 GCA_020631655.1 Chloroflexota bacterium | reverse complement strand
CGCTTTAACAAGATCTGGGAAAACTGGCTGACCAATATCCGGCCGTGGTGCATCAGCCGCCAATTGTGGTGGGGGCATCAAATTCCGATTTGGTACGTGAACGGCAACGAGAGCGAATTCGTTTGTGCCAAAACAGAGGAAGAGGCGTTTGCCATCGCCAAAGCAAAATATGGTGATGATGTTCAGCTTGAGCGGGACCCAGACGTTTTGGACACCTGGTTCTCCAGCGGGCTGTGGCCGTTTTCTACGCTGGGATGGCCAGATAACACGCCGGACCTGCAACGCTTCTATCCAACAGACGTGATGGAGACCGGCTATGACATCATCTTTTTCTGGGTTGCCCGGATGGTTATGTCAGGCTTGTTGTACACCAACGATATTCCGTTCCACACCATTTATCTGCACGGCCTCGTCAGAGACGAGCACGGCCGGAAAATGTCGAAAACGCTGGGGAACGTGACTGACCCGCTCGAAGTGATTGCTGACTTTGGCACCGACGCGTTGCGCTTTACCCTGCTCACCAGCGGTACCCCCGGCAACGACCTCAACTTGGCCCTGAGCCGTGTTGAGAGCAACCGGAACTTTGGCAACAAAATCTGGAATATGGCCCGCTTTATCGTTGGTAACATCGAAAAGGTTTCGGCCGCAGACAAACCATCTAGCCCAACATACACGGCGGCCGATGAGTGGATTTTGGATCGCTTGCAAACAACCATCCAAGACGTTGACCGTTTGATGGACGGCTACCAGTTTGGTGAAGCCGGCCGGCAAATCAACGACTTCTTGTGGGGTGATTTTGCTGACTGGTACTTGGAAACGGCTAAGGTTCAGATGCAGGCTGGCGGTGCGCAAGCTTGGACGACTTTGTCGATTCTGGCTGATGTTTTGGATCAGTCTTTGCGCATGTTGCATCCGTTCATCCCGTATGTAACGGAAGAGACGTGGCAACAGCTAAAGTCTGCGTTTGCAGATGCTGATCTAGGTATTGGCGGATACGACGGTGAGGCGTTGATCATTGCTGACTGGCCCAAGCCATCTGGTGAAACGTACCTGCAGGCGGCTAGTTTTGAGCAGATGCGCGAACTGGTTCGTGCCATCCGTGCGGCCCGTGCTGAAGCCAATGTTCCGGCCGGTAAACGGATCGCGGCGATTATCGCTGGCGACTCGGCCGGTGCAATGGCAGAGATGCAGGATGCGCTTGTGTTCTTGGCTCGCTTAGACGCAGATCAGCTCACAATCGATGCTGGTGCAGATGCCCCTGACAACTGTGTGACCCTATCTTTGGGGTCGCTGGCCGCGTACTTGCCGATGGCCGGAATGGTTGATTTGGAGAAAGAGAAAGAGCGGCTCACCAAAGAGTTGGCTGATCTTGAAGACCAGATCAAGCGTAAGAACGGTCTGCTCAACGGCCCGTTTGCTGAAAAAGCTCCAGAGGCGGTTGTTGCCAAAGAGCGTGAAGCGTTGGCCAATCTTGAGGCCAGCCGGGATGAAATCTCGGAACGGTTGAAAGGGATGTAAGTTATCAACAAAAAAAGCATGGGCTCTTTTGGAAGAAACCCATGCTTTTTGAGGAGCCAATGAAGATAGTGAATCGAGTTTTATATAATCACAAACTTACTATGTTCCCGCGTATTTAACTTCCATCTCTTAACTTCCTCGCCGTTTGGTGCGAGTAGTACAAGCGTGTCGCGTGGTATATAGAGTGCTGCTTTATCCCCCGCTGGTACATTTACTTGCACAGTTGCACTGCTTGATCCGCTCTTTGAATCTGTTCTTGAATAACCTGCGGTTATAGAGAAAGACATTTTTACCGATGCAACCCCTTCCTCACCTACTGAAGTTTCCATTCCTAATGTCGTAGATAAGCTTTTTTCTTCGGCCCGTGACCAACCTTTTGTATAGGTCACTGTTACGGTGCTTGCATCTTTTCCATAGTTGGTTAAATCTTCGACCCTATACCATTCAGAATGTTTCTCAAGCCTATAATATTGTTTAAGTCTGTGACTGATTGGGCTAGAATCTTCGGCGAATATACCTGAGATCATTTCAACTTCTGTTATTCCAACGTGGATCAGGTCAGGGTAATTCTCACCTTGCATTTTTGATTTCGCTCGTTTTTTAATCTCATCACGCGTTATCTGCGGGACGATTGGTACATGAGGTAGTGGAAATTCTTCTTCAACCTCTACTCCCCATTTTGTGCCATCTTCATCGCTAAATGGTCCGTCTTTGAACCATACATCGACATTTCTTTCATCTCTTCTCGTTCCACTAAATTCTTGTACAAGAATCTGCCTGCTTACAAAATGGGTGAACCTTGTCGTTGTATTAGCTTGGATCGGTGTATCTGTCTCCCAAATGAAACCATGATCTGTTGGCCCTTTCCGTTCACTCAATGGCCAGACCATCGCATTGTGTCTGTTCTTTTCTTTGCCTCCAAATTCTTGTAACAAGCCCTGTCCGCTTTTTGCATTCGCAATGTAGTAGTGCCGATTGGTTTTAAGCGGAGAAAGAGGGATTAGATACCAGAATCTTCCATCGGGATCTTCTAAATGATTGTGCAACGGCCAAACGCTCACATTTTTTGCACCGCTATCAGTCCCACCTTTATCTTGAGTTAGATACTCATTGCTTTTTGAATTTTTCAGTTTAACTTTTAATATTTTTTGTCCGGTTATCATTTTCTATCCTTTTTGTTTTCTCAATTCATTGAGATTTTGTAAGTTTAAGAAACGTAATTACTCGTTTGGTTTGCTTCAAGCTCATGTCTTTGTTGAACTGTGTAAACCAGAACTTAGTTCGTTGTTATGACATAACTGTACTGATGCAGTGTTTCCACTTCGTTTCCAGAGGTAGGCGCCAGCGTCCCAGCCGCCAATGGCTTGGGTAGAATCGAGGCATCAACCACCCGCACGCCCTCAATCCCCATAGACTTGCAGTCCCCGTCAACAACGGCTGACGCGTCAACAACGGCCGAATCTGTATCAGCCCCAGCCGATGCATCGAACATTCGACAAGAGCCCTGTACCATCCATGACGATTTAATCTGTTGAGTCACAAAGTTTGTCATGTCTGCATCTTTTGATCTGGTTGTGACGCTGATGTTTGGCTCTTTAAATTAGAGGCAGTTGTAGCGAAAGAACTTGAGGCCAGTCGGAATGAAATTTCTGATCGGTTGAAAGGCATGTAGCCAAAAGGGTTGCACCATCAACGAAAAAAAGCGCTTAGCCAAGTTATCTTGGTTAAGCGCTTTTTTATTGACTGAGTTAAGGCTGACTCAATCGATTGTCTCCGCATCTAAGATGGTTGGAAATATCAATGGAACCTCCATTGATAAATCGTGTCTGAGTTTTTGGGCTCAGATCACTTACATAGGTGTGCCTGTCTCAATCAGATTCATGACTTCCGGCTTTACAGAAACCGTTTTATTTAAATCGAGATTTCTCGGGCTAGTCTCTGTACCGGTGATATGCCGTTTTTCACCATTTGAAACAAGGTAAATTGCATGATCTGATCCAGCTCGTGCAAGAATTGCACCATCTGAAAGTGGATCCCCAACAGGTAGTCCATCAACCTCTACGGCCGGAAGATCTTTGATGGAATCCCAGTTCCGAAACAGATTGTCATAAGTTGCTGGATTTGGAACCCAGCGACGTTTTCCGTTTTCCATTAAGTAAACTGCGGCAGTTTCATTAGTGCGAATGCATGTTCCATTTACAATACTCATTTGTGTCTCCTAAATTTTTAAAAATCGTTGCTTATGATTTGTGAAGCAACTTGTATTGATTGATCAAACTCAGAGTGTTCGTATCGCTTACTACAAGTCCTTTTTCTTTGTGAACTGTGCAAACCAGAACTTAAATCGTTGTTATAGCAGTACTATACTTTGGGGCTGTTTCCACTTCGTTTCCAGAGGTAGACATGTTGAAAATAGTTCGCAAAACGGACGACTTGCAGGCAGTAGGCTTTAATAAATTGAATCAGAGAAGCAGGCTCTTACTTTCCTAAAATTTTCTCAACCGCACGTTCGGCTATAAGCACCGTTGTGGCCAACGTCCCGGCCGCCAATGGCTTCGGCAGAATCGAGGCATCAACTACCCGGACCCCCTCAATGCCGATAACTTTGCAGTCGCTGTCAACGACGGCTGACGCATCTACCACGGCCGAGTCGGCATCCGCCCCAGCCGATGCATCGGACATACGGCAAGAGCCCTGCACCATCCACGACGAACGGACATGCTGAGTCACAAAGTTATTCATGTCGGCATCTTTGGGCCATGTTACACCGCTGATGTTTAGTTCTTCAAATAGCGATTTGAGCGTGGCTACCCCGGCCGTTAACCGTTCCACATCTTGATCCTCATCCAAATAATTTGGGTTGATGCGGGGGGCATGAATTGCATCGGTTGAGCGCAAAGAGATTCGGCCGCTACTGGCAGGATTGGTAAGCGAAATCCGGATCCGATAGCTAGTTGGGTCGCCTGTTTCAAAATCCTCAGGCCAAAACTGCACCATCAGCCCATCTTCAGATGTAGCAACAGCCTCGGGCAGATTAATAATGTCTGGCGCCCGATTGAACAGGCTAGATTTGAGCGTGCGGGTTGGCCCGTTTGTAGACAGCACAATGTCGACGGCCGGTGGGTCGATAAGGCCGGTTCCTACACCCGGCATACTTTGCCGAGGGAAAATGCCCAATCGATTAAGGTCCTGAACCGCCCCTAGGCCGGACAAAAGTAAAATTTGTGGACTGCGATAGGCACCTGCGCAAATGATCACCTCTTTTTGGGCGATTAGTTCTTGAATTTCTTCCGCTTCGGAGCGATAGGCGCGTACCCCAACCGCCTTGCCGTCGCGGAACATCAGGTTGAGCACCTTGGCGTCGTACCGCACGGTTAAATTTGATCGATACCGGGTTTCATCAAAATAGGCTTCAGCAACCCCAACTTTGCGCTTTTTCTGGACCATGAGCTGAGCCGGATTTACTTGATAGCCATCCTGAATCAAAGCTCCGCACAATTTACGGCCGATGTCGCTGAGTGGGGCTGACTCAAATGAAAGTTTCTCTTCAGCTTTGGCACGGGCGTTGGCCATGTCGGCCCCCATCCAGCCGGGGATGCCCCAACTGTCAAACTGCTCGGCCGTGGGCGGGTGCCACAGCCCGTAGCTGACCTGATCTGCTCCACCTACGCCTGTGGCCGGTACCGTTTTAAACTTTCGGCCGCTGAGCGCTAGCTGGGGCAACGTTTCGTAATCACGCTCCGCATCTTTGTTGTCGATGGTATCTTGAGCCTTTTTGACTCGATCAAGCCAAGTAGACGGTGCAACCGTGCCACCTTGCCACGGCTCCCCAGCGTCTAAAAGTAAGACTGTGTTTTTGCTACTTTCTGAAAGGCGGCTGGCGACTATGCTCCCAGCAGTTCCTGCACCGACAACAATATAATCATACATATGATTTTGGATTGGCTAATGACGATGGCTCAACAAAGTTGAGCTTAAGCCGAAATCTATTTCGGCCATTTA
>JAHDGV010000361.1 GCA_020631655.1 Chloroflexota bacterium | reverse complement strand
AGAGTGTGTGACCGCCCTACACAGAATCTACACAACTTCTTCAATTTGATTTCAAATCCTAAATATAAGGTTAAGATAGTACAGATTTATCGGCCGAAACGAAGCAAAACTCGTAGAAGCCCTATATTCTTTAGGCTTTCGCTTGCATAGAGTACTGAGCTTGTCGAAGTACGCCTTTACAGTTACGGAAATATTTGTAGCGAAAGTCCCAATACCAAAAACTGAAAACTGTTTTTTTATCCTAACCCATGATTACACCAGACGGCCGAGAATGCCGCTTTTACTACGAAAACTTCCACCGAGGAGCCTCTGACCAAGAATGTCGCTTGGTTGATGCAAATATTAAATCCCCAGAATGGCGGCCGGGAGACTGTTCAAGCTGTCCCGTTCCAGACATTTTGAAAGCCAACAGCAATCCAAATTTGATCCTAGAAGCCACTGTTAAAAAGGGGTTTCTGGGTATGGGGCGCAAAGTTGAAGTCAAAGCCTTCTGCAGCAAACACCTCATCGACGTCCCTAAACCAAAAGTAGGATGCCCCCAATGCAATGCTGAAAAACCCGGCATGAAAGAGCTAGAAGATCTCTTTAGATAACATCAAACCTTCAACCTGCTTTCAGCAGGTTTCTTGTTTTAACTGAGGGATTAATCCCTTGGTTAAAGCAGGTGAGGCTTCCCTACAACGCCTATCACACCCGATTCTCGCGCACCCATTCGCGCAACTCAGCCACAAGCTCCAAAGCCTCCTCATCATCATATAAATCAGCATGATGCCTTGCATAAGCCAATTTGGCACACTGATCATAAAATCGGCGGATCTTAAAATACTGCCTAAAGTTCCCACGGGTAATCTGTCTAAAAGGATTCAAAGTTCGTTCAATATTCGAGCTAGCCACCTCAAAATGATGCGCACCGATCGTTTCAAGGGCAACCTCTTGAGCCAAATATTTCTGAATCCAAGATCGTTCCTGAATCAGAGCCCACACAATAATCACAATAAAGACAAACAATCCACCCCATGCATTGAGAAATAGCGGAATGCAGGCCAAAGCCCCCAGAGAGGCACTAAGTGAGGCCGATGCGTTATGCACAAAATGGACAAACACGGCCCCCATCCAACCTAACACCGGTGCAAACACCTTTAGCCCCGTGGTGCGTGTCAGCCGGGCGATGGCGATTCCCACGCCAGTAATGGCTGTAAAGAACGAGTGGTTTAGACCAAAAACATAGGCCCGCATCACAACCAAAAAGCCAAATTCATCAGGTGGAGCATCGATAAAGTAATAGATGTTCTCGATCATCGCAAAACCGAGCCCAACCATCGCCCCATAAATGATCCCGTCTAGCACACTATCGATTTGGGAGCGCCAAAAATATAGGATGCCAACCAGTGCTAGCCCTTTTGCACTCTCTTCAACTAAGGGAGCGATAAATGATGCAATAAAAGCATCGGCCGTTTGCTCGTCTAACAGCCAGTAAAAAGGCACACCAAATATTCCATTAAAAATCAGCGCCACAATAACCGACGGGATTGCCCCCCACAAAAATGCAGATGCCAATAGCCAGAGCGGCTCTTTTTCATACCGGTCGACCCAGTAGATAACGGCGATGTAAAATACAGTCGGAATAAATGCTGCAATGGTAGAACTTAGTAACATATTGGTTTAGTTTATAATTTAATGGCTTTGGTCTCGCCCAGCGAACTCCACTATTATCAATCTATGTCTCATTCTGTACAAGTAAAAATTTGCGGGCTTACCCGTTTAGAAGATGCCTTACATGCGGCCGAATGTGGCGCAGACTATCTGGGGTTTATTATTTTCCCACCCAGCAAGCGCTACATCGCGGCCGAAGACGTGGCAAAAATTGTCCCAGAGTTACGCAAATTAGACAGTTGTCCCAAGCTAGTTGGCGTTTTTGTCGACGAAACGCCAGACACCGTATTGAACACACTAAACCAGTGTGATCTAGATCTAGCGCAACTACACGGTCACGAAGTGCCATCACAAATCAACGACCCCAACAGTATTCTGCACGGCCGGGCGTATAAAGCCCTAAGGCCACAGTCACTGGCCGAAGCTGAGGCAGATGCTGAGTGGTATATCGCCGAAGCACCCAACCTACTCCCTTCTATATTAATCGATGCCTATCACCCCGAACTGTACGGTGGCACCGGCGAGCTTTCAGATTGGGAAATCGGCAAAGCGATAAATTTAATGACGGAAGGGTTTATGTTGGCGGGTGGACTAACACCTGACAACGTTGTGCAAGCCATCGAAGAAGTTTTACCGTTTGGGGTTGATGTTGCCAGCGGCACTGAAGCATCCCCCGGAATAAAAGATCCCCAGCTGGTTGAGGCCTTCATCTCTAATGCCAAATCAATCCGGTTCAAATAACTCCCCCTTTTTTGTAAAAGATAGCAAAATCGTTTGGTCTTGTCCGTGGTATCACATTAGGCAAGACCAGCTGATTTTACCCGATGGGTCTGAGGGCGTTTACAACGTGGCTAGCCGGCCGCACGGAGCCGCCTTTGCCATTCCCGTCCTCAAAAGCGGTGAGATTGTTTTGATTAAGCATTACCGGCACACCGTTGGTGAGTGGGTGTGGGAAGTTCCGGCCGGTGGTATTAAAGAAGACCAATCCCCGCAAGATGCGGCCACGGCTGAGCTACATGAAGAAATTGGGGGAACCACACAGGATATTCAATATCTGGGCTACTTCTTCACCGCCGTTGGCTTCTGTGATGAAATCTGTCACATCTACCTAGCCACCAATGTTGAGTTGGGAGCCACCGACCGAGAGCCACTTGAGTTTATGAAGCTTGTGCCCACCCCGGCCGATCAAGCCATCGCCATGGCCCGCAACGGCGAAATTAAAGATGCACTGTCAGCTTTGTCACTTCTTTGGGCCGAGCCGTATCTTTAACCCCCTCTCTGGTATCTAAATGAGCCAAAGATAAACATATCAGAGAAAAGTCCCTAACCCAGTTCTAATTGACTATCAAACAATTAACTCAACCAGAGTTGGTTTCGTTTATACTGTTACCCGCAGATATATCATTGGCAGTTATATGCACCCAAGCCTTTTAAATCATGAAACAGACTAATAATTCATCTTACCTCACCTATTCATTTATTATTTCGATACTGATCGTATGTATTGCAGGGATCGCCATTGTTCCCTCATTTTCCGATCCGGGATTAGCCATAGCGGCCGACCACACTCTTCAATATACAATCGACCGGTCACAGCTACCCGGGATGAATTACTACGACCTGACCTTAAACATTAAGGTAGGTGATGTTTCATTTGCAGAAGTACGCAATGGATCTGGCTCAGTTATCCCCTCAACCTATGATGCTGGCAGTGGCATTCTAACTGTTACAACCGATGAGACTACATTAAATGTAACCCTCAACGACTTTAGTGGATCTACAGATGGGATTGGAGAGATCACAATCGCCCAGTTAAAAGACAATAAGCTGTGGGCATGGTCTCACGGATTTGATGACAATGCGGGATTTTTAAAAGCGATCTATGAATTCGAGCAATACGGCGTCCCTGCCACCCTCTATCTAAACGACTACGACAGCTCGGCCGGAAATATTATTTTAGATCCGGACGGCAAATCTAATCCCCCCAATCCCTACACTTCGTGCGATGACAACAACAACAGTCTTTCACCACTCACCTATGAATGTTATCTACTATTAGGTTCAAAAATTCGCCAACTACTAGATGACGGTTGGGCCATCGGCAATCACACCGAAAATCATCTCTGCTGGAACAATCAAGCAGAGCGGCCGAGTGACGAGGTGCTGTGGCAAGATATTGTTGATGTGCAAACCAAGCTCTACTCAAAGATCGTGGCTGAATCGAACAGAACAGATTATTTGATTAACTCGTTTGCAGCCCCCTGTTTCAACGATTACAACGATCTAATTCAGGAAAAAATCGCCGCTGATCAAACTGACATCATCATGAGTGAAGGTGGCTTCATCGATTATTCTAGCCCTGATGGGTTGATTGGCTCATCAAACAGACTGCCTCTCACCCTAGGATATGATTTCACAAAAGCCGTTATCCGTGACAATCGGGTTGAAGGGACGATGAATGATGATTCTGACGATGCCAACAGCCTGGCTTTCACAAAATCAATTTTTGATTGGCTACATGAAAATTCGTCTGAAAACAATCAAAACGCTTATTGGTACAACACCATTAGCCACAGCCGCAACGAAGATGTCTTTGCCGAGGCAATCCCCTACCTCATCAACACCTATGGCTCCGGCAGTCAGTATGATGAGGTTTGGCTAGCAACGGCCGAAGAAGTTTTTGCTTACACTTACGTAAAAGAAAAAGCAACCATCTCATTGTCATGTTCTTCCACTATCGGTGACTGCAATAGCAACCCGGTAGTTATTCCAGATGCAGTACCAGCTCCAAACCAAATCATCGGCCGGGCCTTTAACGATGCAAATCAAAATGGGATAGACGACAACGAACCAGGTATCGAAAACGTCCAAATGTACTTGTGGAACGACGACGGGTGTAACGGGGCAACCTCCAGCTATGTTGGAGAAACTTTCACAACTGGGTCAGGGTCTTATTCCTTTGATGGATTAAACCCTTCAGCCTGTTACATTCTTTCATACAATACAAATTCAGCTTCTGGCCAAACAGTCACCACCATTAACGCCGGTAGTGACGATACGGTTGACAGTGATTTTTATGAAAATGGCTATACAGATTCAGTCGCACTACCGGCCGTGCAGGTCAATATCGGTCTTTACACCGAAGCAGAACCGACCCCAACCCCTACTATAGAAGGGCAAAACACCCCTGTACCGACACAAACACCAGCTCCGCTCCCAACGGCAACACCATTACCAACCGGCCTTGGCACTTCTCAAGTCATCAACAGCGGTTCTCTATCCCCAGAATTTTTAGACTGGTCTTACAATGCCAACGTGGACATTTTGACAAATGGCTTCGCTGTAGACTACACAGCAAATTTTGGTGGATTCCGCATTGTTAAAAATTTCCCTCTTTTTGAAAATGCCCTAGCGCTTACGTTTGATGTTTATCAGGCCAGCCCATTTACACAAGTAAACCTAGTGTGGGTAACTGAAAACTATGATTCGATTTCAGACGTTCAGTTAGATATTAATTTGTGCCCCGGCTCTTACGTAATCTCTGACAACATCCCAGAAATCGTGGCCGGATTTGTCTTACAAGAATCATCAGGCAACAAATTGATTTCCGGTTTCCACTCGTATGAAATCAGAAATGTACAGTTTATTGTAAATGAAGAATTGTCAACAAATCCCACAATTCCAACATCTATGCCGAATTGTGAGCCCGCAAGATTATTCTTGCCGTTAAACGTCCGATAATTAAGCCAATTTTCAGGCTCCTACCTCTGGTTTTTTGACAGTTGTATATTTTAACATTTGAATTGTGCGATTAATTTGTAAAACTGTTGACTTGGAAAAAAGTGGTGTGTATACTTCTCATCCGTTGCT
>JAHDGV010000360.1:1845-5543 GCA_020631655.1 Chloroflexota bacterium | reverse complement strand
CGGCTTGCACCGGAGATAAATACAGTTTTGTTTTTGAATTCCATGATTATTAGAGGGAGAGAAAAGAGACGAGAGACAAGAGAGGGTTATATTCTCTTGTCTCTGATCTCTCTTCTCTAACTTTTACTCCATCGTCTCATCCAGCATCACCGGATCGATCGGGGCATCTTGCGCCAACAGATCGAGGGTTGCTTTCAAAATGCGTTTTTGCTGAGCCGTGTCACCGGGGGCTCCCATCGTTGAACCCCGATTGAGTTTGGTAAACGTAGCGCGAGGCGGTTTGGTGACCCGCGTCCGGCCGCCGTTCCAGCTGGTTAATGTTGTAGCGATTCCTTCCGCTTCAAGAGCACGTGCGATCAGTCCCACGGACTGAGAGCAAATCGGTCAGGCAGGGACCAACAGGGCGGCCGTCACCTCCATCTCTTTACAAGCGGCCAGAATGGCTGGCACAGTCTCATCCTCCACACGGGTCGCATCAGGCTGATACCCCATAAAGCTGATGATGTTGGGCGCTATCGAACCGATTTCACCCGCATCAATCATTTCTTGCAAATGGGCCATGGGCAAAAGCACCTGCCGATCTTCGTTTACTGCATCGTGGTTGTAATGGGTGTGGCTGATCGAGAATTTTTCGGGAGCCATATCAGCCGGAAGCAAACGGATGTCGTACCGGCCGTACATGTCCGGCTCATCAAAGGGTTCTTGCTCTCCGTCGATGTAAAAACCACCGGTGGTAATCATCACCAACTTGCTTTTTGAAAGATCAACGGCCGGGCCGCTGACAGTTGTGGTGTTTTTTGGCAGATTGTACGCTTTCCAGTCCAGCTCCCCTGTTTCTGTATACGTTTTGTGCCAGCCGGCTTTGAATTCAGCCAGCCACTCATCCCTATTATCGATAACGCTCATGGGTTCTCCTATTTTTTAGGTTTTCAGTAGATCGGTACTTAGTAAGTCGGTAATTGACACACTAAACACGGACTAACTGGAGTGATGGTATATAAAAATCACAGCACAGCAAATTTAAAACGATGGCTCTTTTAGGGTTCTAATGGCGCTGTTGGAACCGATAGGGTTTAATCTTGAAAAAAATCTTTTAGAGAGAAAATGATGACTGAAAATCTTGTTATTCGCCCCATCACAGAAGAAGATCGCGCGGCCGTAATTTCCGTCGAAGGAAAATCGATGCCCCACTGGCGTTATGTCGAGCGGGTGTTTGACCAATTTATGAGCCACCCCACGGGGGAATTCAGCATCGCTGAACTCGACGGCCAGCCGGTTGGCATCGCCAAATTTACCACCATGCCAGAAGGCTCGGCGTGGGTCGAAACACTGCGCGTTGATCCAGCTTTTCAGGGGCGCGGGATCGGGAAATCGCTGTATAAACGGTTCTTCGACATCGCCAACGAGCAAGGCGTTGATACGTTGCGCATGTATACCGGTATGCAAAACAAAGTCAGTCGCGGTCTCGCAGAACACTTTGGCTTCACGCTTGAAGCTTCGTTCTACGGGGCTAACTTTCAGTTTGATGGGAGCCATCCCAACAAAAGCCACGGGTTTAAACCGGTTACCGACCAGACCACGGCCGCTGATCTACTGATGCCGCTTAGCGATGAGTGGAACGGATTTATGGTGATGAATCGGACCTTTTACAGGCTAACCTCTGAACTGTGTGGCTACCTAGTTGACCACGGCCGTGTCTTTGCAGATGGCGCTGGCAATGTCGTCGCGTTTGGCGCTCGGTTTATGCCCGACGTGTCGCAACACATCGGCCTGTTTGGGGGTGATGCGGAGGCTTGTCTCAGTTTTGCCAAAGCTGAGGGGCAGGCTCGCGGTGCCCAAAGTTTGGCCTGTCTATTCCCTATCGCCGCAACCGAGACGCGGGCTGTTTTGCAAAACGCTGGTTTTGAAGAAACGCCGGCCGGATTTATTGTGATGAAGGGGATGGTTTAAACTATTTTATAGGGCCGGTGCCGATAGTATTTCGGCCGGTCATCTAGCCGCACATGGAGCCAGGCAACCCCACCCCCGGCCGTGCTGAGCCACACCGGCTTTTCACTTACTCGTTTTTGCATGGCTTCACCCACGTTTCTCCACAGCTCATGTTGTTGGGATTGGGGGGCTTCACGGCAAAAAGATCCCAGATGCCCATAGTCGATTTCTGGTCTGACCGGTTCTGGCACAACCATCATCGCATTTCCACCCAAGTTTGAAAAGGTCACAACACCGTCACCCGGCATATTGTTGAACTGTTGCCTAAACGGCCCCATGTCCGGCCGACGGCGTGCCAGATAGGCATCCTCGATCAGCACAAATTCAAACGGCCGGTCGAGCGTTTGCGTAGTCACGGCTGGGCATTCCCAGCGGTAGCCGTTGAATGGGGATTGGGCCAGCAGGTTAATGATCTTTTGCCTGAAATCTTGGTTTGACTGCAAAAGAGACACAGTATTTGCGAAGTCAATTGAGTTGTCAGAATCATCCAACAACTTAAAATGAACCCCCTTTTGATTTAAATCTTGAGTCTTTTGAAAACGCCACATATCTTTTTATTATCCAACTGTAGGGGGGAGATACTCGACTTTAGAAATCAATTTGCATGTGGAATCTAGTTAGAGGATCTCACCCGTGGATTGGAAACAACCAATCCAAACGCAAATAAAAACTGGTTCGTTTTGGCAAACATTCGCCATACCGTCGGGCGAGATCCACCAGTCAATTGATTCCAACTGTTCATTGGCTCGGGCGTATCTCGCCCCTACCGATGATAATTCATCTTTTCCAACATCAAATCGATGTTGTCCCGATCTTCAGCCCACCGTTCAGGATTTAAATCGATGTAATTCCTGATTGCATTAAGCTCACCCTCGTCCCGTACAATTCGATCATAATACCCCCGTTGCCACAATTTATGTACCTCATCATCCATTATTTTTCGGAGCTTATAGTTTGCCGCTCGTTTGAATGATCCAATGATCACCCCTAGCGACTTGGCTGTGTTTTTGTACTCGAGTTGTTCTAGTTTTTCTGGGTCAGTATCTAAAAAAAACAGTGCATGGATGTGATTAGGCATGACAACCCATTTATCTAAAACCACATGTTTTGCCCCCGGCCAAGTTGGTATTTGCCGCCACAAATCATCCAATGCCTGTTTAATGATCGGGTTTTCAAAATAACAGATTCTCTGAAACGTACAGAACGTGACAAAATAATAGGCGGGAAATCGATAATCCCAACCTGGTTTACGCAATGAATTCTTTCGTTTTCGATAATTGGATGTAGACATGCAATCTCCTTGATTTAATCCTTGTCCTGTAGGGGTGAGATACTCGACTTTAGAAATCGATTTGCAGGTGGAATCTAGTTAGAGGATCTCACCCGTGGATTGGCAACAACCTTTCAAAGCATAAACAATAATAGGTTTGTTTTGCCAATATTATCCATGCCGCGGGCGAGATCCACCAGTCAACTGATTTCAATTGGTCGTTGGTTCGGGCGTATCTCGCCCCTACGAAAGATAACGTCTACGTCGTGTATTGCCGCACCGTGTTCCGGCCGAGCTGATACATATGCACCTCATCCGGTCCGTCTGCCAGACGAATTGTGCGCGCATACGCAAAATACCCCGCCAACGGCGTATCTTGGCTCACACCCATACCGCCGTGCGCCTGAATCGCCCGATCCACCACATTTTGCGTCATCAT
>JAHDGV010000360.1:0-1745 GCA_020631655.1 Chloroflexota bacterium | reverse complement strand
ACATCAACCAAATCGATTTCTGCGTGGCCGTGAGGTGAGTCGGCCGTGCCGAACACCTTCATCGCCCGCAAAATGTTGACGCCGGGAGTATCCATCGGCACCAAAATCATGCTCTGTTGGCTGTGGCGGTCCGCATCTGGATTGGTTTTACCCATCACAATCGCGATTTCGCAGTTTGGATGCAGGGCGTTCGATGACCACCATTTTCGGCCGTTGATGACATACTCATCCCCATCACGCACAATCGAGGTTTCGATATTGGTCGCGTCAGATGAAGCCACCCGTGGCTCTGTCATCAAAAAGGCTGACCGAATCGTCCCATCCATGAGTGGTTTGAGCCATTTTTCTTGTTGCTCAGGGGTGCCGTATTTTGCCAACACTTCCATGTTGCCGGTATCAGGGGCACCGCAGTTAAAAATCTCAGGTGACCACATGATCTTGCCCATAATTTCAGCCAGCGGAGCATATTCCAAGTTGGTCAGGCCGGGACTCAGTTCGCCGTAATCTTCTGGTAAAAAGAGGTTCCACAACCCTTGCTCTTTGGCCTTGGCTTTCAGGTCTTCCATTTGCGGAATCGCTTGCCATTGGGTGTCTGGCCCCTCGCAGTGTTCGTACACCTCTTTCTCAATCGGATAGACGTGTTCTTGCATGAAATTGCTGACTTGCGTCCGCAATCCTTCTACTTTTTCTGTGTATTCAAAATTCATTTTTTAGGTTGCAAGTGGCAAGGGGCAGGTGGCAAGTTCTTCCATGCCACAAAACTTTCGTTGTGCTGAACAAGTTGCTTACGTACGTGCAACCTTCAACCTGCAACTGGCCTGTCTTGTTTAAAATTGGTTTAACAACGCCGCTTGCGCTTCCACGGCCGCCCGAAATTCCGCTTTCATGCCTGAAACAAGATCTTGCACCGGCATCACATCATCAATGGTGGTGACACCTTGCCCGGCCGACCAGATCGTTTTCCACGCCTTAGCTTCTTCCTCTTCTGGTGGGATTTCTAGCTCTTTGCCGAAGTCGATTTTCGCTTTGTGCTCCCACAATTCTTTAGGGATGTCGTTTGCAATCAGCGACTTGGCCATGAAATTGGCAGGTACGCCGGAAACGGCCGCGGTGTGGACGATATCACCCACCTTACTCTCCACAATCATCTGGCGATAATCGTCAGGGGCTTGGCTTTCAAGTGTGTTGATAAAGCGTGTGCCCATGTAGGCGAAGTCCGCCCCCATTTGCATCGCTGAGGCCACATCCCGGCCGTTGCTCATGCACCCTGAAAGCAAAATCGTGCCGTCAAAGAAGCTACGCATCTCTTGAATAAATGGCATCGGGTTTAATAATCCAGCATGGCCACCGGCCCCGGCCGCCACACAAATCAAGCCGTCAACGCCCGCTTCTTGCGCTTTTTCAGCATGGCGGCGATTGGTCACATCGTGCCAAACTTTTCCGCCATAGCTGTGTACCGCATCAACCAAGTCAGACACAGCGCCTAGTGAGGTGATCACTAATGGCACTTTGTGCTTGACGATGATTTCAAGGTCCGCCTGCACGCGTGGATTGGTCCGATGCACGATCAGATTCACCCCAAACGGAGCGGCCGGTTTGCCGTCAGGTTGGGTATAACCATCAAGCGCTTCTTTGATCTGGATGACCCACTCTTCAAAGCCTTCGGTGGTGCGCTGGTTGAGCGCAGGAAAGGTGCCAACGATGCCGTTTTTACAGCATTCGATTACCAGCTCTGGGCCGGAGAT
>JAHDGV010000359.1 GCA_020631655.1 Chloroflexota bacterium | reverse complement strand
CCCAACAAAATCGACTCGCCAGCTCCGTTTAACAAATCAATGGTTAAGTCCAATCCGGCCGCCGTAGGGGAAACAATCAAACTAATATCTGTTTGCTCTACAAGGTTGAATGATAAGTAAGCAGCATTGCCCGGCTCAAGATCGATCTGATTAACACCAAAAGAGATCGGCTGAGGCTCGGCAGGCAGCGGCCGACTTTCAGCCAAAGCCAGATTTAAATCGGTGAGGCCTTCGGCCGTTAAGCCATAATCGGCCGCTGTTAAGTCAAATGTGTTTTTGGTTAGCGTGACAGATTCCATGATCAAACGCAGGCTGTCTCGCTCATTTTGACTCGCACCTTCTGGCAACAGTCCAATTGCAACTGTATATAAGTCTCCACTAACCAGCACTTCGGTGGTCACATCCATGCGTCCTTCTGGCAAAATCAGTCGTTGAACCGTTCGCACTCCGCTTGCAGATGGGCGGTTAAGTGGCACAACGGGTGACACGTTTGCGAGTTGGCCTTCAAGCAATAGCTCTCGCTGGACAGTGTTCAGCAATCCAGGTGCTGAAACCCCATCTGTATCTCCCGATGCGATGAAGATAATCGGTTGATCAATCAAATTTCCGCCAACTTCTAAGGCAGATTCTCTATTTGTGATCACCGTTTGCCCAAAGGTGTCTACAACAAACCAATCTGCAAAATGGGTCAGCTCATATCCGGCCGGGCTGATGAATGTAATCGGTCCACTTGCTAAGCTGTCTTGATCCTCGGTCGACTCAGAATCTCCGTTTTCTCCATCATTACCAGATGGCAAGGGGGGCGGGGCTTCACCGGCCGCTGTTTGTATCGGAACTGGCGTAGCCGTTGGTTGCGGCTCTGGATCTGTTTCAGGTTCAGGCTCGGCCGTTGGCACTTTTTCCCTCTCCTCAAGCACAAGCCCAGACCCTTGATTGGTCTGTGAACTATCTGCGGGGGTTGATTGAAATCGACTCAATATCTGGCAACTAAACAGCAAAGGAATCGTAAATAATAGAACAACTGATGGCTGCTTTTTTGGAAGATTCATTGGTTTAAGCAATTCAACAACACATTAGGCCTTTATGACTATTTCCCCACTTACTCACGTCATTCTTGTGGTCGCTATAGGGGGGGACTATAATGAGGCCAGCTTTTGATATTGCTGGTTAAAAAATAATTTAATTTCCTTTGTTTCTCTGGTAATTCAGTAAAGTCAACCATCATGGAGAGAGATTCTTTCAGAATCAGCAGGAACATGAGATTCATGTTCACCCCTCAACATGAGTAGTAATTGATAGATTAGGTTTAGAATAAACTACCTTACAACAATACAAACCCACCCTATTAAACTAAATTCGAAAACAAAAACACATAGAGATTTATACCCTATTTTTCTTTCAATCTAACCTATGAACTTTTCTAACCAGCAAAGCGATACCATCTCTCAACCATCGCACGCATCTTTAAGGGCATCCATCGAGTACGACCAGCCGTTTCCATCTGAGTCTGTGCAGACCCAAGATCAACCGGCCTCCTCGTCAGTTCTCATCAAAGAAATATTAGAGACCCTTCTATTCACCTTTTTCGTTATCTGGTTTGTTAAAAGTGCATCTCAGAACTTTCGGATCGAAGGCTCAAGCATGGAGCCAACCTTGCAGGAAGGACAATATCTAATCGTTAATCGCTTATCGTACTTTCTAGATGAGCCAGAACGAGGCGATATTATCGTTCTCCACTTTCCCAATGACCGAAGCCGCGATTTTATTAAACGGATTATCGGCCTGCCGGGTGACACCGTAGCAATCAGCAATGGTGAAGTACGAGTCAACGGCGTTCTGATTGATGAGCCGTATATCAAAGATCCATCCCCTAATAATCAAACTTGGACCGTTCCTGAAGAATCCTTCTTTGTGATGGGTGACAATCGGAGAAACTCCAGTGACTCTCGAAGTTGGTCCAGCTTGCCCGAAGATGACATCATAGGCAAGGCTTGGGTTGTCTATTGGCCGCCCAAAGACTGGCAATTAATCCCTCATTTTGAGCACGACAATATACCAATTGAATCTCCGCAAGCTGAATCGTCAGGCAGTTAAGCGTAAATAGATTAGGGTGCTTTCGAATTTTTTAATCGGTAAAGCTTTTTCCTACCCGCTCTAATTTATCAGGGTCAACCCGTTCGGATCAAAAAGACCAGCAAACAAACATTCCGGTCTTTTGCCTATCACCCTATTAGCTCATTGCTCATTGTCCGTTTCTAGGCTACTTTTTAGAGACGGTCATAGGACTCCCATTTTAGTCAGGCTAAAAAACAATTTCCTCTCTAGTGGGTAACACAAAAACGTATTTTTTAACCCTCGTTATTATCTTTAGCGATTCTGATTGGATTTAACTAGAAAATTTCAACAGCAGATCGTAAATTAAAACATTTAGTAACTAGACAGGTCTGGTTGATCCCCCTCCTATGAGGAGGGGCTAGGGGAGGTGGAATATCCCCTCACCCCCAGCCCCTCTCCCCAATGAGAGGGGGGCAAACCAAAACACTTGTACAGTTACAATATTTAAAGATAAACTGGATCAGTATTTCAGGACTATAAATCAGTGGCACATATTTTTGTTGTAGATGACGATGAACAATTGCTTCGCATGGTGGGGCTCATGCTTGAGCGTGGCGGTCATACCGCTACCTTGGTCAGCAACCCGATCGAAGCGTTAGACATGATGCGCGAAGAAGCGCCAGATTTGGCGATTCTTGATGTCATGATGCCGGGTATGAATGGCTTGGAGCTATGCCAAGAGCTCCGTATGAACCCGGGCACAAGAGAAATTCCGATTATCGTGTTAACTGCAAGAGGTCCGATTGAAAGTCGCCAAGAAGCGATTGAAATTGGGGCAGATACCTATTTAAACAAGCCTGTTACTTCGATTGAGTTACTTAGCAATGTTGAAGATTTAATCGCACGAAAAAGCGGAGGGGCTCTTGTCCAAGACGATGATCTTGTGGAGTCAGACACAACCTCTCAGTCAGGCTCAGCTCCCTGCCAAACGATTGCGCTATTTGGCTTCTCGGGCGGAATCGGCCGGACCACACTGTCGGTCAACCTAGCTCTTGAGCTCAACAAACAATTTCATGGCAAGGTTTGCCTTGTAGACTTGACGACCTCTGGTGGTCAAGCTGCGATGCAACTGCGTATGCAACCAACGGAAAGCTGGGACAATTTGCTATCTTTATCCGACATTTCTGGCTTACAAATCGGGAAACAGGTTGTAGAACATGAAAGTGGCCTGCGGATTTTACCTGCCCCGCTGATGCCAAGATCACCAGATA
Source organism: Chloroflexota bacterium (assembly GCA_020631655.1). Taxonomy (GTDB): domain Bacteria; phylum Chloroflexota; class Anaerolineae; order Promineifilales; family Promineifilaceae; genus WTJY01. The sequence continues at coordinate 2,220 of JAHDGV010000359.1, read as the reverse complement.
TCATGACGATTTCTGCGCTCAAAAAGATCTATTCGACCCTGATCACAAGCTATCAGTATGTCATTTTTGATCTTCCGGCCGTATTAACACCCCTTGTAAAATTTATCCTGAGCAAAGTCACCGTTGGGCTACACGTAGTCCGGCCGGAAGTTATGGCGGTCCAGACCGCTATCCGGGTTGAAAAGCGGATGCTCAGCAAAGGGCCGATGCCTGCGAATCGCTATTTCGTGCTCAACCAAAGCTCACCAGACGCCAAGCTAGAAGCCGCCACCGTCAAACGTGGCCTCAATACCGACATCGAATTCCAAGTCATGTACGACCGGAACCAAATGAAGGCCGTTCACTTGGGCAAGCCCCTAGCCCTTGATAATGAAAGCACCGTATTGGTCGATGGCGTTACCGAAATCGCCCAAAAAATGTCGGAGTTGATTCTCGTAAAAACCCCCTAGAAGTTTATGAACAATCTGTCTGCGTTTTATCCCAAAATCCGCCATTTGGATTTTGAGCCGATCATGCATGAAGGTGAGCAGGTCTGGCTTATTCGGGACCCGAGCGAAATCAGTACAGACCAGCTTCTTCTGCCACCGGTGCTGGCCCGCATGACTTTGTACTGCGACGGCCTGCATGATGTCCCAGCCATCTATTCAGCTCTTGAAAATGATATTGGTGGCAAACTACCGGCCGGCATTTTAGAGCAAGCCTTAAATACATTAGATGAGGCCTGCATGCTCGAAAACGATCGATTTAAAGAACGGCAAGACACTATTGTGGCTGAGTTCCGCAATGCCCCGTTCCGGCCAATGGCGTTAGTCGATCGCAACTATCATCGTGACCTAGAAGAATTAGAAAAGCAGTTTGCCGCTTACGGTGCGAACGATAACTTTGATGAGCGAGCCAGCTGGAACACTTGGAGCGGCCGAGGAATCGTCTCCCCCCATATAGATTATCAGCGCGGCGGCGAAGTGTATGCTCAAACGTGGGCTAGAGCCCATCAAGCTGTTGCCGATGCGGATTTGGTGCTGATGTTTGCCACAGACCACAACGGCGGGCTGGGAAGCCTGACGCTGACTCAAAAGGCATATGAGACTCCTTATGGCGTTTTGCCTACAGATCTAAACGTTGTGAATGCGCTTGAAAAAGCGATAGGGAAGTACGATGCGTATCGGCTGGAGCTAAACCACCGAAAAGAACACTCTGTAGAGCTTTCGGCCGTTTGGCTCCACCACATTGCCAACAAAGTACGGCCGGGCAATCCACCACCAATGGTTCCGCTCTTAATCGGATCATTCCAACATTTTGTGATGGGAGGTAGCCATCCCACCAAAGATCGCAAAATGATGGAGTTTGTAAACACCCTGAAATCAGCCACGGAAGGCAAACGAGTTCTATGTGTCGCTTCGGTTGATTTATCGCACGTAGGGCCGGTTTTTGGGGATGATTATGTGATGGATAGGCCCAAGCGGGAAGCACTTGTTGAAACAGATGGGAGTCTAATGGACGCGGTTATTGAGGGGGATGCAGAACGGTTTTATTCTGAAATTGCAGGGATCGAGGATCGCAATAAGGTATGTGGATTCAGCCCACTCTATCTGATGCTGAAATTCATGGAGCAAACATCAGGCACGCAGATTGCGTACGAGCAGTGCTCGGCCGACAGCCAAGACCAGTCGCTGGTTTCTGTATGCGGGTTGCTATTAGACTAAAACTTCAGTGTTAAAAAATGTAGGTCAGATGCGTTGATGCTCCCTCTTGGGAAGTTTGTGTACAGCTATTTATTTTTGTCGAATTGAATCAATAATTGCGGCAACTGCTACAATAGCGGTAAAGCCAATTATCATTATGCCGAGCATTAACATTGCGGTCATAGGGTCTTTCCTCCGATTCGTAAGGTCTTCTGTAAGCCGGAATTATCCTTTATCTAGTACTAAGGAACCAGAGCAAAATACCACATAATTACAGTTTTTTATGCAACAAAGTGCACAAATAGAGAAAAGCTATCATGACAATTTGGTTCGTCTATTTAATACGCTGTGCGGACAATAGTTTGTATACAGGCATCACCACCGATGTAGAGCGACGGGTTGAGACGCATCGAGCAGGCAAGGGTGCAAAATATCTAAAAACACGCCGGCCGTTCAAACTTGTGTTCTCTACAGCTGTCGGCAACCGGAGCGAGGCATCGAAACTGGAGTATGCGATTAAGCAGTTAACCAAGAGGCA
>JAHDGV010000021.1:6528-32072 GCA_020631655.1 Chloroflexota bacterium | reverse complement strand
AAAACAGATCTTCCTTTTGATTCCAGAGCAAATTGGCAAGGCGGTTTTCGTCTAATTGCTTAAAACAAAGCCGGTATGTCCATCCTGATTCATTCATCTTGCTATCCTTGTTCACTAATTGCGTTCGATGACTGTATTAAATCAAGATCGACCCCCGCTCGGGTATCCACGGCCGGATACTAAAAAGAGATACAAGGGGTACAGCTTCAGACAAAGAGATGCCCTTTTGCCAATTTACATAAAAAAGCTACAATTTCTCTGGGAAAACGTAACTTTAGCCTCGATTTGCCTCACACCACACCATCATCCATCCGCCTCGAGAATCCCAAAACTGGAAAAGTGTGCTTAACGTTGGGAAGCGGTGAAAAAAAGTGTCCGAAATTATTTCATTCGGAGAATGGGTTCAAACAAGACGAACAGAGCTGAACTATTCGCGAAAAGTGTTTGCGGATCTTGTTGGGTGTGCCCCAATTACAGTAAAAAAAATTGAGCGAGATGAACGCCGGCCGTCCGTTGAAATGGCTGAGTTGATTGCGATTCACTTGCGGGTGCCAGAGCCGGAGCAAAACAAGTTTGTGCGCCGGGCTAGGGGAGAATATGTGCCTAATTTCATGTCTCCGTACGTGGATAAAGAATCTCCTCAAACAGTTTCAATCATTCATCCTTCTCCCCTCCAGTTGGATCGCTTTGAAGTGTTGAATCGGTTGACCCCATTGCCAGATCAAAAGCTGTTTGGAGTTGAAGAGATAAAAAATCGGATTTTGCCAATTTTGAAAGATGCAGATCGGCCGTGGATTGTCTCTTTGGACGGTATTGGTGGGATTGGCAAAACAACGATGGCTCATACTCTAGTAAATCATCTGTTGGATACTGATGAGTATGATGATTATGGTTGGGTGAGCGCCAAGCAGGAAGAATTTTCCGGCCGAGGCATTCGCACCATTCAGTCTCCCAAACCGGCTTTAGACGACGATTCGCTTGTGACAGCCCTCTTAATCCAGCTTTCTAATGCCCCTTACCCAGTTGATAGTTTGCAGGCTAAGCGCATAGCATTGAGAGAGATTCTGCAAAAAAAGCGCTGCCTGATTGTGATCGACAACTTGGAAACGGTGACAGACTATGAATCTCTCTTGCCTTTATTGAGGCATTTGGCGAATCCAAGCAAATTTGTTTTAACATCACGCATGAGCCTTAAATTTGAAAGCGATGTGGTGAGCGAGTCGTTGAGTGAGCTGGCTTGGCCAGATGCACGGGCGTTGCTTAAACATGAGGGAGAGGCTCAAGGACTTCCTCAGCTACAGTCTGCTTCTGAAGGATTGCTTAAAGAGATTTATCAAACGGCCGGAGGCAACCCGCTGGCATTGAAATTGGTTATTGGGCAGACTCATTTTCTGCCAATCGATCAGGTGTTGGCCGGGCTTCGATTGGCTCAAACTCGGCAGTCTGATCAGCTTTACCACTATATCTATCGTGAAGCATGGGAGATGCTGGATCAAAATGCCCGCAAGCTTTGGGTTTCTATGCCCATTGTGCCCAATGGGACATTTGAACAGTTAACCGTTGCTAGCCAGCTGTCTGAATTTGATGTGCAAGGAGCCTTGGCTGATTTAAACGCAATGTCGTTGGTGGAAATTGGGCCGGGTGAGCCGGGGCCAAGATATAAGCTCCATCGCCTGACCGAAACATTTTTAATGCACGAGGTTATTAAATGGCAGTTAAATGATGACCAAGCTAATCGTGAACGGCATTTCTTCAAAGGCCAAGTTGGTGCGATGGTACAGCACTGGCAAAATGACACAGCTCTTGCGGATAGTGATTCTGAGAAACTTGATCAAGAACGCGAGGGCATCCTAAAAGCGATCCATTTGGCCCTCTCTATCCCTGAAGGTTGGCAAGGGACCAAAGAGCTGATTTTAGCGCTGACCCGCTATATGGAGCGCCGGGGAAATTGGCAAGATTGGCAACGGACATTAGAAGTGGCTATTGATGTTGCTAAAACGGTACAAGATCAACCCGGTGAAATCCGAATGTTAGGTCTTTTGGGGCGCATTTTAATCCGGCAAAATAAGACAAACGATGTGATTAAGAATTATCGTAAAGTCATACGGTTAACCCGTGAGACCGGAGATAAAGTTGAGGAAGCTAGAGCTTGTTCAAATTTGGGTTACACATTAATCGAAAAAGAACAATTTTGGCGGGCTGAAACCTTGTGTTGCCATGCCCTGGATCTGTTTGGCTCAGTTGGTCATCAACATGGATTAGCCCATACCAACAATCATTTAGGCGTTTTGTATATCAAATTAAATGAATGGGAAAAAGGGAAAAACCATCTTGAAGCCGCCTGTGACATTTGGAAACAAATAGATGACTTAGCAGGTTATTGTTCAGGAATAGGCAATTTCGGCCTTCTCTATAACGAGATGAACCAGCCACGCGATGCGATAGGTTATCTGGACGAGCAGATTCAAATTTCTAAAAAAACAGGTGATCAAGGAGCAGCTGCTATTGCCCGCTTAAATCTAGCAATTAGCCACGAGAAACTGGCTGAATATGAAATTGGCCTAAGGTATATCGAGGAAGCTGAAAAATATTTTAAAGAACATAATAACTTGTTTTTGCTGTTTGATTCATGGAGGATGATTGGAACTCTGAAAGCCCGAATGGGGGACAATGAAAATGCAGAACATTTTTTGGAATCTGCATTAAGCGGATTTATTGAATTGGGTAACAAAATCGGTCAAGCGAGTGTTGAAAGCTCGTTCTTGAAAATGTATTTAGACCAAAATGATGAGAACAAGGCGAAAGAAAAAACGGAGGTTTTGAAGGGGTTATTTAAAGAGAGTCCATTCATTGCGAAGAGTCCGTTGGTTTTTGAAGCACTGTCCGGTTTTGATGGGTTCCCTGAAAATCGTTTTACTGACTAAAGTCGCAAATTATAAACAAAAAAGAGTGGTGAACTTTTGTGTCACCACTCTCTTTCTTAAAATTTACTGCTGTATGGTTCAAAGTTAACAGCCGCCGCCATTGCTTCCTCCGCAGGCAAAGGTTGTGCCGGTTGTTGATAGTCCTAGCTGTGTTCCTACAATGCCGGTTCCAAAGCTAAAGGCTAGTGCCATCCATACGATCAATGCTACTTTTTTTAATTTTAGGGTGTTCATCACAATTATCTCCATTTGTTTCAAATTTGGGTTGATAAAAAGGAGGGTTTTGAGATTGGATTCCCAGGTGGTGTTCGGCTCGTCTTCCTTAACCACCTGCTTGCAAGAAATCTTTAACCCTTGTTCGTGTTTAACCGGTCGATTGTTGTGTTTGCTTCCGGTTAACTTCGATGACCAAAGAATAGAAAATCATGGTATTGAAAGTGTCATGAAAGTGTCATGAGAAATTTTAGGTTTTAAAACGCAAACTATATGTCCCTAAAAAAAGTAGTTTTATTTGATGGATTTCGTCCGTTTGAGGCAGACAACAAGCCGATAACCAAGTTCTACAGCCAAAAAACAAAAGCACTTTTAGCCTATCTACTTCTCGAGGCGATTGACCGGCCGCAGACGCGCCTGCATCTGGCTGGATTATTGTGGCCCGATTTCCCCGACTCACGGGCGCGGCGCAATTTGTCTCAGACCTTAACCGCCCTGCGTAAAGACCTTGGTGAGCGTGCAGGGGCTGAGTCGATCTTTTTGACCACCACACAACATGTTTCAATTAATCCGGCCGCTGACCTGACGATTGATGTGATCGAATTCAAAAAACGGGTTACGGCCGTCCATACTCACCCCCACAAAGATTTGATCCGGTGTGATGATTGTTTGATTTGGCTAGAGGAGGCGACCGGCTTTTACACCGGTCCATTGCTGAATCAATTTGAAACCGGCGACAGCAATCTGTTTGAAAATTGGATGAGTGCCGCACGAGAGGAACTGCTACAGCAGGCGATTTCTACGTTTAATCAGTTGGCACAAGCCTATTCAAGTCGCGGCCGATTGGCGGATGCGTTACTGATTGTTGACCGGCTTATCCAGCTGGCGCCTTGGCAAGAAGCGGCACATCGTCTGCGGATGTTACTCTTGGCCCAGCAAGGTCAACGGATAGCGGCCCTGAATCAGTATGAGGTTTTGTGCGATGTGCTGATGTCGGAACTAGGGGTGTCACCGTCGGCCGAGACTGATGATTTGTATGACCAGATTTTGGCTGGTGAGATTGAAATCCCTTCGGCCGATACTCAGCTTGAAGCCAGCCGGGCAATAGACGAAATTCAAGCAACAGAATCGCTATCCCCTTTTCAGGCTCCTTCTGTATCCCCTCACTTTGTCGGCCGACAGAGAGAAATCGATTTGATCGACGACCTATTAGCTGATGCAGGTGCTGATGTGACGCCTGTCGCTTTGGTCGGGATGGGGGGAATCGGCAAAACGGCGCTGGCGGCCCACATGTCGCATCAGTTTAAACCTCGATTTGCAGATGGTGTGCTGTGGGGCAATCCGGCGTTAAGCAATCCGCTTGATATTCTTGATGTTTGGGCGCAGGCATATGGGAATGATTTTACCCATCTGCCAGATATTGAAAGTAAGGCAACGGCAGTAAGAGGGGTGCTGGCTGACAAAAACGTGCTGATTGTGTTGGATAATGTTGATGACGTTGCTAGCGTCCGGCCGTTGTTGCCTAGTGGTGATGGGTGCCAAGTGTTACTTACTACACGGAATATGGAGGTTGCATCTGCATTAAATGCGAGACACGTGCGCATGCGCGAATTTTCTGCAAAAAGTAGCGCGAAGCTCATGATCCGTATTTTGGGTGAAACGCGTTTGGATGGGCCGCCTGAGCAGATGAGTGATGCAACACGCATCAGTGAGCAGTTGCACCATTTGCCGTTAGCAATTGAAATTGCGGCTCAAAGGCTTCGGTCACGGCCGAATATGCCTTTGGCCGCCTTGGCGATGAGGCTTGAAAATACACAGCAGCGATTGGGCTTGAAAATCAGCGATCAGGCGGTTCGTAGTTCGTTTGAAGTGAGCTGGGAAGGATTGCCCGAGTTAACGCAAGAGGTTTTTGGGGCAATAGGTATTTTTGAGGGGAGATCGTTTGCAGTCGAGGCACTAGCGGCCGTGACCGAGCTAGACATCTTTGATGTTGAGGATGAGCTGTATTCTTTAGTTGCGCTTTCGTTGGTTAAACAGGATGAAAACCAGCGGTATCAACAGCATCCATTGCTGGCTGACTTTGCGGCCGAAAAACTGACCGACCTGTCTGCAAAACAAGGCCGATTTATCAACTACTATTTGACATTTGCTGAGACAAATAAAGAGATGTTTGAAGCACTTGAACCGGAATGGTCAAATATTAATTCAGCGATTGCACGGGCGGGGGATGCGGCCGAATGGGAATCTGTTCTGGCATTTACAGATGCTCTAAAGTCTAGCTGGTTGAGATACGGCCGATATGCGGATGCAGACCGGGCTTATTCACGTGCTGAAACGGCTGCAAAAAGGGTTGGCTTAGATTCAAGATCGGCACACAATTATTTGAGATGGGCTGAAATTGATATTGAGAAGAGTTCATACATAACTGCATCTGAACGTTTGAAGTTTTCTGAATCTCTATTTATGCGCTTGGAGGAAGATGATGGGATTGCAAAAACTTTTTATTTTCAAGCGTTTGTGGCGTTAGACCAAAACAAGTTTGCAGAAGCTGAAGAACTAATTTTGCATAGCTGGAAAATTCTGAAAGAACTTGGTGATCCTTATGAAGAGGCCAAGGCCGCAACTTTGCTCGCCTACATTTATTTTGAAACGCAGGACCTAACTCGAAAGACGATTGAGTTCGCGGAACAAGCTTTGGAACTTTTAGAATCGAGTAGTCAGAATGAGACAGCAATTTCAGCTTTTAAGATCTTGGCTTATGCACATATACGTGATGGCAGTTTAGATCAAGCAGAGGATTTTGCTAAGCAAGCGCTGTCTCTTAGCCACCAGTTAAGAAAAAAGGCTGAAATTGCAGATGCCTTACGGCTCTTATTGACGATTAATATCCGAAGGGGAAATTATGAATATGCAGAAAAGCAAGCTGAAGAATGTTTGGCTCAAATTCAAAGACTGGGTAATAAACGCTACGAGGCCATGATTTTATTTAGGTTAGCTCAGATATATTTTCGCACGGACCGTTTGTTGGAGGCCAAAGAAACCTCACAGAAGTCGATGACAGCCTACACCTTAGTTAAAGATCGAATTGGCTTTGGATTTGTTTGTTCACTTATAGGGGAAATCAATTTGAAAGAAGGAGAACGGCTAAAAGCAGTTGAGCAATGGGAGAAAGTGAAACAGCTAGCCGATGAACTAAATCATCAAAGATTAAAAAAGCATGTTCAATTATTACTTGAACATGCTTCGTAGTCTGTACAAGAACCCATTAGTTGTATTCTCAATTTAAAATTTAATCAGGGTCCCCTCCAGTTGTTAATGGTTTTGGGTCCCCATCATCAAGCGGAGCTAACGGATCCTCCTCTTCAACTTCCGCCTCAGGTGGGGGAGCCGCGGCCGGCTCTTCCTCTTCCCCTTCAGGTGGATCACCCTCCCAAAGGTGTTCTTCGATCAGTTCAAATTTTTCGTCACTCATTTTTTTCTCCTTGATTAAAAATGTAAGTTGTATTCGGCAATCATCTGCCGAGAATAAGTGCTTTCCTCTGAGACGCTATTTCTCAGCTTCCCTCGAGTCTAGTAGCTTGATTAAACCAAAAATACTGTCTGGTTTGGTATCCACATAGGGATACAAAATCTAGGTTTTAAGCCACCCACAAAACCTAGATTGCTCGAATAAGTCTGTGGGCAATACTGATCACGCTGGGGGCGACGCTAGCCAGATTTTGAGCCGCCTTTATCAGCCCTTCTTTTGTTATTTTTAATTTAATCTCTCTCGGTTTATCAGCTTGAGCTTCATCAACGTATTCTTGAGCATAACTTGCAATTTCATCAGCTTGCGCCTGATTTTCAACAGGTACTCTTTGCAACTCAAACAAAAGCAGTTGTAATTTTGAATTTAGGTCTTGAGATTGATCAGGGTTGATATTTATGCCACCGTCAAGGGATACCTCGGCGCCAACTCCCACCGCATTTCCATGGCCGTTAACTGGGCCATAAACGGTATGGTTCCCTCCCACATAATCGCCAACCATATTGCCAATTACTGTTCCAGAATTATCTTTTACATCTATTTCGATTTTTCCTTGGCTGTTGTCAGTGTTGTTTTGGCTGTTGTTGATTTTGGTTTCTTTTTTGTTGATCATAATATTTTTGACTTCCTTTTGAATTTCGGCCCGGGTTTTATCGGCCGCTAGCGATCCTGTTTCCACAACTTCAGGTACTAAAACACCGTCTGGCAAACGGGTGTAAAGCACCGGAATCCCCCATTCAATATCATTGAGCTGAGCATTTTGATCTCGCAGTTTTACCGCCATTTGCCTGCGGCTCCAGCTCATCGCCTCGTCTAATGTCAGTCCCGCTTTTAACTTGCCGTAGAACTCGCTCCCAAACACCACGGCCGCCTGATCTCCGATCTCATTTTGCATGGCAATTACTACCGGGATATTGTGTTCAAGTAACGCACCGGCTACGCTGTGCCAAGGGTGGGTTGCGCTCCGTTCGCCTGTTTCACAAGCCCCCAAAGTCACAAGCCAAATGTCTGCCTGTTGCATCACATCCGCGAAGCTACCGGCGATAACAAATACCCCCTCATTGTTTTTGCCGGCAAAAAGAAGTTTGCCTAGCTCAATGTCATCAAGCGTGATGTTGTTTTCCTCTTCCTGTACAACCCCATGACCCGCAAAGTGGAATATTTGATACTTGCCCGGCCGGTCTAATTCATTTGCGACTTCAGACCACTGGGTGTTTTTGCTATATGTTGGTTTGATTTTCACCCGCCCCAAAGCCCTGCTAGGCTCTAGTGAAGATTTGATTTTTTCAATTTCTTTTTCAACAGCGATAGGTGAGGCATTTGTGGGGGATGCGGATGCGGCGAACATATTTAGCTCAGTTAGCCCACCGTTCCCCATTTGTATCGGGAGCTGGTGGGGCATATTGAGAGGTTCGTGCCGAATAATCGAAATCCGTGGATCAAGGGCTAAATAACCAAACGCGTCCTCAGTTTTGGTAAATGGGTTGTACACATATTCCCAAGGGATTTGCTTAAGCCGATGGCTGGCAATAATTAGCCGCAAGCGAACCCCGCGGCTGTTCCCCACAAGGGCTAGTGCTCGGCCGAACAGATCTCGAATCGTACCTTTGGGCAATAACCAATCTGCAAGCTGTTTGCCAATCTCAAAAAGGTAGTAGTTGTTGATTCGGCGGTTTTGTAGATCTTTGTAATTCTCGGCATATGGACCTTCTGACGTAGTAAATAAAACTGGATGGACCGACTCTCCAAGTTCAGCCGTGGGTAATAATGAAACCTGAAACATGTCAGGGCTTCCTGCTACATCTGTTAAATACAGTTTGAAATCGATATATTCCCTAGCTGTGCTCATTTTCCCTCCTCAAGAAAAATGTTTCCTCAAACGAAAAGTCTTTTTTTTGATGTTGTGGGGCCGATTTAAGTAAAAACCGGCCGGTTCTTATTCTCAGCCTTTCCTTCTAACTGAGGCGTTTGGCTAAATTTGTATTTGACCAACCACTTGCGAACCTGCTTGTGTAGATCTTTAAACGTGATTTGATAGTTGGCCCGCTTAATCGCATGAAGTGCATAGAAAGTTAAAACGCCAAAATGGCCGGCCGGAAAACGGACATCCCGAGAAAGTTCCAACTTGCTACACCCGCTTAATAAAACGTCATTCATTTCGCTTTCAGGGTTTTCCGGCTCGAACAATGTGTAAGATTGCAGTCCACCTTCGCTGAACAAGCTAAATTCCATTTCATCTAGCTCCATCCCGCCAAACCGGCTTGGGGGCAAATGCCTAGCAAGCTGGATGCCATCGAGCGGCGCTAGCGGGTCTGATTGGGCTGAACCTGACCTGTTTAAATAAAACCGTTCATTTTCGTTTTCAATTTCTTCTTTTCCTTTACGTGTAACCGAACCGGAATAGCAAGAATCAGATATCACAGTCACGCTTACCTCTCTTGGCAGGTTGTAAAAAAGCTCACGAAGTTCTTTGTCAACCAAAAAATTCTCTTTGTAGTCGAATGGGCATTGAGCCTGATCATAATCAAGCTGTCGCTCTGATTTTGAAGCCAAATAAGTCCCGTGTCCTGAAAAGGTGTAAACCAAGGCGTCGCCGGGTTTGGCCCCTGCCAAGAGGGCTTTGAGGCCGGAAACAATGTTCGCTTTAGTTGCCTCTTGTTCCAGAACGAGATTGATGTCGGATTCCGGGAAGTTGAAGTGATTTTTTAACAATGTACCCCAGGCATTTGCGTCATTGACGCATCCTTTTAAATTGCCTGATTGGACATTCCCATAATTGGGCGAGTATGTGTTAATCCCTACACAGAGTGCTTTTTTTGTCATCATTTACCTTGTTGAGCTATGAGCCAACATACTCCCCGCAAATGATGTCGTATTCCACATTAGGCAAATGCTCTTCCAATGCCTTCAAGGATGCATCATCACGTTTTGCACGAATGCAGGCAGATTCGATCAATGTGTCGAGTAATGGCTGCACCAGAATGAACCCATCGTCACTGATCGAGCTAATGTGCGATCCATCAGGCGAAAATTGGATCGAATTGACCTTGTTCCTGTGCCCTTCAAGATAGTAGTAATCTTCAATTTCAGGGTTAGCTGAAATTGGCAAGACTCGCAGTGATCCACGGACATCGCCAAATACAAGGACCGGATTTTGTATGGGAGCTGAGAAAGCCAAAGAATTGACTTCCACATTCCCATTATTTAAGTTGATCCAGCTGGGTTCGGAAGAATCAAAATCTATCATCTGTACTTTTGGGGTATTGTCACTTACTGCCAAATATCGGCTGTCACTGGAAAAGGCAAGTGAGATGGGAGAAGCAACCCAATCTTCATTTTTCTCAAATGGATAGAAATCTCTTGATTTGATTTGGTTCGTCTCAGCATCAAATGTGAAGATTAGAATGCCGCTTTTTTCAGAATCATTGGCTCCAAATGCCAGCCGATCTCCATTTCTCGAGAAAATGAATGGACCAAATGCTTGAGTTCCTGAAATTAAGTCACTAGATTTGATTTCAACTGGCTCTTGCAAATCTGGGTCGGTTAGATTCCACATGTGGAAATAAGGTTTGTCTCCATAACCGACAACGAGTTGGGATCCATCAGGAGAAATAACCATTTCCTCTACCTTTGAAGCAGGTTCAAACTCGATGGTATGAACGGGTGTTGGATTTTGTAGATTAACAGAGCTGAGCTCTTTGTTATTAGACTCTGTTAGAGAGGTGCTTAAGGGGTTGGTTCCAGCAACGATTTGAGGGGTATTGTCTGTTAGCCTGAAAATTTCAAATCGGTCGTTGCTAAAATTATTTATGTAACGTGCGAAGAAATCACCGTTGGTTGAGAATGTGGTTTTTGAAACCAAGCCGTCTCTACTCGTTTTTACTTCTAGGATCGATAAATGAAGTGATTCCAGATCGAGTATTTTCAGATTTTTATCAACTCCGAAAGTCACTAAATTAGATTGGTTGCCAACGTAAGCCATCGAATCGAGGCCGAAGTCATCTCCTCTGATTTTGGACCGCTTAAATTCAGGTAACCCTAAATCCCAAACCCGTAGCTTTGAATCTTGGCTGTCTACAGATAACAGCGCATTATCATCATCTGAGAATGCGAATGAATTGGGGGCAGTCAGGTTGTTTCCGTCTAATATTCGTGGTGTTTCGGGGGTTAATGTTGACCAAATGTAGATCGATCCATTTGCTTGCCCAACCGCTATTTTGGTTTCGTCATCCGAAAATTTTATTGAAGAGGCTAGACTTCCGGGATCACCCAAGAACGTGGAGGGTAATCGTGTAGGGGCAGATGGATTTGAGATGTTCCATAGTTGCACATTTCCATCTTGCCCTCCGGCCGCCAAAATGTTCTTCTTTGGCGAAAATTGCAATGCCGATGCGTAATCGCCCGCTCCAAAGCCGTTGATAAAATCAATTCTGAGTCGATTGATCGAGCTTCTTTTTCTGAGATCCCATAAGTAAATATTTTCACGGCCGCCTGTTGCTAAAAACTCACCCTCCGGCGAAAATGCCAAAGTTGTGATTTCCTTACCACGATGCCCTCTCAATGATGCAGCTTCTTTGTCCAGTGCATCCATGTCCCAGTAAAAAACCCGGCCGATATTTGATCCAACTAAGACAAGATCTCCATCTGGGGAAAAGATGGGGCTGAATAAATTTGAGAAATCAAATTCTTCTGGAATTTGCGGTGAAGCAATTTTGACAATACTCAAAGGGATTTGATCTTCAGATTTACTGATTTTCCATACATCAATTTCTTTTAGATTATTGATTGTGACAAAATGAGTTCCGTCATTTGAAATGTTTAAGTGGGTTACAAAACTATTTTTCTCACTATTTTCAAGGTCAAATGTGTAGGGTGATTCAGCATCGTTATCTCGCCATAGATAAAATCCTGGCTGTACTTTGGTAGAGACCGCCCATTCTCCATCAGCTGAAAAAGAAATATGGCTTGTAGAGGCAAGTTCTTCGCCTCCCCATTTATCAGATGTCCAGACCGGCCGCTGTGCATTAAACAAAGCTAGCTCACGAAATTGTTCATTGATCGAGGCTAGGGTTACTGGTGGGTCTTCAGTAAAGCTTTTGTTTTTATTAAACGCATGGATGGCCATTAACATAGCTGTGTCAAATTCATCTTTAGATGGGTTGACTCCCTCAGGTAGGATTTCTTCGGATAGCGCCAATAATGCGGGGGTCTGAGCTCGTTCATTGGCCTCTTCTGCACTCGCTTGTGCGGCCAGCGCATTCATTTGTGCTTCTATTGCTGCAGCTTCTGATTCTTTTGCATTTTCCTCAGAAATTCGAGCCATCTCCTCCGCTTTGATTGCTTCTGCTGCCTTTACTTCAGCAACATTTTCTGCTTCTTCTGCTCGTAACGTTTCAACTTTTGCTACAGCTTCATTTCGCTCAGCAGCCCTTTGACTCTCTGCCGCCTGATTGCGCGCCCAAAAAGCCCATCCGGCCATCCCCACGGCAATAATCGCCATTCCGGCCAAAACTAGCGCCAAGCGTTGGAGCTGACGATTAGCAAACATGCTCTCTCTTGCACGCTCCGCCTCAGACTCAGCCCGTTGGGCCTCGGCCAACTGTCGCGCCTCTGCTTCTTCAGCACGTTTAGTCTGTTCCTCTGCCAGTCTTTGAATTTGCCGTAATTCAGCGTTTTCAATTTCATCTATCTGCTGTTTACTTTTACGGAGCAGTTCTGCACCAACCGCATCAATTTTCAAGAAACCCTGTTGGCTCGAGATAATGTTATATTTTTCCTCACTCAGCAAAGTCCTGTGCTGTGTATAGGCTCTAACCTCTGAGGTAAGTAGTTCTTGTGCAGCCTTCCGCTGAAGCGTCCGCGAGTCTAGTTGAATTTCAGTTAGCAAATAATCATGTGCTAACTCGTATACAGGATATTGTGCGTCGTCTAACTCTTTACGAATCAGTCGGCTCATTTCAAGTTTTTCAAGCACATTCTGAATCACGCCCGAATCAAAATCATCTAGCTTGGTTTTTAAAACATCTTCTTCAACGACGACTCGCTGTGAATTAGAACTAACCAGCTCTTCAAATAGTCGAGAGGCAACTTTTCGCTCCTCGCGGTCCAGATCGCGATTTAAAACACGGGTAAGATGGCTGGCTAAAATCCCCTTTGATCCCGGCTGCCCCTCTTTACCCGGCTGGCCGCGCTTTTTCATGTACAAAGATCGCTTGATTTCTGATCCATTTTGGCTTTCTTTCAATTCCTCAAAAAGGGTGTGGCATACAAGCTGTATGTGCGATGGGGAAACTCTATTTTCTTGCTTTAAGTCATCGATAATCTGAGCAATTAATCCCTCTTCATAAGTGACATAGTGCATTAAGGCCGGTTTTAGGATCACTTCTTTAGCCTCGGCTAGCTGAAATGTGTCAAGAAAATACTCGTTCCCAAACGGATTTAAGCTTTTAAAAATCTGTAGGTCAGAGAAATACTCTTTGCGCAATGCGAGCATCCAATGGACCGGCAGTGTTGAGTCAACACACTCTTTGAGCTCAAGCGCAAACTCCTGCCGATCGTGGCTATTCTGCATCGTAAAAAACTCTTCAAACTGATCGATGAAGATGTACAGTTGCTGATCCCCTAGGTAGGTGACAACCCGCTCTAGAAATCCTTTTAAAGACATCTCTTTGAAACGCTCAAGCTCTTTTAGGCGATCAAAATCTGGCAGAAATGCTCTTTTAATGCTGATTTGTGGATTTTGTTTAAACGGCCGTAGGTACAAAGGCAAATGCCCTTCTTGCAATAGCTGGGACGAAAGCCCAGCCTTGATCAAGGATGTTTTCCCAGACCCTGATGCAGAATGCAGAATTGTAAGCGGGTTTTCCTTGAGCCGATTATAGAGGTGGTAAGTAGGCACCTCTCGGCCGAAGAAATATGGAGCATCACGTAGCCGATAGTTCAATAGCGCTTTATAGGGATTGGCTGATCTTGTAGCATGCCTCGCTTCATGAATGGCTAGTTGATGGCTCGAAGCAACCGCCTTGATTCGCTCAGCCAAAATACGCTCAGCGATTTGAGCTTCTCTTTCAAGTTCATCGATGCGTGAAAAAGCTTGGTTGATGTTTTTAACCAAGACCTTTGCACCCTCTCCTATCGCATTGTAATTTCCATCAAGGTCCCCATAGCTGTTAGCGTTTCCGCTGATCGGTTGATCGAACATTTTTCCTCCTCTCTGGATAGGCTCTAAGCATCTAACGGGCAAAACAGCTTGGTGTGTCTGTTTTGCATCTTCCTGATTAGACCGTAAGTTAACCCAATTGTGGTATCCCCATAGGGATACAAAATTTACGGTTTCTTCACGGCCGTTAAAGTCAGCTTTAACATGGCTCTCAAATAGCTTTTAGAGAGCCACATGCTAATGCCTTGGCGGGAATATTTGATTGTGACGAAGTTAATTTCTAGCGTGTAGGATGTGGTTAGGTGGACGGGTACTCAAGAACTGCGCAGTAAGAGTAAATGTTTGAGCTCTCCCTGTCAGGAACGGTGTGTCAGTTTAGATAACTTCTTCTAAAAATGTAGCCCCTACCTCGAGTAGATTACCATAAATTAAAAAATTGCACGACTTGAATTCGAATCTGCCTGTAGTTTTTTAGAAAATAATCTGAGCCTGAAAATATAGCAAAATCAGCGTTCTTACTTATCCGCGTCCACAAAATAAAAGACGCGAATAAGTAAGAACGCTGATCAAAAGAAAAATTTACCTGATTTTGAAGACATCTGGTTTTTGCTGAAACGCCTTCAAATTCGGGTCGATTAAATTTCTAGCTTGCGTAAGCGAAGGGCATTGCTCACAACACTAATGCTTGAAAATGCCATCGCCCCGGCCGCCAAAATCGGATGGAGCTCGCGCAAAAAGTCAGGCGCCCACGCAAACGGAGCTAGAACTCCGGCCGCAATCGGGATTAGTGCCACATTGTAGCCAAAGGCCCAGCCCAAATTTTGTTTGATGTTGCGCATCGTGGCCTGTGAAAGCTGAATCGCTTGCGGCACACTGCGCAAATCGCCCCGCATCAGCGTCACATCGGCCGTTTCCATCGCCACATCTGTGCCGGTGCCAATGGCAAGCCCCACATCCGCTTGGGCCAACGCAGGCGCGTCGTTGATCCCGTCACCCACCATCGCAACCGAAAAACCTTCCTGTTGCAACTGAGCCACATGGTTGGCTTTATCGCTCGGCAGAACCTCCGCAAAAACACGATCGATGCCTACTTCGGCCGCAATTGCTTCGGCCGTTGCCTGATTATCTCCCGTCATCATAATCACGGTTAAGCCCAGATCCTGCATTTTTTGCACCGCATCTTTTGACCCCGGCTTGATTGTGTCGGCTACAGCGATCAAGGCGCTGGCCTGACCATCCACTGAGAGCCACATGGCGGTTTTGGCTTCATTTTGGAGCTGGTCTGCCTTGGAGCCAAGTCCGTTCAAATGGACTGATTTTTGCTCCATCAGGCGTAAGTTGCCTAGCAAAATCTCGTGGCCATCCACTGCGGCCGAAATGCCGTGACCCGCAATTGCCTCAAACGTTTGTGGTGTAACCAGATCCAAGTTTTGCTCTTTGGCTTGGCGCACAATCGCCTCTCCCAAAGGATGCTCAGAACCACGCTCGGCCGAGGCGGCTAGTGTTAGCAATTTGGTCGCGTCAAAGCCTGAAGTTTCGCTGACAACCAAATCAGTAACGGCCGGTTCACCCGCCGTAATCGTGCCGGTTTTGTCTAAAACGATGGCGTTGAGCTTGTGTGCCTGCTCCAGCGCGGCCGAGTTTTTAAACAAAATACCGTTTTCTGCACCCTTGCCGACCCCAACCATAATCGATGTGGGTGTTGCCAATCCCATCGCACACGGGCAGGCGATAACCAAAATCGCCGTTAGCCTGAGCAGGGCCGGAACCAAGCCTGCGCCGCTCAGTAACCAGATCGCAAAAACGATCACGGCCAAACCGATCACGGCCGGAACAAAATAAGCTGACACCTGATCAACAATCCGCTGGATTGGTGCACGGCTACCTTGGGCCTGCTCAACCAATTTGATGATTTGAGCCAAGGCTGTTTCTTTGCCCACTTTTGTCGCCTTGAATTTTAACGATCCCTGCTTGTTGATGGTGGCTCCAATCACCTCATCCCCAACTGTTTTTGAGACTGGCAGACTTTCACCCGTAATCATGCTCTCATCCAGAGCGGATCGACCGTTGACAACAACGCCGTCAACCGGCACTTTCTCACCCGGCCGGACCACAACCACATCTCCTGCAACAACTTCTGAGATCGGAATATCAACTTCTGTGCCGTTTCGTTCGATGCGAGCTGTTTTAGGTTGTAGCCCGATTAGTTTTTTAATCGCTTCGCTCGTGCGTCCTTTGGCACGCGCCTCTAGCAGTTTGCCCAAAACAATCAGGGTGATGATGACGGCCGAGGTTTCAAAATAAACGTGATGCCCAAAAATGTTGGAGTTGAAATTCTTAGCGATCAGCACACCAATACTAAAAAAGTACGCGGCCGATGATCCCATCGCAACCAAAACGTCCATGTTAGCACTGCCGTTGCGCAAACTTTTGTACGCACCAACATAGTAGTCCCATCCCACATAAAACTGCACAACAGAAGCTAGGCCAAGGAATAGATAATCGACCCAGTTGTCCCACGCCCAGTCACCCAACAGGCCAAAGTCACGGCTCATGCTGAGCACAAATAGGGGGATGGTAAACAGCGCGCCGACGATTAGCCGGTGGCGTTGATGGTTGTATTCAGCTTCGCGAGCAGCCGCCTCTGCGTCTTCAATTTCTTCCCCGTCTGTCGCTTCAACCACGTCAAATCCGGCGTTGCGTACGGCCGCAACCAGTTCTGACCTGCTAACCGTGCTAGCCACATAATCGACGGTGGCACGCTCGTTGGCAAAGTTGACGTTGGCATGTAGCACCCCATCTACCTTGTTTAGCTTGCGCTGGATGGTTTTTGCGCAGTTGGCACAGGTCATGCCCAGCAAGGGCAACTCGATGGAGGCTGTCGGGACGTTAAAGCCAGATTTTTCGATGCGGGCAACAACCCCTTCTGCGATAGCATTTGTCGAACTTGCGGCCGGATCATAGCTAACTGTGACCCGCTCACTGGCGAAGTTAACGGTAGCGTCTGTGACGCCGTCTATTTTTTTTGCGTTGCGCTCAACAATTTTCACACAGTTGGCGCATGTCATGCCGATTACCGGCAAGGTTAAAGTTTTTTCGGTCATTTTGATAAAACGGCAATTATTAAGTGCCGCTGAAAGTTGGGATCGCTTCAAGGATTGGACATTCGGCCGAGGAACCACTACCGTGACACTGATGCACAAGGTGTTCTAGAGCCTGTTTCATTTGCTCAAGCGCATCAATTTTTTCCTGGATTGTGGCCACTTTCTTGGTTGCTCGTTGGCGCACATCGGCCCGATTGGTTTTTGTATCTAAGCGCATCTCAAGCAATTCTTGAATTTCTTCAAGCGTAAAGCCTAATACCTGCGCTCCTTTTATGAACTTGAGCCTGTCTACGGCCGATTCGGGGTAAACCCGATAGCCTGACGCTTTGCGTGGTGGTTCGGGCAAAAGCCCTCGACGCTCGTAATAGCGCAGAGTTTCTACATTTACTTCGGCCGCTTTGGCCAGCTTGCCCGCAGTTAGTCCAACCAACTCCATGGTGATCTCCTTTAAGTTTGTGCCGCAATTGTAAACCCTGTAGTATGGTACGGGGTCAAGTCTGTGAGGGAATCTTGTAAAAAACAAATCTTTGATTTTGAATTTTGTCCCCTTTATTGTCCCTCTAAACCGGCACGAATCTACCGAAATATGACTAATCTCCATTCTTAGATGGCAACTGTTAATGCCAAAAAGAGTTTTTGTTTGTCAAAAAAGGAGACAAATTATGTTTAAGTCAAGTTCAAGGTGGATTCGATGGCATCGCTCCAGGATTCACAAAGGGATTTCTATCATTCTGGTGGTAGCCCTGTTTAGTAATGTATTTGCCCCAATTGCGGCTTTTGCTTCAAGCCCGCACAGATCCATGGGGCAGACGACCGAGGCCGGAAATTGCGAGGCACCTGACCGGACGGGTAGTTCTGGCTTCAGCATTTTTCTGCCAATTTTGCAGAAAGCCTTTAGTGGACGGTCCGCAGAAAAAGCTGAGGTCATTGATTTAGCTGGTACAGACATGGCGGCACCACAAATGCGGGTTTTAAATTACGAAGAAGGAAAGGTCTACACCTATCTTTATGATTACGCAATTACGACCCAAAGTATGAGCCGTGATAAAGAAGCTACCCATATGGAGAGTCCTTCAAATACACGGATCAATGCTTACGCTGATATCACGATTCTGAGCAAAAGCGCAGACGGTACAATCGATGCTCAGCTGGTTATGCGCGATCCATTTTTGTGTAGTTCTGTTGACGCGGGACAGCAAATTGTTGCACAAGACCAAGTGTTCCTTGATGAGTTGGCAACCCCATTACGCTTTAAGCAAGCCGCAAATGGTGTGATCACAGAGGTCATGAGTCAACCTGACCTGTCAACAACCGCAACCAATGTGCAAAAGGGAATCTTGAACTTTGTTCAACTTACGTTGCAAGAACAGAATGAATATGCGGTTTTGGAAACAGGCGGTCAAGGTGAGTACAACGCACAATATGTTGTTGAAGAAAAATCGGATGGGATTCACATTGTTAAATCGATTGGAACGGCCGATTATCAAACATTGACTACGGCGGGTGAGCGGCCTGAAAGTCTTCAGCTCGATACATCGCTAAATATGGTCATTGGCAAAGATGATGGGGTGTTAAGCTCTGTCAATGTGATTGAAAATCACATGAGCGCTGACGGAACGAAGGACCCTGCTAATACTGATCCAGATCAAGGGGCGGATGGTCTTTCTGTGTGGTCTTCGGCCAAAACAACCGGATCATTGATGCTAGAAGGGGTTGAAGATGCACCTGCGGGAACCAGAGCGGCGGCCGAAGCTAATTTTGGTCTGTATGCCATCGACACCATTGGTGGCGAGCTGGAAGGTGATTACAACAACGACCGCCGAATTGATTTGGCCTCAATCGATCTAGATGCTGAGCTAGCCATGCTTGAAGCTGAGCCTGACAATGCGGCTCACTACATGCGCATGATCGAACTGCACGATGCTGACGAAGCGACCGTTGTGATTGATAAGATCGGAACCCGTTTGGCCGAAGTGCTTGATAACGAAGACGTTGCATTGCTGTATATCGACCTATTGGGAACGATTGGCACACCGCGTGCGCAGGATTACCTGAACGGCTTCTTTGGGAACGCAACCATGCGTTCAGCCAATATTAGCGCTTCAACCACCATCACGGCTCAACAGCAAGTTTTGATCAATATGGTGACCCTTACCAAGCCTTTGACACAGACGGTTGAGACCGTTCGAGCTATCAGTAATGACGACGAATCAGAGTTACAACCGGGAGCGGCAACCGTTTTAGGTGGCATGGTCGATAATTTTGATGACGAATATGATGCTGAATTAGAAGAAGAGATTCTGATCGAAATTGAAGAAAATCTGATTAATGCTGAAACTGTTGATGATGTTCTGTTATATCTAACCGTTCTAGGCAACATTGGTGATGACATCTCTGTCGATCTGATTGTTGAATACACATTCGATGAAATTTTCATTGGGGAAGATCTGGTTACAGATACGATAGATATTGAAGATATTAACATCACTGCGTTTGAAGCTCTGAGAGGTATTCCGGGAGAAGCGGCCGAAGCGGAATTGATCTTTGCCTTGTGGGATGAAGAGCTAGAACCTTGGATGCGTGACATCATCGCTGAGCTGTTGATCGACCGTGACTTTGAAGAAGAGACCTATCTTTCTGAAGAAGCGGCCGCGTTGCTAGATGAGTATATCGACCTTTATTTGGATTTCTGGGATGACGATTACGACATCGATGAAGAAGAAGGCTCACCACGAGCACCTTCGAGTGTTGATCATGTTGTGCGTTCCAAATCACCAGATGGTGTTGAGACCGCATTTAGCCGGAACTGGGGTAAGAACTTTGGGAATCAATATGTAGGGGTTCGGTTACCCGGTAGCCTGTATTACGCAACTCCGCCTGAGTCCAATCAGTTTGGAGGTGGGTTATATATTCGCGCGTCCCAACGGGTTGATGCATATGTTTGGCAGGTTTTGCCCAACTACAATGTGGCTAGCGCCAATGCTGAAAGTAGATTCAACGGTAGCACCGGCTACAACGTGAATGTCAGTGTAAGCGTGCTAAACAATCGTTTAGCTTTGATAAATCAAAGCCGATTTATTTCATGTACCCAAGAGATTGGTCCGATTAGCTTGCTGAACAAGCATATCTCTATCTTTAACAAGAGCGTTACCATCTTTGTTTTGGGAATTATCCCAATCAGCTTTGGAGTAAAAGCTGGTGGATCTATTTACTTGACGATGGATGCTGGTACGAACAACGTGTGTGCGGGTGATTTCAAAGCGATTCGTTTGCGCATTACCCCGGCCGTATCTATCACCATCATTGGTGAAGCGTACGTAAACCTGTTGTTTGCACAAGGTGGCGCAGCCTTACGCGGAGACTTGATCAAAGTTGGTCTGCCAACCCAAGGGTATGTCGAGTTTACGACGAGTACGGGGGTCCAGCGCTGGTGTATCAATGTTGATGTCACAGTTCAACCCTTCTTTATCCGGTTCTATCTGTTTGCGAGAGCTAGATGGAATATCTTCTCAAGCAAATGGCCTGTAAACAAAGAATGGACCGTTGCTGAGTATGGCTCGCCAAGCTACAACTATCCGATCTATGGCTCTTGTCAAAACGTTAGGGTTGCAACTGGTGATCAGATTGGGTCGTCAACGCCTGAATCAATAGCTCCGCTGGATCTTTTCACAGTGCAGGGACTTGCCTTGAACCATTAGTTTTAACGTAGCATCTAGTATGTCAAAGATACTGGTGTAGAACAGAGGAGTAGCTGGTTCAGAATTGAGCCAGTTGCTCCTTTTTGGTTTTGTACCCATTTTTGTCCCCCCAATGGGATACAGCTTGGCCCCGCCACTAAGCTAAAATCTGATAGAAGTAACCTGTGGGCGCATGAAAAATTACGTTTATACTTAGAATCAGGCTGTTGAATAAAGGAAGTGTGCATCAACTTCTGTGCTTTCAAATTGTTCTTTGGATGTGCAATTTCTGTGCCAGTGCAAACCGTTTTGTAAAAAAATAAAGAGGAAAAGATGACCAAGGCTGTGTACGCTTTGTTGGTTGGCGTAAATGAATATCTGGGAGAAGTACCTAATCTGAGAGGGTGTAAGCAAGATATAACTGAATTTGATGCATACCTTGAAGGACGTGTTGGGCAAGACGGCGCTCGATACGAATCACTGTTGTTAACAGATGAACGGGCTACGCGTCAAAATGTAATTGACGCCTTTCGGGATCATTTGGGCAAAGCGCAAAAGAATGATCAGGTACTTTTTTACTTTAGCGGTCATGGATCACGGGCTAAAGTGCCGCAAGATTTAGCTTATTTAGAACCTGATGGGTTTATGGAAACGCTTGTTTTGCACGACAGCCGACAAAATAAAGTGGGGGACTTAGTAGACAAGGAGTTGGGATGCCTGCTTTACGACGTGGGGCAAAATGGAGCTGAGATAACCGTTGTTCTTGACTGTTGCCATTCTGGCACAGGTACTCGCTCGGATCAGATTGGTATTCGACAAGCACCTGATGATGAGCTGGAAAGATCTGTAGATGATTTGCTGTTTATGCAATCTGATTTTAGTGATTTGGTTAAAACGGGCTCTGATGTGGAAGGGCGCATAACTATCCCAAAAACTGACCACGTTTTGCTCGCGGCTTGTTTGTCACAGCAATTTGCAAAAGAGCTGCCGATTAATGGGACCCCAAAGGGGATATTTTCATATTTTCTGCTTGATTCGCTCAAAACGGCCGGCCATTTAACCTATCGCGATTTATATATGCGGGTTAACGCTTTGGTCAAAGCCAGAGTTTCTGAGCAGTCGCCACAGCTTGAATCTGATAATGCAGACTTATTAAGTCGACCGTTTTTAGGCGGCACTATTCAAGCCACACCGTCACATTTTACTGTCAGCTATCACAAAGAATTTAAGTGGGTGGTTGATGCTGGAGCCATTCACGGCATTGTAGATCCGCGTGGGGATGAGACGACTCGGTTGGCCCTTTTCCCATTTGATGCAACCGCCAAAGATCTGCACGATTTAACAAAAAGCACCCACACGGCCGACATTGTGAAAGTAATGGCTACTCAGAGTCAGATCAACCTGACTTCGGGCAAAGAGCTGTACGAGTTTACGACCTACAAGGCGGTTATTATCGACATTCCGATTGATCCTTTGCTGGTGTTGATAAATGGGGATGCTGAGATGGTATCGGCCGTGGATGATGCAATCGGTAGTTTTGGAATAGATCAAACTCCGTCAATTTTGATCGAGTCTACGAAGAAAGAAGAGATGGCGGCCTTATGGGTCGGAGTGACCAGCGAAGGGTATAAAATATTTCGCTCAGGCGAAGTTGACTCTCTTGTTTCTGGTAAGTTTGTTGGGGATGTGGCAGATAGTGCTCAAGAATTCCGTACCCTAGCTGGGCAATTAGAACATATCGCCCGCTGGCAAAATTTACTCCAGCTCCACAACCCATCCTACCAGCTTGATTCAGACGCGGTGCGACTGCATTTTGAAGTGAAAAATGGTTTGAATTGGGAGAGAGTCCCGGCCGATCAAGAGATTGTTTTAAATTATCAGAAAATTGAATCAGAGGAAGGTGGAGAAACCTTTTGGCAAGCGCCTGAGTTCCGCATGGCGCTAGAGAACGTTAGCAAAAGACGATTGTTTTGCATGTTGTTTGATCTAACAGATCGCTTCAAAATCATATCACTTACTGAAAGTGATGGGGAATGGCTTGATCCCGGTGAACTGTATTGGCTGTTTGATAAAGAGGCGCTGGAAGGGACTGTGCCTGATGAGCTTTGGTCCCGAGGCCAAACCTCTCAGCGAGACACGTTAAAACTACTTGTGACAACCGAAGAGAGTTATGCTAGACGGCTTGAGCAAGACACACTGCCGGAAAAGGTTCATCAAACAAAATCGATTCCTGAAGATTTACCTCAACCAGATACTTTGAGTCGGCTAATGCACCGGGTTAACACGCGGGAGTTGGGGCGCAAAAAACGGCCGAAGAAGGTTTCGGATTGGTACTCTACCGAGACATCGTTCACGACCAATCGTCCAGCTGAAGCCAAGTGGATAAGAGACTAAGGACGTTAAAAAGATGGGTGAAGGTAATCGGCTTAGAGAACTAGGTAGGAAAAAGAAACGGAACTTTTCAAAAGTTGCCGTCATGATCGGGATCGAATCATATGCCAATGGGATTGATCCGCTTGATACCCCGGCTAACGATGCAACTGGACTGGCGCAGGTATTGCTCGACTATGGTTATGAGATGGGACCAGCCCATACACCATCTCACCAAGAACCGGGTTCTGAGCAAAACACCCTCATCTATCAAGATTTAACAAAAGATGGCTTGGTAAAGTTGTTGGAGCAGGACCTGCCCAAAATTGTAGATGTAAACACCCGGCTTGTTTTTTATTTTGCTGGGCACGGTACGCGTGGCAAGTTAGACGACGGCCGTGAGGTTGGCTTTTTAGTTCCGGCCGATGGGGTGCGTGGGCAACACAACACCTATGTGCCCATGGAACAGGTGCGGGATGCGCTGGACGGGCTGGTGTGCCATCACAAAATGGTCATTTTAGACTGCTGTCACGCCGGTGTATTTAGATGGACCGGCCGGCCTGCTAAAACCCGTGGATGGAGCAACAATCAGAAAACTTATCGTGAGCAGTACGAGAGTTATTTAAACCATCCTGTCTATCAGGTGTTGACTTCGGCCGGACAGCAAGAAAAGGCATTAGACACTTTTGGGACCCGTGAGCGAACAGAAGGGCATTCCCCATTTGCACTCTCGCTGATTCGGGCTTTGAGCGAAACTTATCGCGATTCTGAATTAGACTCTTATCGAAAAGACGGTATTTTTCTGGCAAGCGAACTGATTGTTTATTTAAAAAATAGTGTCAAAAAACTTGCTCACGCTGAATCACATGACCAAACTCCTCAGCTATTTCCGCTATCTGAAGATAAGAGCGGCCGTCGATATACAGATGCTGGGGAATTTCTGTTTGAATCAAAATCTTTTGACTATGCTACTTTGCCAACCATGGGGGATCGCAACCTATATTTGGGGTTGGAGCCATTTCAAGAAAAAGATCAAGCCTTGTTTTTTGGCAGACAAACAGAAATTGAAGCTGTTACAAATTTAATCGAAACGCATGGAAATCAAAGCGAGCAGGGGGAAATATTTGTCATTTCTGGTGATGCGAAGGTTGGCAAGACAAGTTTAATACAAGCCGGTGTGATCCCTGCATTAAAGACCAGAAGCAGAGGGAAATCTCCGTCCGAGCAGTGGGTGGTGCTGATACCGAATGACCCAGACATACAGCTTGAAACCGCCATTCAGAACGCGCTTGATAAGTTGGAAGATCTGGATCAACGAGAACATGGCAAGCTGTTGTTTGTTCTTGAACATCAAAACAATAGAAATGCCGCATCCGCTTTAGAAACCATCATTTCTCAATTTCAACGATATCAGTCTGAGAGAACCCGGCCGATTAATTTCCTAATCTCTTTTCGTTCAGATCTGATCGAAAATGAGCCTGATTGGCTTCAGTTAAATTCAATACATCATTATCAGCTAGAGCCAATTCTTGATCGCGAGGCACTACGTGAAACAATTACCGGCCCTGCGAATCGCATGTTGTTAGATTTTGAGCCACCGGCCTTAGTGGATGCATTGATTGATAGATTTATCTCCCCTGTCTCTCTTCCGCTGTTATCTAACATGTTGTACAAGATGTATGACAGTTACCTGTCGGGAAAAGATCCAAATAGTTTAGAAGTAGTTACCGGCGATAATCTGGCGAATGCGGACGGTGCATTGGGAGAACAGCTCGATAAAGCTTATCGAGATTTGCCTGGCCCTACTTACCGTTTATCGATGAAGCGGCTTATGTTGCGATTGATTCAACCCACTGAATCGGACGGGAATCAAATTCGGCCGTCGGTTGATCGGTCCGAATTCGAATTTGACGACACCGAGGAAAACAAGCGAGTTAACTTGGTCATTAGTCACCTTAAAGAACGAGGATTGCTTGTTGGGAGCAAAAGTTTAAGTCTGGCACACAGCCAACTGGTTCACGTTTGGCCTTTGTTTGAAGCATGGCAATCTGAGTCAGCCACCTTATTACCCATTCAGCGCGAGCTTGGAGAAGTAGTAAGTAACTGGTCTGGCCCTGATGTGCTCCAGTCAAATCTTTGGAATCGAAATATCCATCTGGAAGAAGTAAAAGGTTGGTCCCCCCAACTGCTGAATCGGCGTGAAACAGCTTTTATTGAGGCAAGTGTTGCGCGTGCGGAAAGGGACCGCCTGATTTTAAGAACTGCGGTTATTGGGGCCATTATGGCTCTGATGGTGTTGGCAGGATGGGCATTGATGGAGCGGCAAACAGCACTTAAAGCTGAGAAGACGGCCGTAACTGAGAGAGATAATGCTGAAGCTGCCGAAGAAGTTGCGGTTGCTGCCCAAGCTGATGCTGAGCGGTCGGCTATTGCGGCCAGAGCAGCCGAAGAAGTTGCGGTGACTGCACGAGAGGAGGCTGTAAAATCCGCCCAATTAGCCAGAGAGTCAGAAGCGATAGCCGTGGCTGAGAAACAGCGTGCGGAAGAACAGGAGCGATTGGCTATTTCTTT
>JAHDGV010000021.1:0-6428 GCA_020631655.1 Chloroflexota bacterium | reverse complement strand
TAGCCGTGGCTGAGAAACAGCGTGCGGAAGAACAGGAGCGATTGGCTATTTCTTTGCGAGATCAGGCGCTTCGGTTGGCATTAAATGCCGAGTCGGGTGCATTTGAAACCGGCCTAAACTTGGAACAGACTAAGTCAGAGAAGCTGTGGCTGATGGCGGTCGGGATCTTTAGACAAAATCAGAATCTTGAAACCCCATCCAATGCAGAAGAATTCTTTTATGGCCAGTTTGACAAGTTGTCACAGACGACTTTTTCGAAGCCCGCTTGGGAATCGGCCGAGAGGCCACACGTAGACGGAGAGCCGGTCGTTATTAACAACGATATGGCCTTTTCGTATTCGGCCGATGGGAAGCGCATGGCGCTTGAAATGGTTGACCCGGAGACTAAAACCCCCACAATTTTGATCTGGGATCGAGAAGATTTCGGGGAGCCTTTGTTTGAGTTTGATGGGGTGAAGGGGCAGGCTGGTCGCTTAGTTCTCTCGCAGGATGGCACGCGTCTAATTTCTACAAAATTGCCGGAAGGTGGGGACGGTTCGGTAATCCTGACTTTGTTTAATTTAGAAGGGGTAGAAATTCGGCCGATTAACTTGACAAACGATCTACGGACTGTGACCGCGATCGCCATTTCGCCATCAAATAAGTATGTGGCTATAGCTGGTTCTGCACTGAAACAGCCAACAAAGTCACAAGTTTATTTATGGACAATGGCAGAAACTTCGTTTGTGGCACGCTCGTTTCATACTCAGATTTCTTCGATAGACGCTATCGCCTTTTTGCCAAATGATTCTGAATTTGTGTTTGGAGGGCAGTCAGGCTTACTAAGACGCTGGTTGGTGAATGAGCAGGATCCTGATACGAAGTATCGAGATCTCGAGAATACAACTGGTGTAGGGATCACCTCATTGTCGGTCTCACCCAGCGGACAACAGCTTTTTGTAGGTCGGCAAGATGGCGTGGTTTATTTTTGGGATATTCGAAATAATCGTGTGCGTACTGCTGAAGAACCTGGCTCGATTTCAACTGGTAACGTTAATCCGATATCAAGCATTTTGTTTTCGGCCGATGAGTCTCGACTAATTGTAGGCCAGCAAGACGGCTCTCTGCGCATTTGGGAAAAAGGAGATGGGAAATTCCCGGATATACATACTCAAATTCTGTTGGGGAATAGCGCCGTGAGAAATGGTGAATACCAGCTAATAGAATCAGAAGACGATCAACCATCATTGATGACGATGAATGCTGTTCAGGGTGAAAACGAGGTAACCTGGAGACCGCGCGTTTGGCACTTGGGTCAACGCAATCAGGTGGGTGTTACGGGGGTCAGGCCGCTCAACGGATCGTTTTTGAATACCTTACGGCGACAAGGCGTCCCGTTTGCCACGTTTGTAGACGGCAAT
The DNA here is from genome assembly GCA_020631655.1 of Chloroflexota bacterium. Classification (GTDB taxonomy): domain Bacteria; phylum Chloroflexota; class Anaerolineae; order Promineifilales; family Promineifilaceae; genus WTJY01. The sequence goes on along the minus strand of JAHDGV010000021.1, from coordinate 5,028 downwards.
CAAATCCAGTTTAATCCACTACAAGACAGCATCTTGGATATTCCGGATCCGATTAATCTGGAGGCGTCCTCTGATGCTGAGATTATTCAGGTTTCCCAGGTTTCTCCAGATGGAGAGTTAGTGGTTGTAGTCTTGCTGGATGGGACGACTAAGTCACTTCAGATTTGGGATGTGAATGGTTCAATCGACACGCCAGAACTAACGGGCGATTTAGATATAAAAGCGGTTTTCGGAAACAATAGCGAGTGGTTGGCCCTATCTGACAGCGAAAATCTAATCATTTGGTCACGAGACGGTGAAACCGTTCTCGAACCTCCCGAAGGCCGGGAAGGGGCAGTGGCGAGCTCTATGCTGTTTTCAAAAGATGACGCTTATTTGGCCGTTATTTTTAGCGATGAACAGGGTGATTGGCTGTCAGTCTGGAACAGTGGCAGTTGGGACGCGCCGACTCTGGCGGAAGAGCTTGATAAACCGGATGGGGGGAGAATTGGAGAAGTTAGCGCCCTTGCGTTCACCCCCAGCGGCTCACATGTGGCGGCCGCCAGTAGTCAGTTGCATTTGTTTGATCTGGCAAATCGATTTGAGGATAAGCTTGTTATTCCGGCCGATGCATCTGCTGTGGAGTTTATGGTGTTTAGACAGCAAGCAGAAGATCAAAATCAACTACAGTTGCTGACGGCTGGGAGCCAAGTAGGCACTGTTGATCTGTGGACCATCGACGCGGGTCAGGTGCCTGACGCACCCAACTATCAGGCCGCACCGCATACAAATCAAATGGTAGGGCTAGAAATCGTTGAAAATGGCGAGCGCTTTGCTACGGTTGATGCCAATGGGATGGTAAGAAAGTTCCCATTCTTAGACACCCAGCTAAAAGCCGCTTGTGAGCATGTTCCGCGCAATTTTAGTCTGGGTGAATGGGTAGATTTGTTTGAAACGAAACCTTACAGCAAGACGTGTGCTAACCGGCCGGTGCACGAATCTCTCTGTGACCTATCGGCGGATGAATGGCCGGAAGATCACGCGGCCGAACGGCCGGATGTGTGTGGGTAGAGTAATTGATTGTTAAAGCCCGAAGGGCGTTATGTTTATCCAGCGCAAAAATTTTACAAATAGAGTTCATCAAAAAAAGGAGAAATCATGAACAAAATATTTAATCGACTCAAGTGGCTATTGGCCCTGATGGCGGCCGTGGCGGTCGCAAAGTTGGCAATTAGCAAGCTGACGAATGACCCAGAAGATGAAGAAGCGGAAAACAACCAACCGGCCGAATCTGAAGGGGATGTTGAGGAAGAGGATGAAAATCCAACACCACCGGTGTTTGGTGAGGAAGATCCACGGCCAATTAATATTGATCCCGGCGGCGGATAGAGAGCTCAGTAGCTGAATTTTAAAAGCCGAATTCTTGGCGGTACCGGCCGATTTTAGAAATCAAAGAGATGTGGCTGAGCTGCTTTGCAAGTAACTCAGCCTTATCCAAATATCGCTTTGCCTCGTCAAAATCACCTGACTTTTGATAGAAGACGGCCAAATCTTCCATTGTAAAAGCTTGGCTAAGCAAAATGCCTGAATTCTGAAAGTAGACCAAGCTTTGGTGGGTTAAGTCCAATGCAGTCTGATAATCCCCTCGGGATGCGTGCAAATGACTCAACTGACGCAAGATTAACGCCTCTGTTTGCTTTTCACCTGTCTGTCGCACAATGGCCAAGCTTGCTTCCCCGGCCGACTCTGCCTGATCCAATTTTCCCTGACCGCGATAGATTACCGTCAGGACAAATAAATTAGATGCGAGCTGGCTACGATTTTTCAGTTTTTCGCTGACCCCTTTGGCCTCTAACGCAAGACTTTCAGCCAATTCTAAATCCTGTTTTTTTAGCGCAACGTGGGCCAATGCGCGCAGCGTGTCTGATGTGCCAATCAAATTCCCACTTGATTTAAATAGGTCAAGCGCTTGATTTAGCACCGGCTCGGCTTCATCCAATTGAAACCCATCTGTGATTGCCACCACACCTTCAAGTAGATGGATATCACCCATTCCGATCCGGCTATCAAATCCCTCTAAAACACCTTTGCTTTGGTTTAATAACTCTCTGGCCTCTACAAAGCGGTTTTGCTCAATGGCGATTCGGGCCAGATGATAAAGGGCCTGCGCAATCCCATCCCCTTCCTCTAAACGGTGATAAAGTGCCAGCCCTTCTTCTAGCTTATCCTTTGCATCCGCATACTCGTTTTGCTCCAAGCATGCTCTTCCCCAGCCCAACAAAATTTCAGCCTCTTGCTCCATCGATTCCAGTTTTTTGGCTGCATCTTGCGCTAAGGCGTAGCCCCGGCGGGCTTCGCTGTACCGGCCGCGAGCTTCCCACGCTGGTGTCAGTTGCTCAGAAAGCTGGATAAGTTGACGCCACGCTTGAGTTTGGTACGCAATATCAAACACCGCTTCAAGCTGCCCCCATTCCGGGCTTAATCGTTCAAAATCGATTCCAATATTGGATACAAGGTTTAAATAGAAGGTGATCAGCCGTTGTTGATAAGTGGCCAAAAGCTCCGGCTGTTGTTCGAGCTGTTCGGCCGCAAAATCAGCCAGTAGCCTATGCTGGTGAAAGCGCCCATCTTGATTCGATTTAACCAGAGATAGTGTTGCTAAGCCATAGAGCTCGTCTTCGACATCAAAGAGACTAAGTTGTGGCTCAGCCACTTGTACAATGCTAGCAATTGAATCTGCATTAAAGTTTCGGCCGGCAAAAAGCCCCATTGCCATAAAAATAGATTTAGCCGTTTGGTTCAGCCCCTCCCAACTAAACAAAAATGATGTGCGAACTTCCTGATCTGTGATTTTAAGTCCCAAACGTTGCTTTGATTGTGCCAGTCGATTGGCCATTGAAGCCAAAGGCATGCTGGGTCGTGACCGAAGCCTTTGGGCCGCAATTTCTAAGGCCAATGGTAAATGATGTAGATGCTGGGCAATTTCTATGGCTGACTTTGTTTCGGCAGGGGTTTTGTGTACACGGTCTTCTCCCAAAATTTCTGTTAGCAGTTTTTCGCTATTTTCAGATGTTAGCTCTCGAATTTCAATCGGCCGGGCATTTAGCGATGCAGCGACTTCATGGCTCCGGGTTGTTAGCAGGACAACACATTGGTGATGATTTGGCAGTAGATACCGAGCCCGCCTAACTTCTTCTGCTTGATCAACGTTATCCAGCACAATTAGAGTTTGTTTGGTAGATAGTAGATCACGTACCGCGCTACTTTTGCTCTGTAAATCATTGAGCTGACTGAAGTCATGCCCATAGGCCGTTGCCCACAGATCTAAAATGGAAAGAGGGTCACTGGTGGCCGGATTGCCCCAAAGTACGCCATCTGCAAAATGATTTTGGAGCCGATGTGCGAGGTATGTGGCTAAAGCCGTTTTGCCAATACCACCCATACCAACTGGGGCGATGATTAGGCTGTGACGAGTTTCAGGTGCCTCTGTAGCAAGTTGCTCTAAGATCAAACGCTCAATTTCGGCCGTTTCGGTTTCACGTTCTACATAATGTGGCATAAGAGGCTGGGCCTGAAATGGGATCAATTTTTCGGCGAGAATTTGGTTAGCCTCATTACTGACAAGGCTATCTAAGGAAATTGTCTCGACCCTTTCAATTTCTCCTTTTCGGATAATTTCGAACAACCTAATGGTTTCAGCATCAGGTTCAACCCCCAATTCGGTAAACAGAATTTCTTTGCAACTTTTAAAAATTTCCAGTGCCTCGTTTCGTTTTCCTAGTTGGGCATTGATTTGCATGAGCAGTTGGTAGCCACTTTCAACTAAAGGGTCAAGCTGAATCAAGCGTCGGCCGATAGGGATGGCATCTGTTAAGCAGTGATTGTTGCGGCAGAACGTAACTAGTTTTTCAAGGGTCTCAGTTATCAGATGGTGCCAGTGTTCTCTTTCCGTGAATAACCAGTCATCAAATCGAGAGGCCTCTCGAACATAAAAACCGGCCAATAGAGGGCCTGAATAGATGTCTAGATCTTTAGCGAGCTGAATGGCCAGATCTGGAGAAGGCGCTGACTTAAATTTGTGAATAGACTCTTTCAGAACATGCGCATCGACCCATAACCCAGCGGCCGAGTCAAATGTTACAGAATCTCGTTCGATTCGCAGATACGGGGCTAATTTCTTGCGTAGCTCACTCAGCTCCCGCCGCAAATTAGACATCGCCTGTTGCTGGGTACGATCGTCCCACAGCAGGTCTGCCAGCACGTCTCTAGGCTGAGGCTTTGGGTTTAAGACAAGGTAGCTTAACAGTGCCTCTGCCTTGCGTGAGCCGATTTTTGACGGGGTTTGACCATCCTCAAGTAGCTGTAGGCCGTTAAATGTATACAGCTTTGGTGATTCGGTCACAATTTTCCCATCCTATGTAATTTCCCAAATTCTGATTATAGCAACATGGATTAGTTAATGACCAAATACCAATCAAGATTGTCTTGAATTTATGAGCAGATTTTGCTCCAGTGGCATGAAACTCGAACGTTTTTCGAGCGATCCTCGAACGGCCGTCAATTATTCTATGGGCAAGTTAAAAAACGACTGCAACACAGATTGCAGACAGGGTAAAGATTTCTTGCAAGCGGGTGGGTGAAATTTCTTCATCTATTCGGGAATTCCATCTCAAAACCCTCCTTTTTATTTCAAGAGAACTCAATTAAGGAGATAGACGTGATGAACACCCAAAAAATTAATAAAGCGGTTTTAATAATATGGTTGGCTTTGGCCTTGAGCTTTGGTGGCGGAATTGTGGCAACAGGACTAGGTTTCGATGGAGTAGCTGTTACCCATGCTGGCGGTGGAATAAATTGTGGTGGAGGGGGAGGCTGTTAAAGCCTGAGGAAATTACTGTTTCAGCCGCCGAGATTTAAGAGCCCCATCTCAAATCTCGGCAGTTCTAATTTCCTTCTCCCTTGGGGAGAGGGTGCCCCAAAGGGGCGGGTGAGGGAGTGACATGGTGAACTGTGGGTTAACTAACCTGAGTTTTGCTTAAGCATTTCGGC
>JAHDGV010000358.1 GCA_020631655.1 Chloroflexota bacterium | reverse complement strand
CTAATGCGGGCTTATAACCTGCGCGAAGGGTTGACCCGTGCAGACGATATGTTGCCGCAAAAGCTGTTCAAAAAAGCGCTCGAAGGCGGCCGGAGCGACGGCATCCTGTTAGATCGTGGCGAACTTGAACAAGCGATTGATATGTATTATGACCAAGCTGGCTGGGACGCTGAAGGTGTGCCAAGCCGCGAAACGCTTGAAAGCATCGACCTTGGTTGGGTCGCTGACGACATGGGATGGTAATCTGGCTTTTAGCTCCTAGCCATTGGCCGTTAGCTTTTGTCTCGAAAAGCCAATAGCCAACGGCTAAGAGCCAATGGCAAAAAACTAATATGCAAGCACAAACAATCACTTTTATCGGTTTAACGCGGGCAAGTCTGTCTGTGGCGCTTGCTGTTAAGGATGGCTTGCCCGATCTTGTACGGGTTGGGCATGACCCGGATGATCCAAACATCGGCCTTAAAGCGGTTGAACGCGGCTTTTTTGCTCGCGAAGAGCGGAGACTTGAACCGGCATTAGAATCGGCCGACATACTCATTATAGATTTGGACCCGGCCGCTACGGAGAAAATCTTTCCGTTGATCGGGAAGCTGACGCAAGACCATGCGGTCATCACCCATCTATCACCCAAAGCGCAGGCTTTACAAGCGCTGGCTGACAAATATTTGCCCGAAGGCTTTTTTGTAAATTCTGCTCCGGTGCAAAGTGTGAACACCTTTGGCCCTGCTGGGGCTGACTTGCTTGAGTCGGCCGATGCCAATCTGTTCCGAGACAGTTTGTTTTGTATGATGCCATCCTCTAAAGTTGATAGCGGGGCCGTAGATACGGTGCGCGCTTTAGGCGGGGTGCTGGGTAGCAAGCCGTTCTTTATCGATACGGCCGAATACGATACCTACACAACCGCTTTAGACTTGCTCCCAAAACTATCTCAGTTGGCACTGTTCGAGGCGTTGCATTCACAAACCGCTTGGACCGATATGCGCCGTTTGGCCGGTGAGCGCTTTGCCAACAGCACGGTCGAGTTTTCGGATCAGGCCGAAGGGATGGCAAAAGCGATCTTTACTGATAAAAATGCGACGTTGCACTGGATGACCAAACACATCGAAGCGCTAACCGAGATTAAAGGTTGGATTGAAAAAACCGATGAAGAGGCTGTTGGGCAGCTGATTACCGAGCGGTCGTTTGAACGGGACATTTGGCTTCAGGCCCGCAAAGATAATCAATGGGAAGAGGGTGTAGCAAGCGAGGTCGAAACCCAAAATTTACGCGATATGTTTGTGGGTGGGATGTTTAACCGCAGGAGACGGGGGTAGTCTCTTTGAGTCAAACTCAGCAGGAAAAACCGATCAAGGTCTTAATGATCGCGCCTACATCCTTTTTTAGCGACTATGGTGGTCACATCCGCATCATGGAAGAGACACTGGCGCTTCAAAAGTTAGGTCATCGTGTCACGATTGTTACCTATTATAAGGGGCGTGATTTACCCGGCTTTGATATTCGGCGCACGGCTCCGATCCCTTATCGGGTGGATTATGAGGTTGGCTCGTCACGTCACAAGCTGGTGTTTGATGTCTATTTAGCAATCAAGTCTCTGCGTGTAGCCATTAAAGAGCGGCCGGATATTATCCATGCGCACATGCATGAAGGGGCTTTGATCGGATGGGTTGTTTCAGCCCTGTTACGTAAGCCGCTGGTGTTTGATTTTCAAGGCAGTTTGACGGCCGAAATGATAGACCACGGATTTTTGCGCCATAGCAGTCCGTTCCATCGGCTGATCCGTCGCACCGAGCGGTTTATCAATCAGCGGCCGGACATGATCTTGACCAGCTCTGAGCGGGCCCATCATTCGCTACATTATGAATACCGTGTGCCAGATGAGCGGATCCAGCCGCTGGTTGACTGCGTGGATATTAAGCGTTTTGATCCCACCAGTTTTTCTGATGCCCAAAAACAAGCGGTGCGGGCGCACTTAAACATTCCGGCTCATAAGACCTTGGTGGTTTATCTTGGCCTGCTCACTGACTATCAGGGGATTCCGTATCTGCTACAAATCGCCCGCATGCTAAAAGATAGGGGAGAGGATATTCATTTTTTGATTATGGGGTTCCCCAATGTCGATCATTATCGCGGCATGGCCCGTGACTATGATGTGACTGACTGTGTTACGCTGACCGGCAAGGTGAAGTATGACGACGCGCCTCTCATGCTGGCTACGGGTGACATAGCGATTACGGCTAAAATATCGACCACGGAGGGAAGCGGTAAAATCTTGAACTACATGGCGTTGGGGCTACCCGTGGTGGCGTTTGATACACACGTCCATCGAGAATATTTGGATGACTTGGGGGTTTGGGTCGATGCCCACGATATCGAGGGGTTAGCCAATGCTGTGGCTGATTTGGCCAAACGGCCGGCCGAGCGCGAACGAATTGGAAAATCGGTTCGCCAGCGCATAGAACAGCGATTTACTTGGTCGGCCGCAGTGAAGCAGATTGAATTGATTTATAGAAAATTGATGTCTGTGTAGGCAAAAATAAGCGTAACGTAATTTGTTTGATATTCCTTTATCAAACCTTTGACATATTGACTTATTCTGATAGGATACTCTATTCACCCATTCGCTGGGCGATTTGCGCTTGTTCAACAATCAAAAGTTAAACCCACGTTCTTACAAAAAAAATATTCGAGCAGCTACATGGCTTTGTCCCAGAGCAAGGGTAAGCCATTTTTTGCTCTAAACCAAGTGCATGGCTCAATTCTAATTTTAATTAGAGTTGAGCTTGACAGAAAAGTAACCCATTTTCAGGAGCAGATCTGAATAATGACAGTTCGCGTAAAGAAGAATTATGCCAAGGCAACAACCACTCTTGAGTTGCCAAAACTAATTGACGTTCAGCTTAATTCGTTTGTTCAGTTTAAAGCGGAAAGCCTAACTGAACTATTTCAAGAGATTTCTCCGATAGAAAGCTATAACGGCGATCTCAAACTCTATTTCCCATGTGATCTTCCAGAAACAGATGGATTTGATCTGAAATATTGGTTTGAAGAACCAAAATATACTGTCGAAGAGTGTGTTGAGCGAGATATGAGCTTTGCGGCTCCTCTATATGTGCGAGTCCTCCTCTATCGCCAAGATCTTGACCAACCAATTGTTCAGGACATTTTCATGGGCGACTTCCCGCTTATGACAGACTCAGGTACCTTCATTATTAATGGTACAGAGCGCGTTGTAGTTAGTCAGCTAATCCGCTCGCCGGGTGCTTATTTCGAAGTTGAAGCTGAGAAAGCGACCGGCCGTCCTTTGGCAATGGCGAAACTCATCCCAGACCGTGGTGCTTGGATGGAGTTCGAAACTCGTAAAACTGACTATCTCACCATCAAGTTCAACCGTAAACGGACAGTTCCTGCGACGCTCTTCTTGCGTGCTATGGCGGCCGTTGATGATGGTTTGGGCAATCCTCTTATTAAAGAAGGAACCGATGAAGAGATCATGGCCCTATTCGAAGATGTTGATAACAACGGAGAACATCTTTATCTGCCAGGGACCATCGAGCAAGAGCCAGCTTGGGATCCAGATAAAAACATCGCTGAACAAGCATTAATTGAATTCTATAAAAGAATGCGTCCTGGCGACCCTCCAACATTGGAGAACGCTAGCCAATACTTGTACGAGCAGTTGTACGACAACCGTCGGTATGACCTTGCCCGTGTTGGACGTTACAAATTAAACAAGCGTCTGAGCTTACAAAATGATGTTCCTGGCGAGCACCGCACGGTGACTCAGCAAGACATTGTTGAAATGTTGCGCCACATGGTTCGCATCAACAACCAAGAAGCACGTCCAGACGATATTGACCATTTGGGCAATCGTCGTGTGAAAACGGTTGGTGAATTGCTCCAAGCTAAATTGCGTGTGGGTCTGCGCCGGATGGAACGTGTTGTACGTGAACGTATGTCGATTAAAGACGACGAGAACGTAACACCGATTTCATTGGTAAACATCCGCCCAGTTGTTGCGGCCGTTCGCGAGTTCTTTGGTAGCTCTCAATTGAGCCAGTTCATGGAACAGGCCAACCCGCTAGCTGAGCTAACTCACAAACGGACAATTTCGGCATTGGGTCCTGGTGGTCTCCGCCGTGAGCGCGCAGGCTTTGAGGTTCGGGACGTTCATCACAGCCATTATGGCCGTATCTGCCCAATCGAAACGCCAGAAGGTCCAAACATCGGTTTGATTGGCCGTTTGGCGACTTATGCTCGGGTTAATCGATATGGATTTATCGAAACACCATATCGCCGTGTAATTGGTCAATTTGCTGGAGATGATCCTGCAATGGTCGGCCATGATGCGTACTCTGACATCACCAATGATAACGGAGACGACATCGTAGAAGCTGGCGACACAATTACCGAAGCACACTTCGATGCGATTAAAAAGGCAAACCTTGATGAAGTTGCGGTTGTTCCATTTATCACCGACGAAATTATCTACATGTCGGCCGATGAAGAAGATCGCTACACCATTGCTCAAGGTAATGCGAAATTGGACGATCGCGGTCAGTTTGTTGACCGTCGTATTCCAGCAAAACGGAATCAAGCATTCTCGTTTGCAAATGTGTCTCGCGTAGACTTCATGGACGTTGCACCTCGTCAGATCGTTGGTGTTTCAGCATCATTGATTCCATTCTTGGAACATGACGATGCGAACCGCGCTTTGATGGGATCGAACATGCAACGCCAAGCTGTTCCTCTCTTGATTCCAGATGTACCTGTTGTAAGTACAGGCATGGAGCCTCAAGCGGCTTTGAACTCTGGTCAGGTTGTGGTTGCGGCCGAAGCTGGTGAAGTTGTCAGCGTTGTGGGTGATGGGATTGTTGTGATCGGCGAAAGCGGTCCTCGTACCTATCAACTGCGCAAATACACACGCTCGAACCAAAGCACCTGTATCGACCAACGGCCGTTGGTCGTGAAAGGACAGCGGGTTGAAGCTGGTGAAGTATTAGCAGACAGCTACTCGTCTCGTGATGGTAGCTTGGCCCTCGGTCAAGACGTTGTGATCGCCTTCCTCTCTTGGGAGGGTGGTAACTATGAGGACGCTATTTTGGTTAACGAACAGCTCGTTCGTGACGACAAATACACCTCTGTTCACATCGAAAAACATGAGATCGAAGCTCGTGACACGAAACTAGGTCCGGAAGAAATTACATATGACATTCCAAATGTTAGTGAAGATGCGTTGAAAGACCTCGATGAACGAGGAATTATCCGCATCGGTGCTGATGTAAATGAGAATGACATTTTGGTGGGTAAAATCACACCAAAAGGTGAAAAAGAACTCTCTCCTGAAGAGAAACTGCTCCGCGCGATCTTTGGTGATAAAGCGCGTGAGGTGAAAGACTCAAGTTTGCGTCTGCCTCATGGTGCTCGCGGTAAAGTGGTTGATGTTCAGGTATTTGATCGTCAACAAGACCGCGACTTGCCGGCCGGTGTTGAGACAATGGTTCGGGTGAGCGTGGCTCAACGCCGTAAATTGTCTATCGGTGACAAGATGGCTGGTCGCCACGGTAACAAAGGTGTTATTTCAAAGGTTGTA
>JAHDGV010000357.1 GCA_020631655.1 Chloroflexota bacterium | reverse complement strand
AAACGTTGTAAATGAATAACTAAACACGCTATCCCAGATTGTTTTAAATTGATCTAAAGACAGTCTGACCGGTTCAACTTCAGGGTTTTCGTTTACCAGCCAGACCCCTCTCATAAAATCAAGATAGCCGACCGAATCCCACCGCTCTCGGGGAAGGCGTAGCACACCTTTATCGACTTCGGCCGCCGTTGCCCCACGCTTTTGCAAACCGGGATGTTCAAGAACCGCCTTTCCAGCAAAGATGACGATCTCAACAGAGTCGTTTGAAAATGAGCTTGGAAAGCACTCTGCAAGTTGACGTAACTTGTGCATCATCAGTTCTTGTGGATGGGTTGTTGGCCGATGGCTTAAATCACGCCGTTTTTTACCCATCAGCCACGCATCATAAGCGGCCGCAAATGCCCAATGGTAGCCCCGCACCCCCTGCTCAATATCGCTAAGAGCTGACAGAACAGAGGGCGGGAGTTCGCTTGTTTTACACCTCCGGCTTTGGGCAACCAGTTTTCTGATGGGGTACATCGGCCGGAGGGAAATATCGGTTTTAGTGAATGATTGATCCACAGCAACAGGTTTTGCCCAAACCAAATTTTCGGCCGGGTCAGATTTACCTTCTCGCAATAATTCAATCATTTTAGTCATCATTATCACTGTAGTATCGGTTCAAATACAGCGTAACACCACACAGAGAGTCTTGTATACGGCCCAAACGGTTCATCGTTTTACAGCAACATTATTTGGCAAAGCGCAATTATTTTGAAGCACACAGGTGCCCACAGTTTCGTTAACTTTTACATACCAACAAGATAAGTGACACCCGAAATGTTTTTTGCCATTTTTTTGCCAATCCTATGATCTGCCTTGATCGCTTCGTTACATGTAACCATCATCTCGACAGAAACTGTTTTTGTTGACATAAAATCTTGCCCCGCAAGCAAACAGACAGTTATAATACCGAACAAATTGTTCTGATACTTCACATTTCCCGATATGCTAAAAGAAGTAACCGACAAACGCATACGCCGCACCCACCGCCTGCTCCGCGAAGCATTCATCGAACTGATTGCCGAGCAAGGGTACGACAGCCTACGTGTCGAAGATATCCTCAAACGAGCCGATATCGGCCGGACCACATTCTACGCCCACTTCAAAGACAAACGAGCCCTGCTCGAAAACATCTCAGCAATTTTTGATAGCCGATATCAGGCTGACTTGGCCCAGCGATCTCTGGACGAAGATGGCAACATCCCCCTCGTAGCAGTGCAAAAAGTATTTGAGAGCTTTGAACGGAACGCCCCCTTTTTTGGGATGGTGCTCGAAAGCCGTGACGTTCCGATTTTGTACGAACGGGTACAAGAAGCGTTTCGAGATATTTTTACCCGACTGCTGAACGAGCAAACAGAAATTCTGAAGCTCAATCCCCAAGTTCCCATCCCCATCTTGGCAGAGTATTACGTTGGTGCATTGCTTGCCATGGGCAAGTGGTGGCTTAGCAACGGGATGCGGCCGTACACTGCGGCCGAGATGGCAGAAATGTTTTATGAGCTGGACCAGCATGGACGGCTTAAAGTAATGAGTAAGAAGTAGAAAGTAAGAAGTATGAAGTAGGTAGACACACACATGGCTTCATACTTCGCACTTCTTACTTCAAACTGAGGCAAAAAAAGTGCATTTAAAAGACCAAGTGACTCCCCAACGCGAAGATTTTTTCGCCTTTGCAAATGACTATCCGGCCGACACGCCCGTCGTCATGATCAACATACTCAAGTTCAAAGATAAGTCAGGCAAAGGGGAGGAATCCGGCCGGGAAGCCTACGGCCGGTACAGCAAAAATGTGGCTCCCCTACTGGCAAAAGTTGGCGGCAAAGTGCTCTGGGCTGGCAATGTCAACCAGACCGTCATTGGTGATACAGCCGATCAGCCGGATACGGTTTTGATTGTGCAATACCCATCCAAGCAAGCATTTATCAGCATGAGCACCAGTAATGAGTATCGAGCCATTAGCGAAGACCGTGAAATTGCGCTCGAATATGGGGGTCTTTTGGCCTCATCAACCATCAACCCTGCGGTTGAGTAGAGAGAATAGAGACAAGAGTAAAGAGGAAAAGCTAAAAGCCAAGAGCTAATAGCCAAAAGCAATATATGAACAAACAAGTTAAATTAGCAAAACGGCCGGTAGGCCTCCCTGATGAAGAGACATGGGTATTGGAAGAAAATCAGATCCCAGAACCCCAAGACGGTGAGATGCTGATCGAACAGCACTACATTTCGCTCGACCCCGCCATGCGCGGCTGGATGAACGACTCTCGCTCGTACATTCCGCCGGTGCAAATCGGTGAGGTGATGCGGGCCGGTTCAGTCGGTGTGGTGACAAAATCAAACAACGGCAAATTTGCCGAAGGGACAGTGCTCAGCGGTTGGGGCGGCGTACAGCAATATATCGCTACCAACGGTGCAGGCTTTTACCCTGTGGATACCAATCTCGCCCCAATGCCAACCTATATCGGAACCTTGGGCATGCCCGGTATGACTGCTTATTTTGGATTCCTTGAAGTTGGTAAACCGAAAGAAGGGGAGACTGTTTTGGTCTCAGGCGCGGCCGGGGCCGTTGGCTCCATCGTGGGGCAAATCGCCAAAATTAAAGGATGCCGCGCGGTCGGGATCGCAGGTGGGCCGGAAAAATGTGCCTATCTCGTCAACGAATTGGGCTTTGATGGAGCCATCGACTACAAAAACGAAGACGTGCTCAAAGGGATTAAGCGCGAATGCCCAGACGGAATCGATGTGTATTTTGACAATGTGGGTGGTGACATTTTAGATGCCGCATTAACCCGCATCAATCGAGGCGCCCGTATCCCCATTTGCGGTGCCATCTCTCAATACAACAACACCACTGCGATCAAAGGGCCGTCAAATTATTTGTCACTACTTGTCAATCGGGCCAGCATGACCGGCCTCGTCGTTATGGATTGGCAAGATCGCTACATGGAAGGGGCGATGCAGATGGGTCAGTGGATGGCTCAGGGCAAGCTCAAAAGCCGTGAAGACATTTACGAAGGGATTGAGAATTTCCGTGAAACGTTTTTGAGATTATTCTCTGGCGACAAGATGGGCAAATTGGTTCTGAAGATTAAAGAAGATTAGAGCGGGTATGCGAGTGGCGGGTGTGCGTGTGGCCGAAACAAGTTCGGCTGGGCCGCCCCCCGCCACTCGCAAACCCGCCAACGATTTATGAAAGCAATTTTGTGTAAAGAGTTAGGACCACCTGAATCACTGGTTCTTGAAGATGTTGAATTGGGAGCACCCGGCGAGAAAGAGGTCAAAGTTCAGGTGAAGGCGTGTAGCGTCAATTTTCCTGACACGCTGATCATTCAGGGGCTGTACCAGTTCAAGCCAGAGCTTCCGTTTTCACCCGGCAGTGATATTGCTGGCATCGTGACCGAAGTCGGTTCGGCCGTCAAAAATCACAAAGTCGGTGACGAAGTGTTCGGGATCATTCCGCACGGCGGCTTTGCTGAAGAGGTGATCGCCCCGGCAAACGTCATCTTCCCCAAACCGCCGATGATGGATTATGAAACGGCCAGCTGTTTTATGATGGCGTACGGCACCAGCTACCATGCGCTCAAAGATCGAGCCAATTTGCAGGCAGGTGAAACCCTGCTTGTGCTAGGCGCATCAGGCGGCGTTGGCTTGGCCGCCATACAGCTGGGTAAATTGATGGGGGCCAACGTGATTGCGGCCGCAAGTTCGGCCGAAAAGCTGGCGATTTGCACCGAACACGGCGCAGACCTCACCATCAACTACAGCGAAGAAGATTTGAAAAAGCGGATCAAAGAGCTGACCGATGGCAAAGGGGCTGACGTGGTTTACGATCCTGTTGGCGGCGACTATACCGAAGCGGCACTGCGCTCAACCGCGTGGGAAGGTCGCTTTTTAATCGTTGGATTCCCGGCCGGAATCGCTAAAGTTCCGATGAATTTGCCACTGCTAAAAGGATGCCAAATCGTGGGTGTATTCTGGGGCAGTTTTGTTCAGCGTGAACCAGCGAAAAACATGGCCAACACCATGGAAATCATCAATTGGTTCGCCAAAGGTGATCTTAAACCGCATATCGACAAGGTCTATTCATTGGCTGAAGCGCCACAGGCGTTACAAGACATGATGGATCGGAAAGTGCGTGGCAAGATTGTGGTGAAGCCCTAAAAGGAATTGAATTTTATGATTGGGAAGACCATTGAATATCAATACGAAAACGGAGATTCCTACCGCGTTCAGCTCACGGCCGAAAAAGCGACTTGGACAGCCCTCACTGGCTCAGCGGCCGGAGCAACGGGTGATGAGGACTTCGATTGTGCTGAAGTAGCGCCAAACGTCTTTATGATCGGCTGGCTTGAAAGCTCCGGTGAGGTTGTCACGCTTGTGGTCAATCTGAACGATATGACTATCCACTGCAATTATGTTTACGGGCAGACCCGTCATTTTTGGCAGGGAAAAGTGAAGTCGATTTCCTAGTATTTTGAATAAATAGCTCAGCAATGGGCTTCGGCAACTTGCAACTTGTAACTTGCCACCCCAAACCCCCTTATGGAATTTGAAAACAAAGTAATTTTAATCACTGGCGCAGGCTCCGGCATCGGCCGGGCGGCCGCCCTTTTATATGCCCAAAACGGCGGCACCATTGTTGTGTCAGATTTTAATGCTGACACTGGGGCAGAAACGGTCGAGATGATCCGTGCGGCCGGTGGCGAAGCCACATTTGTCTCGTGCAACGTGGCCAAGTATGACGAAGTACAAAAGCTGATTGCCACGGCCGTCGATCAGTACGGAAAAATCGATGTAGCGGTGAACAACGCCGGAATCGGTGGTGCAAGCTGGCACAAAACGGCCGAGCACACCCTCGAAGATTGGGACAACATCATCGCTGTGAATCAGACCGGCGTGTTCTACTGCATGAAGCTCGAGCTCCAGCAGATGACGGGACAAGGCTTTGGTTCAATCATCAACATCGCATCGATTGCTGGCTTGCGCGGCTTGCCAAACAACTCAGCCTATGTGGCTAGCAAACACGCGGTGGTTGGCATGACCAAAACGGCCGCGATGGAGTACGCCAAACGCAACATTCGCGTCAACGCCGTCTGCCCCGTCTTTACGATTACAAACCTATTTGATCCTGACAAAATCCCAGTAGAAGGACTGGGAGACAAATTGCGCCGCTCCATTCCGATGAAGCGTTGGGCAAAAGTTGAAGAGATGGCTGAGTCGATTTTGTGGCTCAGCTCTGATAAAGCCAGCTTCATCACCGGACATACGCTTTCGGTAGATGGCGGGCTAACTGCGTAAAAATTAACCCTCACCCCAACCCTCTCCCAAATTGGGAGAGGGAGCTAGGCCTTTCGTTTTAAGTAAGGTTTAGCAAATGGCAAACCATTTTCCCTTCTCCCTTGGGGAGAAGGTGCCTCGAAGAGGCGGATGAGGGGTTTGACTGACAATAAAAATCAATTTTGAAAAAACTATGAGCACCAATCCCTATTTAGACTCCCTGTCACTCCCCGTAGTGGCGGCCCCCATGTTCCTAATCTCCGGCCCAGAGCTGGTAATCGAATGCTGTAAAAACGGCATCGTTGGCACCT
>JAHDGV010000356.1:3319-5629 GCA_020631655.1 Chloroflexota bacterium | reverse complement strand
CAACGGCCGTGCAGGGTGGCGCAGGCTTGGTTGTGCCGGTGATCAAACATGCGGCCGACTACAATCTTTTGGGGATGGCGAGAGTCGTGACGGAACTGACCAAAAAAGCGCGAGACAATAAGCTCTCAGCGGCCGATATGCAGGGCGGAACGTTCACCGTCACCAATCATGGGGTTTCAGGCAGTCTGTTTGCCACGCCGATTATCAACCAGCCGCAGGCGGGCATTTTGGGGGTTGGGGCGATCAAAAAGCAGGTCGTTGTGGTCGAGGATGAGTTTGGCAACGATGCCACAGCGATCCGGCCAATGGCCTATCTGTCGTGCAGCTTTGATCACCGCATTTTGGACGGGGTTTCGGCCGATGGGTTTGTAGCGGCCGTTGTTAGCCATCTGCAAAATTGGATGTAACGGCCGCTCTCGAATTTGTCAGAGCCTATTCGAAGTAGTTCTCATCGCACCGGAAGTAAAAGGTGAAAAAGCTATTTGGTTCAACAATAATGTTGGTCCCCACGTTCGTTTGAGCATCAACGCTTTTCACCGCTCCTCCGGTCCGATTAAAGTAATCCCCTTCTTGACCAAACTCAATGCAGGCCGGGAAATTTACGATGATTCGGGACGTATTTAGAATTTGAACCCCAATCACAACATTGTCCGAGCCGGATCCATTTTCGATTTCTCCAAACACTTCGTTTTGGATATCCTCGGGGCAAGAGCCATCATCCACATCCTGCCCACTTGCAAACTCAATCAAATCTTCTTCCAATAGCTGATTCCACAGGCTACACCACCCTAGCCCTTGATAGGCAGAATTATATTTAACCAGATTTACCGTTCTGACCACCTTTTGTCTTTCAGCCACCTCTTGATCTGGGATGAATTTCACCTCGCTCAGCTGTTTAGTCGGTGTCGGTTCAAGCGTCGCCTCAACAACTTCGGTCGGGGCAGGAGTGACGATTACGGCCGCCTCTTCGGGTTGCTCCTCCCCCCTGCTTGAAATGATAACCATTGAGAAACCAATCAGAGCGATGACCAGAAGTGGATATTCAAACTTTTTGTATTTTGCATCAGATCCTGATCGATTGGTGTAGGCAATTGCCGCATAGGCCACGCCAAAAAAAATAAATAAAATCCAGCTAAAAATTTTCATGTTGTACTCTGCATCAGTTGATTTAATGTAAGCGGATGTATTTAGATTTGTATTGAGGGGACCAAACTTATAAGCAATCTTTGCACAGGGGTTGACTTGTGATTAAGTCAGCGGCATCTGCTCAGTTTTCCCGCGCCCAAACATTAGTACAGGAAATACCTTGCAAGACAGTGTACTTTGGTCCAATCGGCCGCCTCTATTATGGTTACTTGATACTGCCTTTGATCACTTTTCTGTGCCACCCTCCATCAAAACACCGATCTTCCCACGGCCTCTCTACGCTCTGCACCGGTCTCTACGTTGTTTGATACACTCAGCCCGACATGCTAAACGTATTAATCATCACCGGCCATCCGGCCACGGGTAAAACCACTTTGTCCCACAAATTAGCGGCCGAGCTCAACCTGCCCCTCATCGGCAAAGATATTATCAAAGAGCTACTTGCCGATTGGCTCCCAAAACCGGCCGAAGAGATCAGCGATACCGACTGGTCACGCCGCTTAAGCATTGCCACATGGAGACTGCTTTATCAGCAAACAGAAGAGCTCATTCGAGCCGGTGTCCCCCACATCGTAGAAGCTAATTTTGACCCACAATATTCAGATTCCCTCTGGCAAGATCTTATGAGCAAGTATGCGTTCAGGCCCGTGCAAATAAGATGTGAGGCTGACCCACAAACAATCATCAAACGGTATCATCAGCGAATTGCAGACGGTAGTAGGCACATGGTTCATGTAAATACGATCCCTGACTCTCACTATTCTGAATCCATCAAGACCCACATGGGCTGGATTAACATCGACGGGATTCGATTGTCATTTGACACCACTAAGACTGGTAATCAAGATAATTTACTGCGAGAGCTACGACAGTTGAACAGCTTGGATTAGGCGTGACACCCCATAAAAAATAGCGGCCCACACTAAAATCGAAACAAGCCAGCCTAAAATCAATAGGCCGGCCGACATCATCCCGATCGGTGTACCGGTGATTTGGTAGAGCAGGCCGAGCGGGAACGTGAGGATACTGCCTAAAACAACAGAAACTTGAAGCCCGGCAAACAGGCCGATAAAAGGGGCAATTAAGCCAAATATAGCTCCAAAAATAATTGATTTAGGCATAAGTATGGTAGGGGCTACGTCACCTGAAAAGGTGGCTCGCCCC
>JAHDGV010000356.1:0-3219 GCA_020631655.1 Chloroflexota bacterium | reverse complement strand
ATTATCCAACCAAAGCCAACAGCCCCTGCAACGCCCGATAATAAATCCGAGCAAAGAACGTTGGGGTTGACCGACTTGGCAACACAGGCGGGAATCCACCTTCCGCATCCGGTTCATCAAAATGGTTCCCCCAGCCGTTTCCGTCCCACAAAATATCACCTGTGGGGATACCCAATGACTTCACAAAAGGATCAGGATCGTAGCCGTTGTTGTCATACTCGTTGTTGTACAACCAGTTGTTTTCTGGGTTCGGCTGAACGTCTAGCTCATCGGGGGAGTAGAGGGTTGCCAAGCTAAACACGGCCGTACCCGTGGTTTTGTTGCCGGTAAACGTGTTGTTGTACACCTCGATATTGTCTGATCCAAAAATGAGCAGTCCCGTCCCCGGTGGAACGGCCGCAACCGTTGAGCCTGGCGGGCCATCGTTAAAGCGATTGTTATTCTCAACCCGATTGTCGTAGACCTTTCCGATGCGTGAGACCTTTGAGGTTAGGTTTGGCAGAACAACGTACAAAATGCCGAGCGCATTGTCATGAATATAGCAATCGTACACATCCCCGTTGATCGTGTTTTCAATTTCAACTCCGATCACACTGTCATACGTTTCGCAGTGGCGCACCACAACATTTTCTGTTTGCCCCGCATAAATCGCCGCATCGTTTACCCCACTGGCCACCACATGTTCTACCAACACATTGGTTGATTTAACCGGATAGATGCCGTACACACCGGTATCGTGCGTGTTTAAATGATGCATGTGCAGATTGGTGACACCCTCAACCAAAAAGCCATTATCTGTGTAGTTGATGGCGGTCAAATAGCCCAGCTCAAAATCATTCCCTGATGCGATGATCGCTTCAGGCAGTTTGTTTTGACCATCAAATACGGGATAGTCCCCATCATCATTTGGAATGCCTAAAATGGTTAAACCACTCACATCTACAACCAAACGTTCGTTGTATGTCCCATACGGAATCATGATCGTATCGCCCGGCCGGGCCGAGTCGATGGTGTACTGCAGTGGGCGTGACGTATCGGCCGTGATCGTGCGCGGTTCACTCTCTTCAGTAGTGAATTCGCGTGGTTCCCGATTCAGGCTAGCAGATACCTCGCGGCCGGGACTAACCTTGCTAGGTTCAATCGGCAGGCCAGACAGTGCCACACTAGGCACTTCCGGCATAGCGCTTTCATCCGTGAGTGCATGCAGATAAGCCACGATGTCCGCTTGTTCCTGCTCCGTCATCTCAAAGCCTTGAATAAAGGCATCAATTTTGTCATTGGTGTCACCAAACTGACGGCCGCCCCCATCTGCATAAAATTGCACCACCTCTTCAAGCGTCTCAAATTCACCGTTGTGCATGTAAGGTGCCGTCAACGCCACGTTCCGCAGGGATGGGACTCTAAACGACCCGTCGATGCCGTTATCCGCCACACCTGCCCGGCCGGGGTCAGGACTATCTACTCCAATCACCCGAAACGTATCAGTGTGGAAGGTTGGATTGGCATGGCACTCGAAACAGCGGGTAGCACCCGATCTAAACAGGGTTAAGCCCCGTCGTTGAGCCGGAGTCAGCGCATCAAAGTCTCCGTTGGCGTACCGATCAAACGGCGCGTTGTTATTGATCAGCGTCCGCTCAAATGCGGCCAAGGCAGAGGTCACGTTATCAAACGTCACCCCATCCCCATAAGCCGCATCAAACAGATCTTCATACGCCGAAATAGCGGCTAGCTCCGCCACCAGTTCGTCTGCATCAGCGTTCATTTCGGTGCTTTCGGTAATCGCGATACCAGCTTGCTCTTCCAGCGATGTGGCTCGCCCATCATGAAAAATTTCACTTAAGTATCCAACGTTCCACAACGTGGGTGTGTTACGTGCCAATTCATCTCCGGCCGACGTACGGGCTTTTACCAACCCATCGCTAAAGCCATGATCCGGCTGATGGCAGGTTGCACAGCTCATATCATTTTCGGCCGAGAGCACGGGGTCAAAAAACAGTTGGCGACCCAGCTCAACAGCCGCATCATCCGGCGTTTCGATCTCGGGGAATTCGCGGAGCAGTCCGGTATAACTCGGGACGATGGATCGTGATCCTGCCCCAGCTTCTTCATCAGGGATAAGTGGCTCTGTGACTACCGGCCGTGCCCCTGCATAGGTGGCCCACGCCGCAACGATAGCGAGCAGCAAACCAAGGATTCTTAAAACCCATTTCGAAATTGTACGTAACATAGTATGTGACCTTTTTAGAATATTTATTGGTTAGAATGATATAAGATTTAAATCATTCGCCAAGTTACAACAGTCAACAGGAGACGAATATGAGTGACGAGAAAAATGAAGAAAAAAGCAGCTCTACCCCGTATCTGCCGATGGGGGTCGGCGTCGGAATCGCCCTAGGCGTTGCCTTTGGGTTGTTGATGGATAATCTGGCCCTTGGCATTGGATTAGGCGTTGCAATTGGCGCCGGTTTAGGGACATCTTTAACCGCTTTAAATTCTGAAGAAGCCACAGAAGAAAACGAAGAGCAATAATTTTTGCGACACCGGCCGTCTTGCATAAAATTAGGGTAAGGGAACTATCATCTACCCAAACAAAATTTTGAACCCCGTGACCCAACAGCATTTCGCAATCTGTTGGGTCTTGAACACAAAGGAAACCATCTATGATCGATGTAAATCAACTGCGCCGTGGCACCGCATTTACGCAAGACGGCGATCTATTTAAAGTACAAGAATACGAACACCGTAAACCCGGCCGTGGCAAAGCGACCATCAAAGTGAATGTTAAAAACATGCGCACCGGCTCTATCACCTACATGTCATTCACCTCGGGTGACCGTGTGGAAGATGTTAGCTTTGACAAAACCCAAGTCCAATATCTTTATGACGATGGGGACAACTACGTGTTCATGAACAGTCAAACCTATGACCAAGCGTTTGTTCCTCACCATGTATTTGGTGAAGATGCTGCCTTCCTCACCGAGAACCTTGAGCTTGAGCTTCTGTTCCACGAAGTGGAAGTCCTCGACTACATCCTGCCAAAAAGCCTAGAGTTTGACGTAGTTTGGGCTGAGAATGCGGTTGCAGGAGACACCACATCTGGTGCAACCAAAGATGTTAAAACGGAAACCGGTTTGGTTGTTAAAACCCCTCTTTTTGTGAAAGAAGGAGACCGGATTAAGGTCAACACTGAAACCCGCACTTACATCACCCGCGTGTGAT
>JAHDGV010000020.1:24393-32388 GCA_020631655.1 Chloroflexota bacterium | reverse complement strand
AAGCATACCCGATACACAAAAAAAAGCCGACCCTATTGGATCGGCTTTTTATAAAATTTGCTTTCTCTTTGGTTGACCTAAGCTTCTGCGCGATTAGAGATCATGTCTCCTAATACGCGCTCCATTGCCATTGTATGGCTACAAAATCCTCTGGTCCTAAAGAACTGGCAATCGCATTGCCAGTCACCTTCCTTAAATCCCACATCATGTACAGATTCGTTATCACCACTTAAACGGACAGAAAAGTTATCAAATTGAATACGGTCTGTTTCAGCCGCGTACATTTTTGCTTTCTCAATTTTGCCGATCAGTGCATAATCCATTATGTGTTACCTCCGGGTAAGTTATAAAACCATCTCTGCGATAACGTGAGTTTGGATTTATCTCACGTCACCATCCTTCTTTGTCTGTCAAACAATTTTGAAAGACTGGAACAAAAAAACGCACGAGCTTTGGGGGGCGCGTGCGTTTTAGTTACCGTTGTTTATGACGTTGCTCAGCGAAAAAGTTATCTTCACAGACGTTTTCGACTTCTTTTGTAAAGATTTTTTCACGATCATGTTTTTAGTATAGTAAAGGGATCAAATTTGTCAAACGTAAAAAGCGGCCGATTTTTGAGCCGTCATCTTATGTCTATTTACTCACTTGTTATGTCATCCAAACCGCATAGTTATGAGAAAAACCGGCCGAAAACAGGACCCCACGCCGGTACAAAAGTCCTAAGAGCAAAATTTTAATCAAATGCAAATAGACATCATCACACTGTTCCCAGAAATGCTAGAAAGCTACTTTGGGCAAAGCATACTCAAACGAGCACAAGAAGCTGATCTGCTCAACATTAAGTTGCATCAGCTGCGCAACCATGCCACGAGCAAACACCGGATCACTGACGAACCGCCCTATGGCGGCGGTGGCGGGATGGTGTTGAAACCAGAGCCACTGTTTGCGGCCGTTGATACCATCGTTTCTGCGGCAGATGGGGAGACTGCACCCAAAATCATCCTGTTAACCCCGCAAGGAAAGCCGTTTACCCAAACGATGGCGGCCGAGTTGTCCCAAGCGCCCCATCTTGTGTTTGTGTGCGGCCGGTACGAAGGGGTTGATGAGCGGGTGCGTCAGCATCTGGTGACCGATGAGATTTCTTTGGGGGATTACGTGCTGACCGGCGGAGAACTAGGGGCGATGGTTATTGTAGATGCGGTGGCCCGCTTACTGCCTGGCGCACTTGGGGCAGAAGGGGCGGCCGAAACAGACAGCCACGCAACCGGCCTACTGGAAGGGCCACACTACACTCGTCCGGCTGAGTTTCAAGGTCATCCGGTGCCAGAAGTGTTAAAATCGGGCCATGCGGCCAACATTAAACAGTGGCATCGCGAACAAGCGTTACGGCGTACTTGGGAACGTCGGCCGGAAATGTTGCTGACCGCAGAACTAAGCGAAGCTGATCGACGTTTTTTGGCCGTACTGGCACTTGAAAGCGCAGAACACTTGGCTACAAAATCCTCAAAAAAATAAAAAGCTGAAAGCCAATGGGCAACAGCTAAAAGCTAAACATGGAAGAACTGTTAAAACTTCGAGAGATACTCGATCAAAAATTTAGCCTGACAGAATTTCAAGCCCTATGCACAGAGCTTGGTCTAGATATCGACGAGCTAGGCGGCGATACGCTGGAAGACCGAATTATTTCTTTGCTGACGCTACTTCGCCATCAAGATCAGGTCGGCCGTTTGGTTGATCTCATCGCCAAATACCGGCCAGACATCGATCTGTCTTTTTATCAGTCTGGCCCAATCGATCTGACCCAGCGCATCCGGCCGGCCGGAGCAGGGGCCAGCATTGGCAACGGCCGAGGTGGCGTGGCAACCTTTGGCTGTCTAGTCGCCTCGCGCCACAATCCAGACGACATCTACATTTTGTGTGATGGATCTGGCCTATTTGCTGGTGGCTTGTCTGATGGGGATCCTGTGATTCAACCGGCCGCATCAGACGGCGGTCAATTCCCAAATGACCTAATTGGAGCTGTGAGTGATTTTGTTCTACCAACGGCCGGTGCCGGAGAAGGTGCCTTTAATCTTTCGGCCGCGCTCACCTCTGTTGTAGACACCAAAGAAGTTTCGCCACAGCTACCCGATGGCACTTTTTTGCAGGATGATACAGAGGCAACTGTGGGGCAAACAATCAGCGGATTCAGTCGTTTAAACGGCAAAGTCAGCGGCGAGATTTTATCTATTGACTCGAGCGTGACTGTGCCGTGGATGTTTGAAGATGGGAATCAGCGAGAGGTTGAGTTTCAAGGGCTTATTGAAACAACCCCCATCATGGTTGCGGGAGACTCTGGCATTGTCATCTTTGATGAACACCAGCGGCCGGTAGGGATCGGCTTTGCTGGTAGCCCCGATGCATCCTTATTTTTCCCCATCGACCGAATTTTGGACTATTTTGAAGTGGATATTGTGACAGAAAGTTTCTGGAACCACTACCGAACCTGATTGTGATTTTGGCCCAAACTGAGCGACTGTTGCTCCGCTCATTTAACCGACACGATATCGAGCCTTTTTTTGCTTATCGCAATGACCCTGTTGTGGCCCGCTATCAGGGATGGGATATCCCTTTTCCGCTGGAGCGTGCCACAGAGTTTATGATTGCAATGGAGACGGCTACGCCGGGGGTGCCGGGTGAATGGTATCAGGTGGCTTTTGAGGAGAAAGCGACAGGGACTGTAATCGGAGACTGTGCGTTTGAAACACGGCCGAGCGGCATTCAGGCCCAAATCGGATACACCCTGGCTCGGCCGTATCAACAGCAAGGGTACGGAAGTGAAGGGGTTCGCGGCTTGCTCGAATATTTATTTGTTACTTTAAATATGCATCGAGTTAGTGCTTACTGCGACACACGCAACGAGCCATCTTGGCGGCTACTGCACAAATTGGGTTTTAGGTTAGAAGGGCACTATGTAGACAACTATCGGGATCAGGGGGCATGGGCAAGTGAATATCAGTACGCCATGCTACAGCGAGAGTGGGAAGCTCGGCAGGCTAAAATTTAAGGGGAGAGCAGTGCCAAAATTCCGGCCGGGGTAACCCCGATCGATACAGCAAACACAGTTGCCATAATCAAGAGCGCGAGGCCGAATGAGAGGGCACAGCCCGCTTTAATGTTAAGTCGCATAATTTACCGATCCTACAGGCGGCTAGTTCAATTTAAATTTTTGGCTGAGCAGGTTCAGCGTTAGTTTAATCGAAACTACGTTTTCTCTTGAAGAGAAATCGGTACCAAGTTGGCTCAGAATACCCAGGATTTGGCGTGAAGAAAGCGTGTAGGGATGCAGGCTGGCGGTTAAATCGGTTACACAAGCGTTTGGTGAACCCGCGTAGCAGATTCAAGATCATCAAACATCAGCATCAAAGATCGCTTTTTATACTTAGATTCCTCAAGCGATTGGGTGTCATTTGAAAACAGCTCGTCTGTGTGAGCCCAATTGCTCATAAACGTGACATCGATGGCCGGTTGAGTAGTTCCACCAAAGCTGACATTGCCCAAGCGTAAACTCTCTATTCGATCCGGCTCTACAAACTGATACTTGAATATCTCCGGCGCCGCTTCAAGCATAATCGCCACAGTCCCTACCGGCTGGAGCCACAGCTCTCCGGCCGCCATTAGCAAGTTGCTCTCAGTTTCGCCTGAATAAAAAGTTCCGGTTCCACGTACCGGTATTTTTTGATCCGGTTCAAGCGGTTCGGCCGCAGGCAACCCATCTTGTGGGATGGGGCTGAACGTGGTGTAGCGTGCTTTTTGGGCTCGGCCGTAAATGAAATTCAGGATTAGAATTCCAGCGGCGGTGGCGGCCGCCGTGGGCCAAAGTTGAAGCCACAGCCACAACCCGGTTAAAAACATCAGCCCAAGTTGGATCCAATTGCGGATATTGATTCCCCCAAATTTGCGTCGCTCAGACACAAATGCGAAGTTAAATATGGCGGCACGTAGCGATTGCATCTGGGGATTTTGCACCTATTCGCCACAGGCTGCAAACCCTGCTAATCTCTGCGCATGATTATCGATGCGCTAAACTGTTCAAATTGGGATGAGTCCCTGTTTTTAGAGGCCCAAGCCGGGGGTGTAACCTGTGCCCACGTTACATTGGCCGTATGGGAGACGGCTCGGGAAACACTGCACCAAGTTGAAAAATGGAATCGCTTTTTTAGAGACTATCCTGAGTTAATTATGCGAGTCACCTCGGCCGATGATATTCGGCAGGCCAAACAGTTAGGCAAAGTGGGGATCATGCTGGGTTTTCAAAATTGTTCACCCATCGAAGATGATTTGGGACTTGTCGAAATTTTTCACCAGTTGGGCATTCGGGTGATGCAGATTACCTACAACAACGCCAGTTTGCTGGGCAGTGGCTGTTATGAGCCCAACGATGGGGGGCTGACTCGTTTCGGCCGTGAAGTTGTGGCCGAAATGAACCGAATCGGCATGGTGGTTGATCTATCCCACGTGGGGGAGCGGACGACGCTTGATGCGATCCAAGCTTCCGAAATACCCGTTGCCGTCACTCACTCAAACCCACACTGGCTCAGCCATATTCCGCGTAACAAATCTGAGACGGTTTTGCGAGAGCTGGCCGCGGCTGACGGCATGTTGGGCTGTAGCCTGTATCCGTTTTTAATCGGGGGGCCACAGGTGACCTTGCAACAGTTTTGTGAATCGATGGCTCGCGCGGCCGAGCTGATGGGGGCTGAAAAGCTGGGCATTGGGACCGATTTGGTGCGTAAATGTACCCCAGAATATCTGGACTGGTTGCGCAGTGGCCGTTGGACCCAAGCCAAAAGCTATGGTCCGGCCGGACCTGACGCCAAGCCAGGTTGGCCAGAGTGGCAAGATTGGTTTAAGTCTCCGCTAGATTTTGGGGCAGTTGCGGATGGGTTGCGTGCGGCCGGTTTTTCGGAGCAAGAAACGGCCGGAATTATGGGGGAGAACTGGCTCCGCTTTTTCGAGAAGGTAATCGGATAAAAATAAAAGTGGCTTCAGTTAAGTAGATAAGAGAGAAACCGTTTTTAGCTGGGGAGTTGCGTTATAATTGCGCCGCTTACAAACATCGGCCGTAAGAGAGGAAATTATGACGCTGTCCAAACCACCGTTAACCTTGGGTATCGAGGAAGAGTTCCAAATAGTAAATCCTCGGACACGTAATCTGCACTCGTCCATCGATAAATTGATCGAAGCGGATAATGAAGCAGAGAATCAACTGAATCTAAAGCCGGAGTTTATGCAGTCTCAGGTAGAAGTAGGAAGCCACGTTTGCCGCAACATTTCTGAAATCCGGCAAGAAGTGATTCGCCTCCGTCGGCAAGTTATTCAGATGGCCGAAGAGCAAAATTTGGCCATTGTGGCCGCATCGACCCACCCGTTTGCCAAATGGAGCGATCAGTCGATTACCGATGCGGAACGGTATAAAGAGATGTTGGATGACATGCAGGGGGTTGCCCGTAGCTTGCTGATTTTCGGCATGCACGTTCATGTGGGATTTGGCCACAAAAATGATTTAAGCCTCAAAAACCTGATGATCGAAGTCATGAATCAGGTTCGCTATTTTGTGCCCCATATCTTGGCTCTTTCAACCAGCTCCCCATTTTGGCAAGGGGAGGCAACCGGTCTTAAATCGTACCGGAGCGTGATGTTTGAGCAGTTGCCGCGTACGGGTATTCCCCCCACATTTGAGTCATGGGGTGAGTTTAGCAACTACGAAGCACTTATGGGCAAAGTAGGGGCGTTTGGCAAAGGGGATAAGGTGGCAAAAATCTGGTGGGACATCCGGCCGCACCCGCTGTTTGACACCCTTGAATTCCGCATTACCGACATCTGCACCACCGTGGACGAGGCGGTTTGTATGGCCGCACTATTTCAAGCGGTGTGTGCCAAGCTGATCAAGCTGCGTCGTGAAAATATGAGCTGGCGCAATTATCGCTCGATGCATATCTCAGAAAACAAATGGCGGGCCGTGCGCTACGGCATCCACGGCAAATTGATCGATTTTGGGATTCAAGAGGAAGTTCCGTTCCACTTTTTAGCCAACGAACTGCTGTCGTTTGTAGATGATGTGCTTGATGATTTGGGATGTCGCAAAGAGGTTGAGTATGTAAATACCATCCTAAAAGAAGGGACAAGCGCAGATCGACAATTGGCCGTTTACCAAAAACATGGGGGAGAAAATAACTCGACCAAAGCGTTAAAGGCGGTTGTTGACCACCTGATCGCAGAAACAAAACGGGGGTTATAACGACTTTAATAATGTGCCACACCAAGAGACTTCGGAAGTTTATTTATCCGGTGTAAACCTGATTAAATTTTCCGAAGTCTTTTATGTCAGAATGTGGTTCATTTGGTGTTGATTGATATGAAAAAAGCGCTTTTTACTCTGTGTGTCGTGATGATGACGCTAATTGTCTTTGCTACAGATCCCGCTTGGGGGAGTGAGGCAGAGCTGTTGCAACAGGCACCGGTAGATTGGCGATTTGGGATTGTTGAAACGTATGAAGATCCGGCCGCGGCCAATGCCTCTGGAGCGGCATGGACTCGTGTGCGGTTCCAATGGGCCGAGGTGCAGGCGGGTGGAGAAGGGACATGGACACACCCTACGGTGAGTGATGCGCAGATCGCAAATGAGGCGGCGGCCGGCCGACGAGTCGTTGGCTTGCTCATCGGCATTCCCGATTGGGCCAATGAAAACGGGCTACCCCGTGGGCTGTATGCCCCAATTGACGACCCAGCAAACACATGGGCCACGTTTGTACGCACGTCGGTTAGTCGTTACAACGGCACGATCAACAATTGGATCATCTGGAACGAGCCAGATGTGTGGGATAAAAATGCTCCCGGCCATACGTGGGATGGATCAGTAGAAGATTTTGTGCAGCTCCAGAAAGTGGCTTATCTCGTCGCCAAACAGACCAATCCGAACTCGACCATCCATTTAAGCGCGTTTACGTGGTTTTGGGACGCCAACTATGGCAAAGAGCAGTACATGGGGCGAATGCTGGACGTGATTTTGGCCGACCCAAGCGCGGCCGATAATAACTACTATTTTGATGTGGCAACGGCTCATCTTTACTTTCAGCCGGGATTGGTCTATGACATCATCGGTGGGTTTTACGGCATCATGAACAGCCGGGGGATTTTTAAACCGATCTGGGTGGTAGAGACCAATGCGCCGCCGAGTAGCGACCCTGCTTGGCCGGTTCCAAATCTAACATTTAATGTGACCCTTGAGGAGCAGGCCCGCTACATCCCGCAGGTGATGGCGGTTGGGCTGGCGGCCGGTGCTCAGCGCATCGCCATCTACAAAATGAAAGACAAAGACAGCGATGTGGGGGCCAATCCTGAACCGTTTGGGCTGGTCCGGCGGGATGGGAGTCGCCGCCCGGGCTTTAGCACCTATCAAATCGGTGTGAACTACATGCGCGGGGTGCAGTCGGCCCAACGGGAACGCTGGGACGATGTTGGGATTGTTAAGCTGACCCAAGAGGGGCGGACGACCCATGTGATGTTTACCCGCACGCAGGGGGATCGTTTTGTCCAAATTCCCGCCACGGCCGACACCGCTTTGCTGGTGGATATGTACGGGGCGCAACGCTCACTCACGGCCGAGAACGGCTTTTTTGGAGTCAATCTTCCGGCCGCCAATTGCACTCAAATTGCAGGTGAGTACTGCATGATCGGTGGTCATACCTACTATTTGGTTCAAGGCGCAGCAGGTGGTGAAGTAACGGCTCCAGTTGTGCAAGAAGAGGCTGAAGCTCCTGCGGCTGATACCCCCACACCAGAACCAAGCCCGATCCCAACTGAAACAGCTGTGCCAACGGAGACGCCTGCCCCAACAGAAACTCCCGTCCCGCCAACCGCAACACCGGTGCCACCAACGGCCACCCCTGTGCCGACAAAAACGCTAAAGCCCACGGTGGCTATTTTCCCTGAAGAGGGAGAACCAACGGCCGG
>JAHDGV010000020.1:15098-24293 GCA_020631655.1 Chloroflexota bacterium | reverse complement strand
TTGATCTGGCTCTTTTTATCTCGACGAAAGAGTTAGCCGAAGACATTACGATTTAAAACGGACATAAAAAATCATCCGCGTAAATCTGCAAATATCCGCGGCCAATAAATTTAGCCACCTAGCACAACTACCCATACTCACAATCAACAATTGACTGCTGTACAAACTTGAAGGTGAGCCAATCCCCCGTATCAAATTCTGCGAGGACCAAGAGCGGCTCCGGCTGATTAGGTTCTTTGTACGTCGTCAAAATCGGCCGATTGCCACCGCTTTTTGCCAAAGTCTGCACAGCGGCCCAACAGTCAGCGTTTCGCTCAAAAAACCAAACCGCGCCGGTCCGATCATCCAGTTCGGCCGTTACTGTAGCCGGATCAAACACACCCGGCTTGGTCTGAGCCGCATACAGGATGAGATCTTCAACCGCAAAACGCGTTCGCGCCTCAACAATTGATTGCTCTGCATCTGCTTGAGCTTGCCCCGGCACCGCCCGCCTCTGGCTCACTCCAAACACAAGCAGCCCGAAAATGGCAACAAAGGCGATAAGAGAGATGTTCAGTCGTGTTTTCCAGGTCATTTTTTGCCCTTTGCTGTGCTACTTACCGGCCTAAAACGCTCCCGCCATCTATGGGGATAATTGCACCGTTCATGTATGCCCCGGCCTTCGAGCCGAGGAACAGAGCCAGTCCAGCCATATCTTCTGGGCTACCCACCCGGCCGAGTGGGCACGTGGCTTCAAACTGAGCCAAGCCATCTGGATTTTCCATCATAAACTGTGTCATTTTGCTGGGGAAAAACCCGGGAGCAATCGCATTAACCGCCACATGTTTTGGTCCTAATTTTGAGGCCAAAACGCGGGTTAGCTGATGCACGGCCGCTTTGCTGGCTGCATAGGGAATATTGTCAAAAATCGGAACATGAATCCCATCAATCGACCCGATGTTGATCACCCGAGTTGGCTCATCTTTTGTTGCCTTGGCGGTCAGCAACGGCATCAAATCACGAGTTAGCAAAAAGATCGCTTTGACATTAATGTCCATCGTTTTGTCATATCCTTCTTCGGGAAACTCCTCAAAAGGGGCACCCCAAGTTGCACCGGCATTGTTAAACAAAACGTCTATGCTCTTTTCCTTTTCACTGATGGCACTCACCAAGGCGGCACGCCCATCGGCCGATGCCAAGTCTGCCGGAACAGAATGACAAATCCCGCCATCCGCCGCCTGCTCGTTCAGCTCGGCCGCAGTTGCATCGCACACGGCCGCTTTGCGTGATGAGATATAAACGGTTGCGCCGTTTGCCACATAAGCGGCGGCGATCATCCGGCCGATCCCGCGTGAGCCACCCGTGACCAACACCGTCTTGCCCTTAACCGAAAAAAGAGATGAAATATTTAATTGATTCATATATAAGTTTTTCCTGTTTCAATTGCTTAAGCGCTCTGATTCTTACATAATCAAACCCGATTGGCGAGATTTATCAAAAACGACTGATCTAGAATTAACTATGTCGATTTGGCGCAGAAACGAAGAATTAGAAGATACCTCGGCCGACATCGCCTATCGCGGCCGTCTGTTCTTTTTGCAGTTGCTGGTTCTTATCTCGATCAGCTTACTGTTATTTCGCGTTTTCTGGCTCCAAAATGTGCGGGGGGACGACCTAATTGCCCAATCAAACGACAACCGGACAGCCCGCCTGTTGATCAACGCCCCGCGTGGGGTGATTTTTGACAAAGATGGGAATCTATTGGCAACCAACGAGCCAAGCTTTAACGTCACCATTACTCCGGCCTTTTTACCTTCTGATGAAGCTGAACGTTTGGCCGTTTTCCAGCGGTTGTCTCTGCTAACAGGCGTGCCGGTCACCAATACGGTTGAGCAACAAGAACTGATTGACGCGGCCGATCCTGCGCTTGTGCGGCAGTATACGGAGCTGGCCCGACTTTACGGAGCGCCGGTTGATGAAACGTTAGACGCATCTGGCCTAATCCCTCAACTGCCGTCGAGTATTCAAGATGTCTACGACACCTTTAGCTTTGCGCAATATCTGCCAGCAACCGTCCGAGCTGGCGTAACAATCACAGAAGCTTATCTGATTGAACAAGAAAGTTTGTACTTGCCCGGCGTACGCATCGTACCCGAGCCTGTTCGCCGTTACCCGACGGGGGAATTAACCTCCCATCTCATCGGATTTATGGGGCCGCTACCCAACGAAGGCTGGCTTGATCTTGGGTACGAACGGGATGACCGGGTTGGACTGTCTGGGCTTGAAGTTTCGCTTGAACAGCTACTGGCCGGACGCAAAGGTGAGCGCCAAATTGTGACCGACTGGACCGGCCGAGAAATTCAGCAGCTGGGTGTGACTGTGCCACCGGTGGCCGGTTACAACGTGCATCTCACCATTGATACAGAGTTGCAGCGGCGTTCAACCGAAATTTTGTTGGATTATATGGAGCGGCGGCGTCAGTTTGGGGATGTGGACTTTTTCACCGGAATCCCTCTGTTTCGCGAGATCGAATTAGGCGTTGTGGTGGCGATTGACCCGCGCGATGGGCAAATCTTGGCGATGGTCAATATTCCTACGTGGGACAACAATCGATTTTCTACTGAAATCCCGGTTGATTATTATTTGTCTCTTTTCCGAAACGAGTATGAGCCGTTTTTGAATCATGCGATTGCTGGGCAATATCCCCCCGGATCAACCTTTAAGGTGGTGACGGTTGCGGCCGCCCTGCAAGAAGGAATTGTATCGCCCAACCGTCGTCTGGCCGCACCAGGCGTCATCACAATCGCCAATCAGTTTGCTCCCAACGACCCCGGCCGTGCGCAGGATTTTGTCTGCTGGATTAGTCTGGCTCCTACGTTTAGTGGGCACGGGGAAATGGATGCCTTTTCAGGTTTGGCGGAATCATGTGACATTTACATGTACAAAGTTGCCGGTGGCTTCCGTGAAGAAAATATTCGCGGATTGGGGATCAACACGCTGGGTGATTATGCTCGTCAGTTTGGCTTCGGCCGGATTAATGGGATCGAGCTACCGTTGGAGGCCCCTGGAAATGTTCCGACGACCCAATGGAAACAGGTTAATTTTGGTGAGCCGTGGTCAACGGGTGACGATTACAATGCTTCGATTGGTCAGGGATTTGTGACCGCAACTCCAATGCAGGTTGGGCAGATGGCGGCCGTGGTTGCCAACGGTGGATTTTTATACCGGCCGCGCATCGTGCATCACCTTACCGATGCGGAAGGAAATGTGTTTGTACTCAACGAAAATCTCAACCCTGTACCGGCCGCAGTCGCCAATGTGCCTGTGTCTGAAGATGGGGAAGTAGGCTTTGTAGGGCAGGTGATCGATGTGTTAGACGTTGCCCCAGAATTTGTGGAAGTTGTGGCTGAGGGGATGAGGCTGGTCAACACGCTTGATGGTACAGGCACAGCGTTTATCTTCTACCGAGATGAAGAGGGCGAGCCGGTGTCTGACTGGCTAGATGACTTTGGACTTGTCTCGGCCGGGAAAACAGGAACGTCTGAATTTTGTGATAATTTGTCTCAGCAAAAAGGGTGGTGTACGGAAGAGAAAATCCTGAATGCTGAGATTTTGCCGACACACTCTTGGTACGTGGCCTATGCACCGTATGACAATCCTGAAATTGTGGTTTCGTCGTTCATGTACTACGGCGGTGAGGGGTCTCAATGGGCGGCTCCAGTGGCGCGTGATATTATCGCGGCATATTATGGGGTTGATAACTACGAAGGTGATCCGATTTTGTCTGAGGATGAAATCCCCCAATCAATTAAAGACGCCCGCTTTGTGGAACCTGAAATTGACCCTGAAGAAATCCTGCCGGAAGAAGAATCTGCTCCGACCGATGGGGAAGAAAACAACACCAATTAAATCAATCTTTTGATTCTTAAAACTTAAGCCGAGTAGCCTGCGTAAATTAAGTGGGGTTTCTAGGCATTGAATCGATTCTTTAATGCATAGGAGGAAAATCATGCAAGAGAATTTCACAGAAGACCAATGGTTTGTCATTAGCTCAGCTCCATCCCTCGTTGGTTCGGCCATGGCCGTTGCCGGCCGTAGCGGCGTTATGGGCACCATGAAAGAGATTATGACCAGCGGGCAAACGCTGGCGGCCGGGGGTGAAAAATACCCTAGCAATAGCCTAATCCAAGCGATTGTTCCAGACAGCAATATGGACCGTAGCGAAGCCAAAGAAAATATGATGGCGAAGCGGGACAAGCTGATGGCTCAATTAAAAGATCAAGGCATTCAAAGCCCAGAAGATATGGCAGAATATGCGATTACAAGTTTGAGCGAAGCATTGTCTTTACTGGCTCCAGTTGCATCAGATCAAGACGTTGCTGAATACAAAGAGTGGGTCATTGAAACCGGCCAAGCTGTGGCAGAGGCGGCCAAAGAAGGCGGATTTTTAGGGATGGGTGGAACCCAAGTAAGCGAGGCTGAGGCCGCGCTCTTAAACCGGGTTCGAAAAATTGTTGCTTAACCCATAAACTTTAAAAAATAAAAAAAGCGCTTGAGCAAAATCCTTGTTCAAGCGCTTTTTTGTTACACAAATTTTTGTTTTAGCTGTTACTCTGTCTTTGTGGGATCAGGAACTACTTTCCGTATCGGCTCTCTGAATCCAACCGCCTGCGGCAGTGTGCGCTCGGCCGTATCTTCGTCGCTGAATTCCTCGCGCTCAAAAGTATGTTGCCGCACGATGGTTTGATCCCCAACCAACTGCACAAATGCATATCCCGGTGCGTCGGGTACAAAGGCTGGTTGGGTGGCACCGGGCCAAGCGGCAAACTGGGCAAAGGTGCTGGGAGCACAGGTGTACGAGATGCCATCTTTTACCATTTGGAGCGGCATATGAATGTGCCCATGAAACACCCCGCGTAGACGGTTACGAGCCTGCAAGAAAACGTCGTGCAGTTCGGCCGCATTGATCACCATCATGTGTGAATCAAACCAAGTGGAGTTGATGGGCCAGAGCGGGTAGTGGAGAAAAATAGTGAGCGGCGGTCCCTCGGCCGAGCATTCGCGGCGCAAAATCTCTAGCTGTGGCTCTGAAATATTCCCGTGTGGATCAAGGGTATCATCGGCCCGGCCGTCTATGACCAAAAAGCGCTCCCCGTTTACGTCAAACCGATAAACCAACTCATCATCCATCAGGTCAGTTTTTGGCCCCATCTTCAAAAATTTTCGAATGTCTTTGGCGGTATCGTGATTTCCGGTTGCAAAATAGATGGGGACGTCTAGCTGATCAAACAGCTCTGCCGCCAGCTTGTATGAATCATCATGCGGATTCGTGACAACATCCCCCGTGTGGATAACAAAATCCGGCCGATGGGGAAATGCGTTGATGATATCAACCATTTTTTGCGCGCAAGGGTAGGATGCAAAGCCGTGCCGCCGATAGTCTTTAGTTGGGCCAATATGTGTATCAGAGATATGGATGAAGTATGTTGGGAGACTAATCACAATAACCACCTAAACTGCATGTATAAAGTTTATAGCTTACGGGATCGCTTGCATCATAAAAAAATGACTCGAAAGTACCAGACAGCTAAAACTCAAAACACTTTTTGATATTGAACAATTATTAAAGATACGCTGTGAAAAAGGGTTTATCTGACTAGAATCAGCATTTGTTAATCAGAAAAAATATCGATTACTTCGTCAACCGACTTCCACTCACCCAATCGGATAAAGCGGACCACAATGTTGCCCAACCAAGACGGGGATAAAATTAGCTTTCCTAAAGCGGCTACGTCTCTGTCAAGCTGGCCGATTTGTTTGGCCAATTCAGCCCGATTAAGTTTTGAGAGGTTAACCGCGTTGCCCCACGCGATATCCCGGGCAATGGTCATTCCCATCCCGGCCAGCCAATCTTCAATGCGGCCGCTAAACATCTTTAAAATTCTCAGAAGGGGCCACACTTCAGCTAAATCGTTCTGCACCGATTCGGTTAAATCATTTAGGATATTGGTAATCTTTTTGAAGTCTGGCTCAAGATCAAAGATCCCGTCTCCGGGAGCGACTTTAGCCGCGGCGATGGCTAAATCTAAATTGATGTGGGCGTTCATCCCAACAAAGAGATGTTGTAGCACGATGTAACGCCACTTTTCAGCAGCGTCAAACGTGACTTTCCACGACTCGGTAAAAGGCTGATCGGCCTGCCAAGCGTGGAATGCACTAAGGTATCGATTGGCGAATACAACGTCTAATTTTTCCATGCGGGGGCCATTTTCAAATTCACCGGCCGCAATTCCTTCTTTGATACGAATGGTGACCATACGATACAGGGCTGGAAAATATCCCAACCGACTGTCATTTTCTTTGGCCCAATCGATAATTTTCCCCAGCTCATCAATTACATCATCAATTGTGTTTGCCGTCACCAGAGCCTCCTGAACACCTTGTTTTAACCAAACTGATCACATTTATCGCCAATAGTACAGTTAGAAAAATTTCTCACCATCTCAAACCGTAACTTTTCTACTCATTTGGCGATCATTTTATTCACTTAACTTACGACTAATAGACCTCGGAGGTTTGATTTCTTGAGAAAAAATAGCTTAAAAGCGGAAACCTCTGAGGTCTTTTTCAAGAGAATACGTTACATAAGTTATTCAGATATAAAGGGTATCTGCCAACCGGCCCTGTTTTGTTTAGAATATGAGCCAGATACCGTACAGAAAGCAGGAGAAACTTATGAAAAACATTGAAACGATTGCCATTCAAGCTGGCCGAAACCCAGATTCAGCCACAGGGGCGGTGATGCCTCCTATCCATTTATCGTCCACCTATATTCGTGGGAATGATGGGGATTTTGTCTACTCACGTAGTGATAATCCGAATCGTCGTGCGCTAGAAGAATGCCTTGCAATGCTTGAAGGTGGCGCTGGTGCGATTACATTTGCATCGGGAATGGCGGCCGTGGCTGGTGTGTTTCAAGCGTTATCAAAAGGGGATCATGTAATCTTGGCCGATGACACCTACTTTGGTGTACGTGAGCTGGTGACCATTCAGCTGGTGCGCTGGGGGCTTGAGTACTCGATGGTTGATATGACTGATTTAGATGCAGTAAAAGCGGCCATCAAACCCAATACTCGCTTGCTGTGGGCCGAAACCCCATCTAACCCGATGCTAAAAATCACAGATATTTCGGCCATTGCGGACATTGCACATGAATCAGGCGCAATTTTAGGAGTAGATGGAACTTGGGCGACCCCGATGCTTCAGCCTGCGCTTGAGTTGGGCGCTGATGTTGTGGTGCATTCAACGACCAAATATTTGGGCGGGCACAGTGACCTAACCGGCGGGGTAATTATTACCCGCGAAGAAGACTCGTTTTATGAGCTGATGCGTTTTAACCAAGCGATTGGGGGCGGCGTGCCGAGCGGTTTTGACTGCTGGCTGTTGCTTCGCGGTATCCGCACCTTGCCGTTTCGGATGCGGGGGCATTGCGCCAATGCGATGCAACTGGCGCGCTTTTTAGCCGACCATCCGGCCGTACATACGGTTTATTATCCCGGGCTAGAAAGCCACCCGGGACATGATATTGCCAAGCGGCAAATGAAAGATTTTGGTGGGATGCTGTCTGTGCGGGTAAACGGGGGCGGTGAAATGGCTGACAAAGTGGCCGGAGCAACCAAGATTTTTGCTCGGGCAACAAGTTTGGGTGGTGTAGAAAGCTTGATCGAGCATCGTGCTCCAGTAGAAGGTGAAACAACCCAAACCCCGATGGATCTGTTGCGGGTTTCGGTTGGATTAGAGCACATCGATGATCTGCTTGCTGACTTTGCTCAGGCTTTGAATTAGGATCGATTTGGCCCGTTTTAACGTATTGGTTTCTGACGGCCGAAATGGGCTAGGTCTAAAACAAACTTTGCTTAAGCAAGCTGGTATAATTTGACTCACCATTACCGTTCCACAGCTATAAACCAAACGCGGGTCTTGTTTTACACGACAAAGCAGATTTATAAGCCCCGCATTTCACGGAGAAATTCATGTCGAGAAAAATTGCGATTTTAGAAGGGGATCAAACGGGGCAGGAGCTATTAGATGAAACATTGCGCTTGTTACAACCGGATGTGATTCAGTATGAGTTTGACTTTGATCATTTTGATTTGAGTCTTGATAATCGGCGGAAAACAAACAACAAAGTTGTTTATGAAGCGGCCGAGGCGATACGCAACCACAAAATCGGCCTGAAAGCGGCCACCATCACCCCAGAAGATCCTGATGACGTGGGTAGCCCCAATGCGTTGTTACGCGATGCGATGAGCGCTGAGATTATCCTGCGCACCGGCCGCCGTATTCCCGGCGTGCGCCCTGTGGGTGGTTTTCACGCGCCGGTTAGCGTGGTGCGTATGGCGGTTGACGGTGCGTATGGTGCCAAAGAATGGCGTGAAGAAGATGAAGACGGCAATATCATCGCCTATAAAACTGAAAAAATTAGCCAACGGGTGTGTAAAGCGGTATCTGAATTTGCCTTTCAACATGCGCGCAAAAACGGTTCAAAGGTGTTTGGAGGCCCCAAATACACCGTCAGCGCCACCTATGAAGCGTTGTTAAAAGAAGAGATGGACGCGGCGGCCGAACGGTATCCTGATGTGAAGTATGAACCACAGCTGATCGACGCAACATTTGCTCTGCTTGTGCGCTACGCAGGGGATGCGATGACAATCCCAACCTTAAACCGTGACGGTGACTTGTTATCAGACTTGGTGTTGCAGGTGTTTGGCTCGATTGCAGGTGCAGAGTCGATGGTGATCTCGATGGATGACGATCTTGAAATCGATGCGATGATGGCTGAAGCACCACATGGCACAGCCCCCACGTTGGAAGGGCTAAACGTGGCCAATCCGATGGCGATGTTTATGGCTAGCGGCTCTCTGCTCGGCTACATGAAAGAGCCAGAAGCAAAAATGGCCGGCCGGGCGATCAACGAATCCTGTTTGGAAGCGGTGTATGACGGGGTGAAAACGGGTGACTTGGGCGGCCACGCCAAAACGGATGAGTTTACCAACGAGGTGATTGCTCGAGTCCGTAAGAAAATTGATGTTTGGAACGCGCTTGGCTAGCGAGAAAGTAAAAAGTGACCAGTGATCAGTTCTAAACTTTCTACTTGATATTGCTAAACAATTCCCTGTAAATAATCGGCCGCATCTACTTTTACCGGCATGAAGT
>JAHDGV010000020.1:4500-14998 GCA_020631655.1 Chloroflexota bacterium | reverse complement strand
TGCTAAACAATTCCCTGTAAATAATCGGCCGCATCTACTTTTACCGGCATGAAGTAGATGTGGTCGTTTCTTTTTTCAGCAAACTCGAGCGCAATTTGTGCGAACTCCCGGTTCCACTCCATGTTGGGCCGGAAATGGTCGGGGAAAATTGCACGATTGCGGGTCACCCAGTATTTGTATGATCGCTCTGTGAGCACGGGCGAAACTCCCCAAAACACAGTCACGTCGCCTAGTAGCTCGCCGTAAATGGCCATCAGCCGCAGGTCAAAAAACGGTTGAGTAAAAAAGCCATCAGCACCGTGATCAACTTTTGTGCGACTATAGGCGATTTCGTCGATAAAGCTTTGTCGATATGGGTCTAGTGCTCCATACACTTTCATGTCTGGCCGTTCTTGTTTGATCCGCTTGATCAACGGGAGACTGCTTTTGTACACCCCATCGGCCGCTCCTTCTTTGGGTAGATCTCCAGTTACCACCAAAATTTCATCAATCCCGGCCGAGTCTAGCGCATCAAGCAGATGCAACGGTTCATCAACTTGAAAATCAACCGCCCGAATGTGGGGGATAGCGAGATCGAACCACGGCTTGGCGATTTTGCATCCCTGCCAGCTGCGCATCGACATGCGGGTTAGATCAGGGATGTTGATCGTATTTACGCTGGGGAGCCGGTCTTGAATCGACTCCAATTGGCCGACTAAATAATCTTCGCTACGTGGGACTAATTCGATAGAAACTTGCATGGTAAATACCCCTCCGAGAGGTACAAATAAGCCGGTTTGTTAGGCTGGAAAGCTGTGTAGATTTAAGAGGTGGTTTCGACAACCCCGAGAGGCAGAATGGGGGTCGATTTTACCTCTTCGAGAAGGACGCTGGTGGTAATTTGAGCCACACCGCGTAAGGGGACAAGACTGACACGTACAAAGTCTTGTAGCTCTTGCCGATTGCGTAAGGCGACCTTGAGCACATAGTCATACTGCCCGGTCAAATGATGGCATTCTAGCACCTGGTCAAGCCCCATCACGTGCCGCTGAAACGATTCAAGTGAGTTCAGCTCATGCACGTGCATTCGGATATGGATAAAACAAAGCAGATCAAATCCCAGTTTGTCACGGTCAAGTAAGGTGACGTATTGGGTGATTACTCCGGCCTCTTCGAGTTTGCGCATGCGGGCATGGGTTGCGGGGGGAGATAAATTCAAACGACGAGCCAATTCAGCATTGCTCAACCGGCTATCTTTTTGGATTTCGTCGAGAATTTTGAGGTCGATGTCATCATATTCCATATTTCAACCATACAATCAAAAAAGAGCTCAGTCAACAAAGATTCGGCCGTTTTGCTGAAAGCATGAATGATCAAAGGTCAAATGGGGCGATTTTGAAACGAATATTCTGTAGCATTCAATGGCAAAGCGTTACAATGTGAATGATTAGACATTCACAACTGATCTGTAGAATCGAAATGTAAAAATGCAGTAACTAAACCATTTGGTTTCAAGAAACTGCACTGCATCAAAAATTTGATTCCCCGCTATTTCATGCTAAGCCCTTTGGAGATTCCTAAAGTTGGAATCTCCGTTTTTTTGAATTATGACCAATCAGCACCAAATCGAAACAAAATTGATACGGACCCAGACACCCACCTCAGGTCACCGTGAGCACTCTACTTCGCTCTACATGACATCGAGCTTTACGTTTGAGAATGCGGAGCAAGCTCGGGCGATGTTTGCCAAAGAAGAGGATGGATTTATCTACACCCGCTACGATAATCCCAATGTGGATGAGTTTGTGGCAAAGATGTGCGAGCTGGAAGGGGCAGAAGATGGTGTTCCTGTGGCATCGGGGATGTCGGCCGTGTTTACGGCGCTGGCCGGTTTGCTTGGGCAGGGGGATCATGTGCTGGCCTGCCGGTCGGTGTTTGGCTCGACCCATCAAATCCTGACTCAGATCTTGCCCAAGTGGGGCATTAGCCACACCTACGCAGACATTCACCGGCCGGAGGAATGGGCCTCGCTCGTTCAGCCCAATACCAAAATGTGTGTGGTCGAAACCCCATCCAATCCAGCTTTGGACTTGATCGATCTTGAATGGCTGGGCAACTTTTGCAACGAACGGGGCATTATCCTGTTGGTAGACAACGTGTTTGCGACCCCTGTACTGCAAAACCCGCTTGCGTTTGGGGCGCATTTGGTCATGCATTCAACAACCAAATTTATCGACGGTCAGGGGCGAGGCATTGGTGGAATCTTAGTTGGGGATCAAAAATATATCGACGACATTCGCTTCTTTGCTCGGCATTCGGGGCCGGCAATGTCGCCGTTTAACGCATGGATGTTTAGCAAGAGTCTCGAAACACTGTGTTTGCGCGTAGAGCGCCACTGCGACAATGCAGAGCGGCTGGCGCAGTATCTGGCTGATCATGATTCGGTTAACTTTGTGAAATATCCCCACCACCCAAGCCATCCTCAATACGAATTGGCCAAACGGCAAATGAAAAGGGGCGGGGGATTGGTGACGTTTGAACTGGCGGGCGGCCTCGAACAAGGTCGAGCCTTTTTAGACTCTCTCGAAATGCTTTCCCTGTCCGCCAATTTGGGAGACACACGGACAATCGCAACCCATCCGGCCAGTACAACCCACGCATCTGTAGGCGAAGAAGGGCGTTTGGCCGTCGGGATCACCAACGGCATGGTCCGTATTTCGGTGGGATTAGAACACCCAGATGACATTGTGCGGGATGTGGAGCAGGCACTAGAACGTAGCCTAAGCAAAATTAGTCAACCAGTGTTAGCCTAATTAA
Organism: Chloroflexota bacterium; assembly: GCA_020631655.1. Classification (GTDB taxonomy): domain Bacteria; phylum Chloroflexota; class Anaerolineae; order Promineifilales; family Promineifilaceae; genus WTJY01. Next base: position 12,202 of record JAHDGV010000020.1, on the reverse strand, counting down.
CCTTTTGTTGTTGTGTATGGACTGTGTGGGGCTGAGTCTTTCTCAGCCCCGCACCATGTTTAGGGGCAAGCCGTTTTTAGGGCGTAAAGTAGCTCCTGGCTCTGGCAGGATGGGGTCTGTCGTGGCCAATTTGAATTCCGTTTTTGACAAAATTGTCGCCAAAATAAGTTTGGCTTCCATCTCGGCAAACGACTGGCCAATGCAGATTCTGGGGCCGCCCCCAAACGGATAATAGGCGTATTTGGGTAGCGCTTGTTCCCAACCGGCCGCAAATCGATCTGGCACGAACTCGTTCGGCCGGTCGTAAAATCGTTTGTCTCGGTGAGACACATAGGGGCTGACATAAATTGTGGCCCCGGCCGGAACATGATAGCCAGCCAACTCCACATCCACCACAGGCGAGCGGTCAAACACCCATGCAGATGGATACAGGCGCAACGTCTCTTTAACCACTTGGTCCAGCTTGGTTAATTGTGGCAAATCGGTCGGGGTGGGTGGTCGGCCGTCTAAAACTTGCGCCAGCTCCGCGCGGACCTTTTCAGCAACAGCCGTATGCTGAGTGAGCAAAAATACAACCCAGCTGAGCAACTTCGCTACTGTTTCGTGCCCTGCAAAATAGATTGAAACGAGCTCGTCCCGTAGCTGTTTGCGCGTCATCCCTTCACCCGTTTCTTCGTCGCGGGCCAGCAAAAGCATTGACATTAAATCCCCATTATCCTGGCCTTTTGTATGCCAGTCAGCCACCATCTGGTCGATTAGCGTATCCATTTGGGCAACGGCCGCTCGCTGTCGCTGGTGGCGGGGAATGGGAAGCCATTGGGGCAGAGGCAATGCCCTGAACTGTCCGCTGATCGCGTCGGCGAACACCTCCATAATCTCCCCAACTTTGCGGGTACCACCTACAACGCCTGTGCCAAACAGGGTGCGGGCTACAATTTTCATCGTTAGCGCGTTCATGCGGGCTTCAAAATCAAACGGCTTATCTGGGTGCCACGTCTGCATCTCTTGTTCCGTCAGGTCAACCATTGACTGGGCATATGCATCAACCCGCTGTTTATGAAACGCGGGCTGGGCCAGCTTGCGCTGTTTTTTGTGGGATTCTTCCTCGTTGACGATGAGTCCGTTTCCCAAAAACCGGCCGACCATTTTCTGAGTCATGGCTGATTTGTGATACTGATTGGCGTGGGTGACCAATATCTGCCGCACCAAATCAGGATGATTGACCAGATAGAGGTAGGTGCCCGGCCCCGGATTTAAGCGGACCAAATCCCCGTGGGCCTCAGCCGCATTCATCAGATAGGCTAAAAAGTCAGCTCGTAGTTCTTGCAGTTGTTGGTAAAAATTTCCGGCCGGGCCGGGAGGTGTAAGCTGGGTCAAAATTCTTCCTATTCAGGTTCAGTTACAGGCTCGTTTATGATTTGGCCATCCATATCATTTATGATTTGGCCATCCATAATGCGGATAAATCGGGTCACCAATGAAAGCAACGATTGATCATGGGTCACCATCACAATCGTGCTTCCGTTCGCATTTAGCTCTTTCAAAATCTCGATCACTTCTAGCCCCGATTTGCTGTCTAGGTTGCCTGTAGGCTCATCGGCCAAAATAATTTTAGGCTTGTTGACCAAGGCCCGAGCGATAGCCACCCGCTGTTGCTGACCACCAGATAGCTCGGTTGGTTTGTGATCGACACGGTCACCCAGCCCAACCGAACTAAGCAAATCAACGGCCCGTTGACGCCGGTCGGCCGGTTTTGAACCGGCAAACACCATGGGGAACTCAACATTTTTGCTGGCCGTCATCGAGGTGATCAGATTAAAACTTTGGAAAACAAATCCAACGGTTCGCTGGCGAAATTTGGCTAGATCGTTGTCATCCATGGCGGTGATTTCGTCCGGCCCCACCGTGATCTGGCCGCCGGTCGGCCGATCCATCCCCCCAATTAAGTACATCAGGGTTGACTTACCCGAGCCGGATGGCCCCACAATCGCCACAAACTCACCCTGATTGATCTCTAGGCTGACACCATCGAGCGCCTTTACCGTTTCGGTTCCCATCTGATAATGGCGCGATAAGTTGTTGACTTGGATAAGTGGATCAGACATTAAAAGGTGAATGATGAGATAAGGGCGGTTGAGCCAACAGAGATGGCGATACCCAAGGCCCAAGGGATCAAAATGATAGCGGCTGACTTTTTCCAGTTGAGCTTGGCGATAATCATCACACCTAAAATCAGAAGGAGCAAACGCCAGATTGAGAAAATATCAAGAGAACCGGCCAAGGCAAACAGGGCCAGCTCGCCACCAGATGGTGGGGTAAATGCAGTAAAATCCTGTGGGGATGCGGCCCCAAATCCCCCTGAAAAAGACTCCATTGGGTTATCGACAAAAGCGGCCACAGAGGTGAGGAGCGGTTGAATACCACCGGCAACCATCAAGTAAATTCCGCTGAGAATGCCTTGAATGGCGAGCGGTACAGATGCCCATACGGCCAAGCGCCACAGTCGGCCGAATTCTGTTCGGCCACCAAACATGCTAACCAGTAGCAAAATGATTCCGGCCCAAATAACCCAAATGATCAGGATAACAAAAATGACTCCAACTAGGCCGATCCAAAAGGTAAAAGTGGGTGTGGCCGCCTGCATCTGGGCGATTTCCTCTTCCGTAAAATCGATACCCGGGGGTAGGTCTGGACCGCTGGCTTGGAATTGGGCTATGGTGCGCTGGATGATGATGATCTGCGGGAATGAGACGGCCAAGATGACCAGTAGGGCGGTTAACACCCAAACCCATGATTTATGGTCCCTAATCACTTCAAATGATCTGTCCGGGGCAATGATTGTGTCTAGTAACTGGCGCCCCCAGCCGCTTTTTACAACGAGTGCATCATCGGCCGCTTTTTCTTTCCCGGCTACCTCAGTCTCAATTTCTGTCGTTTTTTCCTCAGCCATCCTTCCTACCTCCTAAAAAACGTCGTTTGGGCTTATTCCTACACCAATACCCAAAATTATAACATCAACCAAATGTCTTATGCTTTCGATGCTCAATCTTTGCTAAAGACCTTCAAATAACGCTAATTTTCACGCATAATGACCAAGCTGAAGATTGCTCTTCGGGAGGTATTATGCAAAACACCCTTTTTACCCGTCCAAATTTTTCCTTTTTGGACCCTAAGAAATTTAACGACCCTATCGCACTAAAGACAAGTTGGCGGCCGCAATCGAATAACGGGGTCAAGATGCGCAATATGCGCTTGCGCACCGTATCTGAAAATCGGGTTGAGTTTGAAATGACTCTTCTTGCTTTGGTGGGGCCAACGCTTTTTATGCTGGTCACGATCGCCCTCGTTGCCGGAATGTTGACAATTGGGGCACCCATTGGCTCGTTGCCGTTTAATATTTTAGCTTTTTTGGCGTTGGCCTGTTTCACGGCCGGGGCTGCTATGATCCGTAACGACCTAGTTCCACGGCAATTTGACAAGGACAAGGGCTACTTCTGGTTAGGGGATGTGGATACTGCTTTTGAAGATGGGAAGCTAACGGGTGACGGTTGCCATCTTCAAGATATTCATGCGGTTCAGTTGATTCAAGGCTCGCTCCGATATGACTTTAACTACGAGGTCAACTTGGTGCTGAAAAACGGCCGCCGGATTAATTTGATCGGCCATATGAATCGCGCGGCGCTGTACGAAGACTCGCAAGAACTTGCCCGCTTTTTGCGCGTGCCAATGTGGGATGCCACGATTACCGGCCGGGAACGAATCTAAAAATCAGCTAAATTGCCCCCCAAGCACGGTCAGCAGCCGCAATGGTTGACTGTGGCTCAAAGTTTGATTTTAAGTACATCAAAGATTGCCTGCGTTCTTCTGGGGTACCTTCGGCCGAGAGCAGTAGCTCTTTGCCATAGGCAAAAATATCTTGGATGATGCGCTCGTAGCGGTAATAGGCCAGCGCGGCCGCATCAATCTCAGCATCCCCATAAGCCCCGTAAAAAGCCTGTTCTTCTGCCTGCCAACCGATGTCTGAAGCCAATAAACTGCCTCCTATAAACATCAAGTCCCGTTCCTTTGGAGCCAAAATTATTTCATCCCAATCTATCAAATAAAGTGCCTGATCCTTTTCTGCGATCAACAAATTGCCTGCGTGTAAATCCGCATGACAAGCCACACGCTCTAGCTCTTGAGACTGTAGCTTTGTAGCCAATTCACTTGCTCGGCGGACGAGTTTTTCAATCTCGGCTCGTTTGTCGATGAACACCGCGGCCACTTCTTGGCTAATCGGATCCTCAAAAGATCGGTTTTGGGCCAGATCTAAAAAGCTCAGGACTGCGTCCCGCCCCTCGGCCGAATAGCTCTCCCGCTTTACATTTTCTAGCAATTCAATAGGCAATTTTGCATCGTGGATTTTTTTGAGCGCCCTGCCGAACTCAGCCCAGTGAGATGGAGCGAGATCAGTTTCGTACCCATTTTTTCCGTCCACATAAACTGATAGAAGCATTTTGTAGGTTGCCCCATCGGCCCAAAGCTGGCCGGTTTTTGTTTTTACCGGTGGGATGAGTTGAGCCACTCCCAGCTCTGACAAATAAGCGGGCACAGTCACTGACGGCCGGTTAAATACCCCTCGCCGCAATTTCAAAAATAACAGCTCTCTATTCTGAGCTTCTACTTTGTACACCGTGGAGTTTGCGTCTGCCCCAATCGGTAACAGCTCAACTTGTTTGGCCTGTATCGGAAACAGGTGGTTTAAAGATGCGATTAGGTCTGATTTGTCGGGAGGGAAAGTCATTGGAAATCTGGCGAAAAATGATGCCGGTTTTCTTGAAACGAAATGGAAACTATTGGCAAATATACTGGGGTTAATTCAGCTGATGGAGCTGGAACAAACAAAACAAACGAGACAAATTTAAACAAACATATCAGGAGACAAAATCATGGGATATTCAGACAACAACTATCAAATCGGACAAATGCTACACAAAGAGTATGAGGCAACTTATTCATCAAACCTCGGTTCAGAAAGTGCAGCACCGGCCGCGAAAGGTGCACCAATCAAACTAATGAGCACATTGGTTACCCTGTTTGTAGCAGGCTTTTTTATCACACAATTGGTGATTTTCTAAAGGTGATACGGAGATAAAGCGATGAACAATGCAAGCAATTTGGATAAAGGGATTTCACCCATTGGCTACCTCATTTTCTTTACGATTTTAATTGTGCTACCAAACTTTTTTTAAAAGTGAATATCCCTCCAGTAAAGGCGCTCGGCTTCGGCCGGGCGTCTTTCTTTTAGTTTCGGAGGCGATTTAGCAGAGGCTCTACATTGATTTTGCGCCAGTCGGGCCAGCGGGTGCCTTGGTGGAAAATCCACCACTCAATTAATAGGACCAAGAACGCGGCCGCGGCCAGCCAAATCCAAAATTCATACCGGCCGATATCATCCCCACTCCCAGCTTCAATCTCAAGTGCGCCCAGCGTCAGCCCCTCGGCCGGAGCGATGGCTGATTCTTGCGGGGCAAACAGGTTAACGGCAAAAGCCCCGGCTGTCTGCACATCATTCCCTTCAACTAAACCAACCACATACAGTCCCGGTTGATCAGTTTCTGTAAACAGAATCTCCCCTTCGCTGGCATTGGCCGTCCATGATGTTTGATCCGGCTTTTGGACCACAATGCCACTCGACGTTGCACCCGGCACTAGCGGGACCACATCCCCCGGTTGAAGCCCATCAGGCACTCGAAACGCCCGGCCGGGGTTGAGCCAGTCGGTCAAATTTGACATCAGGATCGGGAAAGTGATTTGCAACGGCAAATCAGAGTCCTGCAATGCAAACGAAATGATCGCAATCCGCTGACCGTTTTGCTCACCCGTCATAATCAACGGGCCACCGGCTGCCTCAACCAGCGTCGTGGCCCACGGAGCGTCAATCGCCTTCATTTCCCGAATACTTACCCCGGACCAGTCAACAAATTCTAAAAGAGGGCTGTCTACCAAGCGAATGGCGGCCGTGTTTTGCGTGCCGGTCACCAGGCCAGAGGTACGAATCAGTGCATTGGGGTCATTTTCAAACGGTGGATCGATAATGAGCAGGTCGGCCGCAGGCAGTGGATCTGGCAAGTCAGCCCCATCCAACACATACATGTCAAATTGATTAGATGCGATTGAGTCTGTTAGATCGGTGTCTGCTGGGGTTTTGAACGATTCAAGGCCGGGAAGCACCGAGAAAATCTGCTCGATAAAAATATTGCCGTCTGTTACCAGCAGGGCTTGGCTGGTGACGCCACCTTCGTGCACGGCAAAGGCCCGATTGTCTACGGCCAAATGGTCAAACTCTGCGCTGGAGATCACCGCTTCAACGATTGAAAGATCGTCACCCAATTGCCATGTCAGGTCAACCGTTTCTCCGGCCGGTACAAACAGATCACGGGCGTCAAAGAGCTGGCCGTCTATGCCCAAACTTAAAATCGCGTTTTGTGGGACTCGGCCGTGATTGGTGACGGCCGCAAACAGCTCCACCGATTCTTCACCCCGACGGGTGGCTAGGGCGGAAACAGATAAGTTCTCAGACGAAATGCCAACCGGCACGTAAGCTGTATCAGGGGGCAACGGGGGCAGGTCGGCCGGTAGACCCCCATCTGACACAATGATGACCCGCGCATCACGGAACCCTTGGGCGGCCCCGGAGGCAAGCGCAAAAGCGGCGGGCCAATCGGCCGGAGCTGAGTCTGGCTGAGCCTGCTCAACGACCTCAAATAATTTGTTTTTGTCACCGGTGGCAGCGGCCAGAACTTCCGGGACGGCCCCTACCTGAATAATCGTCATCTGGTTTCCGCCGGACAAGGCTCGGATTAAACGGTTCACTTCGTCCTTGGCGGCATCAAAACGGGTGGCGTAGGCGGATTGTTCGGCCGTGTCTGTCGCTTGCATCGATGGAGAGCCATCGAGCAACACAACCACACTGCGATTTACTACGCTGGGGAGCCGCAAAAACGGCCGGGCAAGGGCGATAACCAGCAGGGCCAAAATCAGCAGTTGCAAATACATGAGCAGATTTCGGCGCAGTTTTTGCCACAGGGCGTTGGCTTCCCGATCCCGCGTTAGCTGATTCCAAAGCATGGTTGAGCTAACAACCATCTCTTGGCGGCGCAGGCGTAGCATGTACATGATGATGATGGGGATTGCCAACAGGCCGAGCAACAGCAGAAGCGGGGTTAAAAACGCCATTCAGAAATGATAACGGATGGTGGGCCGTTTAGGGAAAATGGGGATTAATTAATAAGGAACAATTAATTGTTTGGGGCTAGCCCTGCATCTCTCCAGCGATGAGGCGCATCATCCCCTCTTCTATTTCGGCCGGACCTAATCCCTGTGAGATTAGGTAATACAGCTTGGTCAAAGCTGCTTCTGTGGTCAGGTCTTTGCCGTTGATGGCTCCGGCTTGCCCCAACACACTTCCGGCCGCATATTGGCCAAAATCAACTTTCCCCTGCAACGGCTGGGCGACCACCACTACAACAACGCCCTGCTTGCGGGCGGAGCGAATCGACTCTAAAAACTCCTTGTCCCGGCTGGGGCCGTTCCCGCTCCCATAGGCTTCAAGCACAATCCCTTTTAGCTGTGGATTGGTACACAGCGACAGGATAATTTGCTCGCTAAAGCCGGGAAACAGGCGAACCACAGCGATTGATTCATTGGGGGGCGGTGTAGA
>JAHDGV010000020.1:0-4400 GCA_020631655.1 Chloroflexota bacterium | reverse complement strand
CTGGTGTATGCCAAGGTATCAGTGCCGTGTAGCACGACAAAACCGTCATAGGCGGCATAGTTTCTTTCGATATCGGTTGCAATTTGGACCCACGAAGCCGGGGTCATGTCCGAGCTGTCTAGGAGCGGATCGTACTCGATCAGATCAAACGAGACATTGGCCGACTGTAGCTCTGGCATCTCTTGTAGCATTTGGGGCAGATACCCGGCCGCCGGGGCCAAAGCTCCATCACTTGATGCGGATGGCTTCATGCCGATGGTGCCACCGGTGTATAGAAATAGGATTTTTTTGGTCAAGGTTGCCTCATCGCATTGTCCCAGAAGTTTTCCAGCATTTGCGATCTCGACTTCGACAAGCTCAGTCTACACCATTTTAGGGTAAGCTGAGCTTGTCGAAGCTGGGATCGCAGTAACCAAAAACTCACAATATATAATTCACAAACTACTCATTACTCTGCATAAAAACTGATCGGCTCCAAGTTTATACAAACCAGATAGGCTGTGCCACGCAGGTGGTTAATTTAGGCTGATGGGGAAGTAGGTAAATAAGGCGGTTGCAGGATCGATGGTTGGTATAGGCTCTCTCGTAGGCACCGGTGTGGGGGCAATCGCTTGCCCCCCGGTTGTTCCGCGCACAAATGCATCGGCCCAATAGTCGATCAAAACGGCTTCACCAGCCGGTGTATGATGGGTTCCATCATCTCCCAACCAAGAGCCTCCGGCCGTTTCGATGTTGTAGCGGAACAGGGTGTAAAAATCGGGTCCAGGAATCAATTTGTACTCGGCCGCAATTCGGTCGATATCGGCTAAAACTTTGCGTTTGGCTTCCAAGTCACCAAAGCCACCGCGCGACTCCACCGTGTCTGGAATTCGGGCCACAATCGGCACACGCCCTTTGGAGATGAGGTCTGCCACGATTGCTTCTAGCCGCTCGTCATACTGCGACACATTGGTAAAGCTCTCTTGAAGCCCGGCCGCGCCGTCACCAGCGTCGTTGGTGCCAATCGAGATGCCCCAGTACCGAACGTTGGATTCCATGTTATCCAGAGCCAGTGCATCATAAATATCGTTTACGCTACCGCTGTTGTTGGTTAACCCGGTGCCATTTTGCCCAGAGAGTCCCATCGTCACCATGATCATATCGTTGTTGTTGCCACGAAATGCTTGAATGTGGCTGGCCAAGCCTGATTGATTGATCGCATCAAAGGCCCCGGCCGTTAGCGAGTCCCCGTACAGTGCAAACGAGTCTGGCTTATTGGCTGTTCCATTTGGTTTGTAGACTCGAATCTCGCGCACTTTAAAATCTTTGCCCGGTGTGCTGGTCGTGTCAAATGCACCGTCTCTAATGTGAATTCGCATCCAACGATGCCCTGCACTTGGCACCGTTACCCGGTGCAGACGTGACACACGGTTGTTGTTTTCAATCGATTGGATGTTTACCCACGTGCCGTCTGTCCCGTTGGTGGAATCAGGCGACACTTGGATGTCGTAGTTGGCCATCACGCTGGTAAACGGTGAATCAACCGGATACCAACTGCTGTCGCTGAAGGTTTGTATCCAAAGATCCCCAGCAATGTCTTGACCCAAGTCAATCGCAATGACGGCGACTTTGCCCATGCTGCTATCGGCCGAAAATGTGGCACTACCGGTGTTGTTCACCCCTTGAAAACCGCAGGTAAAATCGGTTAAAAAGAAGCGGGCTTCTAGAGACTGATTGCTGGGTTGGGAGAAACAAAATTCGTCTTCTAATCCGATTAATCTCGATTCACGGCCGAAGGCGATATTGGTAAACGAATCAGGTATTTCTCTAAATACGGGATTGATGGTGTAGGTCGTAAACGGATGGCTGACAGATTGTGATCCAGCAGTCGTTAAAACAAGGTCTCCCTCACCATCAGCCACGCTGGGAACTTTTACTTGAACAAAGCTGTTGGTCCATGTTTCTACTTGGGCCGATGCCCCTAAAATCGTGACTGTGCCAGCCGTAGATCCGAAATTCTGACCAAAAAGGCCGATCGAATAACCGATGACACCACTTTGATTTCCAACTTCAATCACGGGCGCGTTTTCAGGCGAGATCAGTTGATCGGCCGCATTGGCTTGTTCTGGCACTTGCGTTGGTGTGCCGGTTGGTTCGGCCGTTGCAGTCGCGGTTGAGGTTGAAGTTGGCTCGGCCGTTTCTGTTGGGGCGGTTGTCATTGTAGCTGTGGGTTCCGCTAGCTTGGCCGGTGATGTTTCCCCTACGGTTGTCTCAGACTCTTGTGCAACAGGTTTAGTCCGTGTAGAAAGTGCGAGGGTAGTTGGCGTGGTTGAATTTGTGACAGGAGCACTGCAAGCTGAAAGTCCAAACAACAACACGATGAAGGTGACTGGTATCCAAGCGGTATTAAAGTTGATTTTGCGATAGTTCATCATACGTTTGTTTTGGGAAGGGGGAAGGTGTGATTAGGACAGTATAGAACCAACAAGGTTGACTGTCTCTAGCCCATCTAGATTATATAGGAGCAAAACTGCCGCTCAATCTTATTAAGTAAAAACTCAATTTGGCTAAATGCCGAGGTTATCTTAAGACAACTTTATTACGAAGCGGTATATGGTGCAGGCGGTTGATGTTAATTAAACGAAAATTCAGGGGATTGAAGATAATTAGGAAACTGTGCTACCTAAATTGTCAGTCTCCAAAATCCAAAGTCGGCCGGTGAGTCCGGCTTGTGCATAGGCGTCTAGCATAGCTTGCCCGATTGCGGCGTGATTATCAGGAGCAAAAGCGATGGTTGATGGGCCTGCACCACTGATCGCCACGGCCGCGGCACCCGCCCCAAGTGCCGCATCGAATGCATCGCTCATGCCCGGCACTAGTGCCATACGGTAAGGTTGATGGATGCGATCCTGCATGGCGATGCTGAGCAGTTTGTAGTTTAGGTTTTCTAACGCCCGCAAGACCAGCGGTACCCGTGCCATGTTAAAAATAGCGTCTGAGCGGTTGATTGTGGTGGGCAAAGCGGCCCGTGCTTCTGATGTGAGCAACTCGAAATCGGGCAAAACCAGAGCCATTTTCATGATCGGCATCGCGATGCGTTCAACCGTTAAAACCTCACCATCGTCTCCCATCGGGGCCAAAACCATCCCGCCAAAAATGGCTGGGGCGATGTTGTCTGGGTGCCCCTCCATCCGATTGGCCAGCTTTAAAATGCAGTCGTTGCCCACAGGGTTACCCAAAAGGGCGTTGGCCCCTAGCAAACCGGCCACGGTCGCGGTTGAGCTACTGCCCAAGCCACTGGCGGCCGGAACGTGATTAATTTGCTCGATGTGGCAAGCTGGAAACGGCTTTTCAAGATAGTCGCACAAGAACTGCATCGCTTGCACGATTAAGTTGTTTGCATCGGCCGGAATTGAGTCAACACCTTCACCATGTACTTCAATGGTCAACCCCTCTGATTCTGATTGAGGGGTAAATTTGAACTCATTACGCAGGTTGAGCGCCATGCCCAAGCAGTCAAAGCCGGGGCCGAGGTTTGCGGTGGTTGCGGGAACAGATACGGTGATGGTTGACATTGAGAGAATTTTACGAAACGGCAATTGGGTGTGCCATAATTGCGAGATAGGATTTACGATTGGTTCGGCCGTGATAGAGAAAAAGGCTAAATCTTGACTTCAATGGTGAAGTGTAAGAGAGAATTTCAGCCAAAGGCATACCGATCATTCAGAAAAACCTTTAAGAATGGACTATTTAAACGGCATTCCGACTATTTCACCGAAGAATGTAGCGATTCGGGTCAATAAACGTGCAGAACGTAAACTGCGGCAGGGTCATCCGTGGCTGTTTGACGGGGGGATTACAGAAGAAAGCTTTGAGCCAAACAGTGGGGATATTGCGGTTGTATTTGACCAAAAACGAAAATTCTTGTCTGTAGGCCTTTATGACCCGGACAGTCCTATCCGGGTAAAAATGTTAGCCAGTGGCAAGCCCACAAAAATTAATGATGGGTGGTTTTTAGACAAACTGCAGGCGGCGGCCGACAAGCGAGCCCATCTGGCAGAAACCGGCACCAACGGGTACCGGCTGGTCTATGGGGAAGGGGATTTTTTGCCCGGATTGATCGTAGACAAATATGATCAAACGCTGGTGATTAAAATTTACACCGCCGCGTGGTTTCCCCACCTGCGGTCAATTTTGGCAGGATTAGAAACAGTCATGCCGGCGGAGCGTTGGGTGTTGCGGCTATCGCGCAATGTGCAAGCGGGTGAAACGTGGGGGCTAACTGATGGGATGATGCTCAAAGGGGAGTTGCCGAGTGGCCCCATCCCGTTTACCGAGAATGGCCTAAACTTTGCGGCCGATGTGATCCACGGTCACAAAACAGGTTTCTTTTTTGATCATCGGGATAACCGCCGACGGGT
>JAHDGV010000355.1 GCA_020631655.1 Chloroflexota bacterium | reverse complement strand
TACATAATTATGTCAAGATTGGCAAAAGGGACAAAAAACGACTCTCCAGAGTCTAACTTTATGTCCACTCCTTCAGCCTTTATACCGGACGGTGTCATCACCGGCCAGCTATGAAGCTTGACAATAGTCCCAGTTCTCCCCCGTTTCTCTCCAGTAAGTAGGCGTACGGTCTGCCCTACAGTTGGCTCCACTCGCTTTTGACGTGATGTTTGATAGGTTGTGTTGTCATCATCGTCAGACCGTTTATTGACAATAATTTCAGGTCGGCCGCTTAGACTATATTTACCATTAAATAGGGCCACATCTTTCCCTGAGTTTTCACTTAAGAGCTGAAACATCGCAGGATACATCCCGCCCGAACCTACCCCATCGGTCAGAATGAGAGGCAAACTCCAGTCCGACGCGGCATGATAGAGTTCGGCCGATGCGGTACCTGCAATGATCCCGCGCACACCGGCTTCTGCAAATAACTCTAGCAAGCCGGGATTACTGATTTGGCCTATAACGACAACCGAGCGATACAGATCGCCATCTAACGCAGACATTGTTGCTTGAGCGTCAGGTGCATCCGCTTGAATTAACAGCCGTCCGGCCGATTCCAATCCATTTGACCAAACACCTTGCAGGCGTGACCCTTGGACTTCAATCGCTACCCCCGTATTTGGGATCACGTCGGTTACCCGGCCGCTAACAAGGGCTCTCAGATTTACATCATCAGGTGCCCGGGAGATAAAAATGTTCCCTTCAACAATTTCAGCCACCGTCCCTTCAACGGCCGATGTGATATGGCGAGATCGGCCAAACATCTTCTTGTGCTCAGCCAGCAAACTCCCCATCTTTACATCATCCCCAACCGCCACGCTCAAGTAAGAACTAATATCTGTAGAAGTCAGCCCCAAAGCGTCAGCAACCGGGACAATCTCGTACCCAGTTTCACGCTGAGCCTGTGCCACAATTTGAACCGGCGAAAGCTCTTGATTTGTGCTGACAGGGATGCGCACATCTTCATTCCCATCAAATCGGCGATGGATGATAAAGGATTTATTTGATTCGATGATTGTACTGGTAGCAAGCATAATTATTTTGGATCGATGTACTCCCATTCATCAATGCAGTCGTCGGGCAAAACGGCCGGCCGGCCGCGGCCGTCAATCCAGACCCGCGCTTTGAGTCCTTCGATATCTTCAAGTTTTTTCGTATTTGACAGTCCAATCCGACGATAGTGCAGAGTGGCGTGGGCCAAGCGGTTGTTTGGAATTCCAACTGAGACCAATTCTCCCCGGCCGACATCCCGTTTGACAAGTGCGTCTGATGAGCCATCCCCGTACAAGCTGATCGAAACAGCGTCTTTCCCTTTACGTCCTCGGCCGGAGACACCAACAATCCATCCAAGATTCAAAAAGGCATCGGTCTCGATCACATCGACGGCCGCTTCTGGCTCCTGCTCTAGCAACTGGCCAAGCAAGGCCATCGCATGATGTGGATCGATAAAGAGCTCACATTCACCCTGCAACTTCAATGCATTCAGGAGCATCAAAACCAAAGAGCCCTCATCCCCGATCATATTTAGAATTTTGCCGCGCAAAAACAAGCGATCAATCGCTAGCGGAGCGTCCTCGTCCAGCCCCCATGCAGAGCTGGCTTCTTTCACCCCTTTGCTCAAAAGTCCTTGCAACATGGCTAAATCAAGGTCCAGCTCACTCTTTTCTTGCGAAATGGCGTTCGGGAAAATCGAGCGGTTTATAAAATGGGTATGCAATGCTCGAGCGGCGTTTTCAGTTGACTCAGTTTCACCATTCCGATCTTTGATCCACTGGCTTAAAACATTTAGATCAAGTGATTTAACAATCTGGCCTAAGTTTTCACCAAGACCCAAATCGGTTCTCACGATCAGGTCGGTAAATTTCGGCTTGGCGTACACCATGGTCAGCCCATTAACGTCTAAATCTAGGATCAAAATCGGGCCATTCACCAATGCGGCCTGAAAACGGGCAAAAATCGCAAGCCCCTCGTTTCGTGAGTAAGGGGTCTCGCCACTCCAGCGCATAATCTCCGGCAGGCCGGGTATGCGTGCCAAATGATTTCTGCGCACAACCTCTTCTATCATTTTGCGCACCGGTTTTACCCGTTCGTGGCGCGCGTCCGGCCGCAGATTTGGCGCATTTTGAACTTTGTCGCCCAAATTTAATGCGGTCATCACATCTTCGGTCCAGTGGCCAGATGCGGCATAAATCACTTCAGGGCGCTGTGCTTTGGAGAATTGACGAATTCCGGCACCAACCGCTTTAGAGGCCTGTACAATGCGCTCACGCATTCCGTTTGATCGGGAATCGCTCCCCACAACCAAAACGAGATCCGGCCGGTTATCAGCCATCCACACAATGTTTTCGCTCAGATTGCGCGTATTGGCTCCGGTAAATAGTTTGTCCAGCGTGCTCGAGAAGCGTTGTAATAGATGAACGGCGCTTTCAACCGCAGGGTCGTCTACCGTTGGCGCAACCACAACGGTATTCATCACCTGCTCCATGCTGATCGAAATCAAAAACTTATCGATGCCACGACCCGGCTGGCGGGTATGCATCACCAAATCATTGTCTTTGTTTAAAATTTTCTGGTTTCCAAACCACTCAAGTTTTTGGATCGCTTCAAGCACCCCATCGGCCGCATTGTTGTGTGGGGCCTTGTGCGTAGACTTAACCATAGCCCGGCTGACCAAACGGCAGTAGCCTGCCACATTTTTAATTAAGAGTGCGGTAGTTTGACTCTCCCCAATATCTACCAACAAAAACGTAGTCAGTTCTTGTGTTGGTTCTACATGATCCTCTGAATTGGCTTCTTTAATCATCAAAGCGACCCTCGGCCAAAGCTGGCGCGACCTGTTATCTGTGAAAATTCAATGTTTTGTATCAACCAATCATTTAATGGATTAAATTAATACACACGTTAGGCTTTGGGGTTTTACCAAAATCTAGCCGTAGGATCAACTAATTTAAATACAAAAGGGTGATGCGGATTTCCTACATCACCCTTATTTGATCTCAAATCTATAGGCGGCCGTTTAAAAAGTCCCGCCATAATTCAATTGCAATCCCATCGGCATCGGCCGAGACACCCAACGGGGCAAAATAATCAACCACGCGCTGTATGTCTCTTTGTAAAAACGTTTCAGCGTTCGGGTTCACTGTGGCATCAACCATTTGCGGAAAGTCGATAATGGTGACATCCTGCTGCCAATACAAGATATTGTAAGCCGACAAGTCACCGTGTACATGGTTCAAACTCAGCATCAGTTGAACGTTTTGCATGATCTTGTCAAACAGCGGTTGCGCCTCGGCCGGGTCGAGCCGAACGTCGCTCAGAGTAGCGGCCGGGATTGTCTTATCACCCCAAAACGCCATCAGAATTGCGTTGCCCGTGTGAGCAATAGGTTCTGGCACATCAGCACCAGCGTCCCACAGCATTTTCTGCATTCGGAACTCATGACCGATCCAGTTAGAAAACTCGAGCCTCTGCCCAAACACGCTTTTCTTTTTCATGGCGCGTTCAACGCCAGAGTTTTTCCGGATTTTCTTTCCTTCTCGGTTATGTGTGGTTCGGCCGATCTTGTAAGCCGCATCATTTCTAAGATGGCGAAACATACGCGGCCGATATAGCTTCGCCGCGATTAAGTCGTACTCACTGGCATCACCGCCTACGCACGCATACACGTTGGCCTCTTTGCCTACCTTTGCTTGATACAGAACATCACTGATGATTTTGTCTACCCAAAACCCTTGTAGCGAGCCAATGACCCACTTGCGTTCGTGATGCTTAGGGTCAAGCTTGGCCGCGTAAGTCGGGACAAAGTCTTCGATCAGGTCGTTCTCTTCAACCAGCGAAGCGACTTCTTCTTTTCGGCTTTGGCCGCGCCCTCTGGTCCGATTGACTTGATTGACCATCCGGCCGTGTTGGCGATACAGCGCATCATCGGCCATTTGATCGTAACGGTCCTCAAATTCGTAATCATCAAATTCACTAACCATGTTGAGCCTCCTTTTCTTTTTCAGCTTCAAACGATTGTTCAAAGATGATTAAGGCTGGTTTTGGCTCAAACCCTAGAGCTAGATTCAGATCGTACATCGGGTTGTTTTCTTCGTTTGTCGTTTTGATGGTTTGGGCACCGTGTAACTGAGCAAACTCAATCGTTTTGAGCTTGAGCGCGGTTGCAATCCCGCGTCTGCGGTGGGATTGCAAGACACCGGTGATACTCACAGCGAGTTCGTCATCAGCCCCATCAACCAGTTGCACGGCCGAAACACCGACCCACTCATCCCCGTCCAGAGCATAAAAAGCCGCTTCTGGCAAAAAGGTGGGGGACTCAAAACGTTGGATAAATTCGTCGAACGGCTGTTGTTTGAGCTCAACCGTGCTCGGCACATCTTTAACGAGGGGCCAGTCCAAATCATAAATACGCCGTTTCCAGTCTGGATACCGTTCTTGCAGATCGGTCAAGATAGCGATTTCGATTTGCTCGGCCACCATTTTGTCATCGACCCAGTAGTAGTGTGAAAAATCAAACTGGGTCACATCCAAAACGGAGCGTGGTTCACGCATCTCGGGTGAATAGCCGAGTGATTGGTAAAATTCACATCCGGCCGTCCGATCTTCCATAAGGATGGTGCCAATGGCGGACACTCGACCACGAGACGTGATGTCTGCCATCATCGCCACCACGTAGGGTTCGGCAACCTGCTTAAAATCAACAGATCGATCGATAGCGATCAGCCAAAAATAATCGTCGGCCGTAGCGGTCTCCCAATCCTCCATGTATTCGCCAACACCAACAGGTTCTCCATTCAGCTCAATAAATTGCCGAACAAAGTAAGTGTCTGCCGGGCGAGATTCATCATCGTGTTTGTAGGTTTTGACCGAGCGGCGAAACTCTGGCCAAGCGTTGTTCCAAAGGGTAGCTAGCAGTTCATAGTCTGCATCACTAGGGGTAAACTCTCGAAAAGTTACAGTCATTTTCTGGGGAGTAAACGGTGGTCAACAGTCGCTGCGCAATAGACACCTGCAAGTCACTGACACCTGTTTACTGAAAATCTGAAGAGGGCTTATGTAGGGTCCACTCCTGCGCTTTTTAAGCCCAACAAAAAAGCCGCAGAGTATACATACCACTGCGGCTTGGTTCACATGTTTGGGTTGATCTAGGTTAGATCAGTTGCGCCACAGAGGTATAAACTTGGGGGATGTTTAGTTCAATCAAAAACATTTTTTTGTTATACCTCCTGAGGAAAATTTTTGGCCGAAGCCGCGCATAAGTTATCAGATCATTTTCTAGATGTCAAATTCCTAGCGACCGAGAGCAGCTTTTCGTTCTTCAAACGCGTCCTCGATCAGCTGGCGCACACTCGGCCGGGACACATCATCCTCTGACCGAATTTTGATGTGGCGTAAACTTTTACCCGTACCCTCTAGCAACCCGTCTGGATCATCGAGGTGAGCCCCCTTGTAGAAGCCAAGATTGACCCAAGATTTGTGCGGCATAATGTAGCAATACCCCTCACTCATCTTTTTAGGGCCAACGCCAAAGGTGGCAGCTCGGTCGCCGAGCCGTACCACCTCAGTTGTAGCTGGATCGATTTCTAAGATGATTTT
>JAHDGV010000019.1:28391-32602 GCA_020631655.1 Chloroflexota bacterium | reverse complement strand
TACACGGCCGCCAACACGATCACCCCAATCACCCCATTTTCAGGTGCGGTACAACAGCGGTTAAAAGATGGGAACTACACCCCCGTGCCGGTTCTCTCAAACAACGTACCGCCCGATCACACACGAGTGCGCAAGCTAGTCAACAAACTCTTCTTGCCCCGCCGCATGCGCCATTTTGAACCGGCTATTCGGCAGATGGTGCGTGAGCGCATTGCGGCATTCATCGATCAAGGTGAAACAGAAATCGTGGAGACGCTGACCTATGACTTTCCGGCCCAAGTACTGTTCCATGTGCTTGGCGTCCCAGCCGAAGATGTGCCGCAGGTCAAAGAATGGTCAGACAATCGGATTGAACTGTATTACGGCCGGCCGTCGGCCGAGGAGCAACTCAAACGGACCGAAGGGCTGGTTCCGTTTTGGCATTATGTCGTTGATCTGGTCACACGCAAAATTGAAAACCCCACCGATGATTTGACCAGCGACCTCATCAAAATGCGCAACGGGGACGACAGCGTTCTCACCATCAACGAAATTGCCAGCTGTATGATCACCCTGTTGGTGGCTGGTCACGAAACAACCACGGCACAGATTACAAACGGATTGCTCCACTGGCTGACCAATCCTGACAAATGGCAGGAGCTAGTTGATCATCCCGAGCTGATCCCCAATGCGGTTGAAGAGATGATGCGCATCGACCCATCTGTATGCACGTGGCGCCGCTGGGCGGTGAAAGAGACGGTTGTTGGCGGAGTTACGATCCCGGCCGACTCAAACTTGTTGCTCATGCTCAACTCAGCCAACCGTGACGCCAGCGTCTTCCCTGACCCAGACAATATCGATGTTACTCGGGACAATCTGAAAGATCATTTGGCATTGGGCTATGGCATTCACTATTGTGTCGGGGCTCCGCTGGCGCGGCTCGAGATGCAGATTTTGTTTGAGGAAATGACAAAAGCGATGCCGTCGCTTCGCTTACGGCCGGATCAAGAGCTTGAATACACCAGAAATATTTCTTTTCGAGGGCCGCTAAAGCTCCAAGTGACATGGAACAATCGGTAGGGGTGAGATACCCGCTCGATTGTAACTGTCACATCAGAAATCAAATAAGGGAAACTCACCCGATTGCATGAAAACAAGTCGGTTAAATGAAATTATTACCATGCCGTCGGGCGAGTTCCGCCAGCGATTTGATTTCAACTTCAATTTGCATCCGGCGTATCTCGCCCCTACCCAGATATGATCAAAACCACCGAAAACACCATCACCATCTCCGGCCTTGCATCTGTCCACAGCCACGCTTTCCAACGAGCCATGCGCGGCCGGACCCAACGCATGGCCCAACAAGCTGGCTCATTCTGGTCATGGCGCGGCCTGATGTACGATTTAGTCGAAAAACTCGATCCCGAAAACATGTACGCCATAGCCAAGCTGGCTTATACCGAGATGTCTTTATCCGGGATCACGCTGGTTGGTGAATTTCACTACGTGCATCATCAAAACGGTGGTAAACCCTACGCCAATCGAACCGAACTAGCCGATGCCGTGATTCGAGCAGCAACCGATGTTGGCATCCGCATTTGTCTCATTCGGACCGGCTACATGCGGGGTGGCTATCAGCAAGAAGCTTCGGCCGGACAGATGCGCTTCATCGATTCCAGCGTTGATCTGATTTTGCAGGACATTGACAAGTTGCGTTCTGATTACGCAGACAATCCACTTGTTAACGTCGGCATAGCGGCCCACAGCGTGCGAGCAATGCCGATTGAGGCGATAAAGGAACTAGCCGACTACGCCAATGAACATCAGCTCCCCTTCCACATGCACGTATGTGAGCAACGGCGAGAGCTGGATGAATGTTTGACGGAACATGGGGTGACTCCAATCCAGCTTTTGGCGGATCATGGAATCATCAACGAACGCTTTGTGGGGGTGCATGCAACCCATCTAAGCCCAAACGAAATCAAGATTTTAGGAGATGCCAAAGCCTTTGTGAACCTGTGTCGCACTACGGAGCGTGATTTGGGGGATGGGTTGCCACAGGTTACAGAGTTGGTTGCGGCCGGTGCTCGGCTGTGCGTCGGCATTGACAGCCACTGTTGCGAAAACGCCTTTGAAGAGATCAGAGCCATCGAAAACGACGAGCGCTCGCGGTTAGAGGCACGGACGGTGGTCGGCAATGCTAACTTTTTGCTCGATGTTGGCACCCGGCAAGGGTACGCGGCCGTTGGGCTTGAGGATGTTTGGGAGCAAGACACCGTTTCACTCAACCGAACTCACATTAGTGTTACGGGGCTATCGGCCGATTATTTGCTTGACGGCGTCATTTTTAACGGGTCCCCTGACATGGTGAACCGAGAAACTCGAATAAATGGCTCCGCAATTAATTACGAAGATTTCAGCAAAACGATCAAGTCTTATCAGGCTTTGACTGAAAACTTGTTTTAATACCCTGTATCCAAAATCCATTAAAGATGGCAGTCCTAACAATGACAAAACCGGCCCTGCATACATCGCTAGCTCATTCGACAATCCGCGAATGCCGAACTGGATTGACAATATCGTAATTACAATTTTTGTTGTCCTTTTATGCTATACTCTCGCGCAACAAAAATCATCACTAAGCGAAGTTAGCTACGCTTTATACACTCGCCACCACTACTCATATTGGCCATGCTAAAATCTCCCGAACCCCCACGTAATGCCCTAGATTTATTTGGATTCAACGACCCAGCATCCAAAGCTACCTTCAAAAATAACATTGTCTTTCACACGATTGTTGTAGCATCAATCGGTTGCACAATTTTATCGATCATATTTTTTCGAACAGAGAATTGGTTGGACCTATGGGTCACTATTGGAGCACTGCTCCTGCTTGCAATTGCCTTTGTTCTTTTTTGGAATGGGAAAGTAAATATCGCCATCAGAGTAAAGCTTTTTGGTGCATTCATATTGATGTGGGCCGGAGTCTACAGTCAAGGAGGGATCAACGATGCCGGCTTTCAAATTCTCTATCCGATTTTTATTTTTACAGTTGCTCTGACCCCTCTTTTTGTTCACAGGATGATGGGAATTGCAACTGTGATTTTGCTTTTTATCCTGATGTATTTAGAGCAAATCGGCTTTTTTGCCACACGGCCAGATCCGAATTCTGGGATTGTAGAAGGGCTCGTCATTCTAAATGTGCTTGTGATTCTATATTTTTCTACACAGTTTTTTGTCAGCCGGTTACAAGAGACACAGCAAAATTTACTATCAGCCAAAGCTGATTTAGAAAAGCTCATTGCTGAAAAAAATGCATTTTTATCGATGCTCACCCATGATATGAAAACGCCGCTTACAACCATCGGAATTTATTCTGAATTACTCGAATCAAATCCAGAGCTGGCAAGGGACAAACCGAGGATAACAAAGGCGATTTCAAGCAGTCAGAAAAACCTAGTTAATCTAGTCAATGACATCCTTGAAATTGAACAGATGCAGTTGGGCAATCAACTTGAACTCAAAAAAGAATCGATCAACATGCAATCGGTATTGAAAGAATGGGTCTTAGAGCTAGAAGAAATTGCATCTGAAAAGGAATGTGAGTTGATTTTGGATTCGGCCATCAATGACCCGATTGTTATCGGGGATCAAGCCAGATTACAGCGTGTATTTTCGAATCTAGCGACAAACGCAATCAAATACAGCCCAAACGGATCACCCATCCACATTTCACTTGAATCGGATCAGAAGGACCAGGTTTTACTAAAGGTTGCAGACAAAGGCTTCGGCATTCCAAGTGATGATATTCCTTTTATTTTTGACCTATACCACCGCTCAGACGCCAATTTAGACAAAGCTGAAGGGTCTGGTGTAGGGCTGGCCATTGTCAAAGCGATAGTTGAAGCTCACGAAGGAAAAATCGAAGTTGAGAGCAAAGAATCGGCCGGGAGTACATTTACAGTTGCACTGCCGCTTGCATCCGGAGCTGGTTCGGCATCCATATCGGCCACCGGCTAAGTTAAAATCAAAATCGGTGCGCACAAATGCTATTTCCAAATACCCCCTCTTGACCTTAGTCTGATAAACTCCAATCTGATGAGTATCCGACGCGGCTGGCTTTTCGGCATAGCTACCTATTTCTTAATGGGGATCAATCCCCCATTTTCCAAATGGCTCCTTGAAAATGGGATGGATCCAAGTTCTCTACTCACATTTCGCTTCTCGATGGG
>JAHDGV010000019.1:8225-28291 GCA_020631655.1 Chloroflexota bacterium | reverse complement strand
CGACTCACAAAATTAAAGCTTGTCAGATTAGGCCTTGGGTTAGCTGGCATTTACTTTCTCATCAACCCGGCCGGAGATAATTCTGCAAACCTGCTTGGTGTTGTACTAATTAGCACGGCCGGGTTAGCCTACACCTTCCAGATGATCGTGGTGCAGTATTTTTTGCAAGGGTACAACATGTGGCGCATTGCGCAGATACTGGTTGTATCAGCCACAATCTTGCCTTTAGGCTATTGGCTTTGGCTGGGAATCCAAAACGGACAGCTGGCAACTTTTGTTCCCGGTTTATGGGGTTGGATCTTTTTAATCGTCCTCTCTTTTTTCTCAACTTTTATCGCCCGTTGGACCCAATTTTCGGCCGTTACGTCGATAGGTTCAGCCGAAATGGCGCTCCTTTCCCCGCTGGGTACGGCCGTGATCTTAATCATCGCATTTCTTCTTCTGGGTGAATGGCTGACACCACCTGAGTGGATTGGCACATTTTTTGTTATAATCGCAGTTGCGCTTGCAGGCTTTTCGCCAACGCCCCAGCTCGCTAAATCAGGAAAAAGCTAGGAGAAAAATTCAGAGGCCCTACCCCTCATTTTAGTCTTCCAAGCTATTCATTCTATTCACCATACCTATCTAATTTTCAAAAGGATGATTCAGCATGTTCCCCACAACTCTTAAAACCTTTTCACGCTTGGCCTTCATCGGACTACTTTTGATGTTTGTTGTTTCATTCGCCTCAACGGCCGAGACACAGACACTTACACCGACCGCACCGCTTGATCCACCTGACCCCAATTCTGGTGAGGCAACTACTCCACAAAACAATCAGCCTCTGCCGGAATTCACGGCACCCCCAATTTTTCGGCACGATGAGCCGTCCCATACCGATGTTGCAAAAGGAGAAAGGAAATTTCTCTTTGTTCTTGTAGATTTTCCCGATCTACCGGGACTGTTCACCGGTGCTGAGTGGCAAGAAAAATTCTTTGGTGGACAAGGTTTAAATGACTACTACCAAGAAGTTTCCTATGGCCAGCTGAGTTTAAGCGGAGACTTTGTTGGTATTTCAGATTCGGCCGCCAAAGTAAACGATGCCGATTTGGCTTATGTTCGCCTGCCCAACCCGATAACTTATTATGCAGACGGCAACAGCGGCCGGAATATAGGCGTTGGGTACTTTCCTAAAAATAGCGGCGGCGTTGTCTATCACGCCTTACTCGAGCTTGAAAGAACAGGCTTCGATTTTTCACCTTATGCGGATCCTGACACAAAAATCGTAGAAAATCTTGCCGTTGTATTTGCAGGTAGTAGCGCAGCATCTACGCGAGATGTCGACAATTCTCTAAGAGCAACCGCCTACTACATCTCCTTTGCTGGTCTTGGTTCAGAGTTTGAGAATGATAGCGGTTTTATATTTGATCGATATGTTTTATGCCCAGATCAAAAAGGAAATTTAACCGGAGATATCTCAAATATCGGGACCTGTGCCCATGAAATTGGCCACCTTTTAGGGATGGCAGATTTGTATGACTACTCGTCCAAAAGCTCCGGAATAGGCTTTTTCGGCGTGATGGGGTACGGCCTCTACGGATTTGAATCCGGCAAAGAACCGTTCCATTTTAGCGCCTTCCCCAAAATCTATTTCGATTGGGTTGAGCCAACAGTTATCACCGCAGAAGAAACAATTATCTCTTTGAATCCTGTTGAAGATCATCCTGAAATAATCAAGCTGTACCCCAACAACAACCTGCAATCAGACGAGTATTTCTTGCTCGAAAATCGACAGGAGATCGGGTATGACCGAAATTTTTGGTATCGGGGTTTGTGCCCGGGATTACTCATTTGGCACATCGATGGGAATATTGTTGATGACCCATATTGGTTCCGCCGAGTCAACTCTAAACCGCCAACCAATTTCGCTCCTCCTAACCCGGGAATCATCATTGTCGAAGCAGATGGGGAGCAAGAAATGATCACAGAGGCCGATTCGCTAAATTATGGTGAGTGCGAGGACACTTGGAAGGTAGGGCAAACTTGGGATCAGGATTCTGTTGGGGCAACTACCTTGTGGAACGGGTCAGATACGGGGTTGTCCGTGTCAGTTTTGTCCGAAACAGACGGTGTCTTGGAACTGCAAATCAATATAGACTCCAAAACCATCTACCTGCCATTTATGACTAGAGACTAGCCGATGGCGTGAACGTAGTAACTATCTTCTAAATAGACCGCTTCAAAAAGTACGGCCGGCACCTTGCTATCCCCTTTCAGCGTATACGAAAGGCGATCTACCATAAAGGCCGGCTCCCCTTTTGTGGCGTCGAGCAGATCAGCGTGCAGTTGAGTCAATGGCTGTCGCTCAACCGTATGCACCATTTTAACCAGTGGAATTTGATGTTTCTGCGACAAAAGCCAATGGATCGATTGAGCTTCAAGATCAGCATCCTCGATTTCTGGACATAGATCCCGTTCCAAAATACGACATTCGTACGCCACCGGCACATCATCGGCCAACCTTAAGCGTTCGATTTGGTAAACGACCGTTTCAGGGGCGATTTCCAACCTTTTAGCCGTCCGTTCACCAGCCTCGCGTACTTCAAATTTCAGTAAACGGGTAGATGGCTTGCGCGCCTGTCGCCTCATTTCATCTTCAAAAGTCACAAGGCTAAAGTGATTGGACGATTGCATGGCAGAGGTCACAAATGAGCCTCGACCCTGCTCGCTTTCTACAAGCCCCTCATCAACCAAAAGTTGAATCGCTTTACGCACTGTCCCTCGGCTAACGCCGTGCTCCTCAACCAGAGATTCTTCAGTCGGCATTTGATCGGCCGGTTTGAGCTCTCCAGAGGCGATTAAGTCGCGCAGGCTGGTGGCGACTTGATAGTATTTTGGGATTGGGGGTGAGTTAAGATTCATAGTTAAATTTTAGCCCAAACTGAGGCTATTCTGAAATCCAGACCGGATCGGCTCATAGTCGTGATCTGTGATTGGCACAATCGTTTTTAGATGATGCGGCCGCACTTTTTGAAGGAATGCGTCGTCTCTGCCTAGCTCCAAAAGCGAAGCGGTTATTGCGTCTTTTAAATCTTGTGGAACATCACGATGGATTACAAACGGTGGGGATGGAGAAGGTCCAATCCGGCCGATCACCTTTATTTTTTCCATCAATTCCGGTTGATGCTCAGCCACAAAATCAAAAACCCCGTGATCAATCGTCGCAGAGTCTGCCTCCCCCATCGCAACCATTTTCATAGAGCGAGAATGAGCACCACTTTCAATAACCTCCCCAAAGTAATTCATGTCTGTTCCCATATCGTGCAAATTTGAGCGTAGCAGGTGGTAACCAGACCATGATGTGGTTTCGTTGATCGCTAGGCTTTTGTCTCTTAAATCGGCAAATGTAGCGGCCGGGCTGTCAACCGGTGCGATCAGCCATGAATGGTACTCAGGCTGATCAGAACCGCTAAAAATTGGCGCTCCCATTAAATCAAGAGGTGCATCTTGCTCATCGATCAACATGGTATACAGCAGGCCACAAATCCAGCCCAATTGCACTTCACCTCGCACCAGCTTCTGGGCGGCTGGGGTGGATTCTGCAATAGGATCAAACACTACACTGTGCCCCAACCGCAGGCTCAGCTCGGCCGCAATTTCACTACAAATTGGGATGGTATTTTCCCCTAAACAAGTCATTAATTTCAGCGATGTCATACGTCCTCAATGGCACTTCTTGAATATTTGTCTAGACAAGTAAACAAGTGTATAAATACAGTATCCATTAACAAATAATTTGTCAAACCAAAAGGCCAAAAACCATGACCACTATGCAATTGGGAACCGATGAATTGGTTGAAAATCGCCCGTTCACCCATCCTGCTTATACATCGATTGATTCGAGACAGCTTTGCTATATGCTGATGCGGCTGAGTCAAGTCGTCAACTCTCAAACAGCGAACAGTAATCCAAACCTATTCCATCCGGAATCTCACGAGCTATTTGAGGCTGATGGTAGGCACCACAGGATTATCCCTATCCGGCCGAAGCTGTTGCTAGACGCCACTCAGCTAACCATTGTCGGTTTTTTCGGTCAGCAAAATTTCTGTTCAGATGGGACCGGCATTGCGTCTAGGGACAAGATGTTGTTTGATGAGATGCGCAATCACCACGGCCTGCTCAGCTATAGCTCCCTCGAGCTCACCAATGGTGACTATGGGAATTGCGTTATCTTCTTAGACGAAAATGCAAAGGATAATTGGGGATACAGCCAAGTTCATGCAGAGGCCGTTCAAGAGATGTCTCCAAAATTCTATAACTCTGTTCGGCTGTACAACGGACTGATCGAAGGCAACATTTACGATTACTATCGCCTGAAACTCACCGTAGTCAAATATTACGACTACTCAAACCAGCAGATGTGGTCAGGCAAGCGAAATCTGCAAAAAGTAAAGGCAAATTAAGTTTTCAGTCCAAGTGGTAAGGGGTTTATCGATTTCGACGGACCCAGTGGTCTTTGGGGGAAAGTTCCTGCAGGTCGCCTTCCGCCAAAATAAAGTCAAGTACCAAGCGGTTAAACTTAACTTTATCCTCCAACATCGGGAAGTGATTACAGTCTAGCGAGATATAGGCCCGTTCAGATGTCTCTGTCGGCAGGCTATTGCCAGGCTCAGTTACAATCTTGTCTTGCTTGCCAAAGATCAGCATCATGGGTTTGGGGCAATCGTTGATGTCGGGCAAAAAGTCGGTGTTGCGATATTCTTCAACCAATTTTGACACGGCCGACATGTCTGATTTCCGAACTTCGTTATCAACCTCTGGCCAAGATATCCCTGTTGTCTTGCTAAAGCCTGCAAACGGATCTTCTCCGATTAGTTTTTCACTCATGTAGGAGCCTTTTACCGGCAATGATATCGCCGCAACACGGTCTACATCTTCAGGATATTTAACGGTGTAGCGGAGCGCCACTCCTGCGCCCAGTGCATGGCCAACGAGCACAACAGGTTTTTTAACGGCTAAAACATCAAGGAAATCGTGTAGCATCTCCACATAAGCATCTAACGAATAGCCATCCGGCTTGTTGCTTGAGTCTCCGAACCCCCACAAGTCAAACGCATATGCTCTGTTACGTGATGAAAGCGCCTGCATGGTTGAATACCAGTAGCGCCACGACCCATGCCATCCATGCACGAAAATAACCGGTGCACCATGCCCGATTGCTTCATAGTGGATAATTTGGTTATCGAGGGTCGTTATTGTCACAAATGTTTATCCGATAACTTCAACAATACATACAGATTACTAAACTAAACGACTTACACAAGAAAAAGTCCCACACCTTAGTCCGACACTTCGTGAAAAATCAGAAACTACTCATGGGGAGCTCAGGTAACCTGTCCCGGTTTACGCCCGTTCTCTAAAATTTGGTTGATCCGGGTGATCAATTCATCCGGGGCAAAAGGCTTCAGCATATAGTCAATTGCACCAGCGCCAAGCCCTTCTTTTACTTCAGAAGATTGCCCCTTGGCAGATAAAAACACAACTGGCACATGGCGCAACGCGGGCATCTTTTTGATCTCGCGACACGCTTGATATCCATCCATATGAGGCATTTGAACATCCATCATAATCAGATCGTATTCACCATCTTGAGCGAGCTCAACCGCTTTTTGGCCGTCTTCGGCCGCAACAACCTCAAAACCGCTAAACGTCAGCGTAATTTTGATGAGCTCTCTGATATCTAGTTCATCCTCAGCAATTAAAATTCTAGGCATATTTTTGAATAAAATAAGTTAAATCAAAATCGAATTGGGAGCTTTTCCAACCCCGGTTAATCTTGATCAACATCTCCAATGGGCAAGTCGAACGTAAACGTGCTACCTACTCCATATTCACTTGAAACTGTTAAATGACCACCGTGCATCTCAACAAACGTTTTTGCAATCGACAGCCCCAATCCTGTACCGGCCACTTGGCGCACGCTCACGTCTTCTGACCGATAAAATCTTTGGAAAACTTCATCGATTTCGTCTGGCGCAATCCCGATTCCGGTATCTCGAACAGACATGAAAATCGATTCGGCCGTTTGTCTAGCAACAATCACAATCTCGCCAGGATCAGGGGTGTAGTTCAATGCATTATCGACCAAATTGGTCAAAATCTGCACAATCCGGCCGCGATCAGCCATTACTTCTGGCAGATCAGATCCGTATTCAACCGATAAGTCGATAGTTCGATTTTCGACACTAATTCGATTTTTCAGATGATTGTTAACCACATCATCAATCACTTCACCAAGCTGGACCGGCATCAATGTCAGTGGCATATCGCCGCTATCAAACTGTGTGACCAACAAAATATCGCCCACAAGTTCGTGCAGTCGTTTGGCATTGGTCTGAATAATTTTTACGTACTTATCAATGGTTTCTGGCAAATCCCCGGCCGCTCCCATCAACATTAATTCAGTATACCCTCTGATCGAAGTAAGCGGAGTTCTAAGTTCGTGAGAAACCAGAGAAATAAACGATGTTTTTGCGAGATCAGCCTCAATTTCACGGGTTATATCTCTAAAAATCGAGACAGTTCCTAAAAATTGACCACCTGCAAAAACAGGTGCCAAGCTCACCCGAACCGTTCTGTCGCTATTTGCTAGCACAAAAGTGTCCTCAACAGATTTACCAGCAACGATGTTGGCACTAGATTCCTCATCGCCCCATTCGGTCACAACGTTTAACCAGTTCGCGCCTGAATCTTTTAAAACCTCATCTAAGCTAGAAACCTTTTTGCCAACAACCCGCCATCTAGGGATTTCAAAAATATCGATAAATGCATCGTTGGCTAAAATCGTTTCACCAAACTGATCAACGACTAAAACCCCGTCAGCAATACTTTCAAGGATAGATTGATTCTTGGCCGCATTAATCTGCTCTTCGCGCAACATGCCACCCAATCGAGCACCTTGATTACGGATCAAGTCGTACAAATGGGCGTTGTAAAGCGCATTCGACATCAGTGCCGTAGCTTCTTTCAATAGAAGGAAATCATCTTCAGAAAACTGATTTGGCTCTGGATTTGACAGGATCACAACGCCGATCGGTTCGTGTCCAAATTCGAGAGGAGCGGCCAACACTGATCGGCGCAGACGCAACGGGCCGGTTTGCCCCTTCCGTGTACCATTTGATATCCAGCGTTTATCTTTTTCAGTATCAGGAATTAATACGGCCTGCCGTGTTCTCAAGACCCATCCAGCTAGGCCTTGGTTTGGCCAAATTCCAGTAGGTTTCTCGATGAGTTGAGCTTTGCCATCCCCTTCGACTTCAACCCGAGCAACAAATTCCCCAGTAATTTCATCTTTTAGCAACACACGCCCTTCGGCCGCATTGATGGGGTCATTCAACAGTTGCAACGCTTTTTCAAGGACTAGTTCTTCCTCGAGCAAGTATGAAAGTTCTTGAGTGATTTCAAGCAGCTTACGTAGTCGGCTTAACTCAGATTTCTCTTCATCGATGTGGGAATTTTCTACAGTACGGTCCCGAATATGATTGGCGGTAATTTGAACAAAATCACTTCCATCAAGTTCAACAGGCTGTGATTCAAGCCGCCAAATGGCAAAGCCTAAATCAGCCTCCATGACTGAGCCTGGGGTCAGCAACTCCATCCACTCCCGTTTAATTTTTGGATCGGTGTGGAACAGCATACCGGCCGACTCCCACGAAGAACCGGTCTCTAGACCGGGGGAAAGGGTTTTTGCCTGCTGGTTGAATAAACGAACAATGCCATCATCCCCAATTACAATGATGGCTGTAGGCAAATTATCTATGATACGTTGAAAGGTGAGGTTGGATAGCTCTGCCAAAGCGGGTACTTCCTTGGTTACAATGCTCTAAACCGGTGTTGCACCAGAGCCAATGCTTGTATTTTTTCGCAATTCTTCGGCCGCGAGTTCGGTAACCTCACGGATGTCTGAGAACGAATGGGTTTCGGTTGAAACAGTCCCTTTAGACAACGTCATGATCGGTGCGATTGACCCATCCACTTTTTCGATGCCACCACGCTCCGTGTCCATAAAGTTGTAATGGGCCGAAATAGAGCTGGCAAACCGTTCTTGGATTTTAGAGACCAATTCAGATGGATCTTGCGATCTTGAAATCAAGACAAATGTATCTCCACCAGTGTGACCCACAAAGTCATCAAGCGAACCATGTTGATCAACTTCATCGTTCATGAGCATGGCTGAGAAGCGCAAAACCTCATCGCCAGCCACAAAGCCATATGCGTCTGAGAAATCTTTCATGTTGTTGATGCCCAACAGGGTCAAAGACCATTTTTCATCTGAGCGCATCAGGTTCAACAGCTCTTCTTCAATCAAACGGCCGCTGGGCAATCCGGTCCGAGGGTCGGTCATGTTGTTGTGCTTGTACGTTTGGATCGCACGGCGCACGCGCAGAATGAGTTCCTCGATGTCAAACGGCTTGGTTATGTAGTCGTCAGCGCCCAACTCTAGACCAGCGATTCTATCGCTACGCTCATCACGCTGTGTCAAGAAAATGATCGGGATATGTCGGGTTCTCGTGGTAGTCCGCAAATCGCGGCAAACCGCATATCCGTCCATATCCGGCAACATGATGTCCAGCACAATCAAATCTGGCAGCTGCCTGCGACACATGGTCAGAGCCTCGCTTCCA
This sequence comes from Chloroflexota bacterium, assembly GCA_020631655.1. Lineage (GTDB taxonomy): Bacteria > Chloroflexota > Anaerolineae > Promineifilales > Promineifilaceae > WTJY01. The sequence goes on along the minus strand of JAHDGV010000019.1, from coordinate 19,628 downwards.
CGAGAAGCAACTTCAACCTCAAATTCTTGCCCGACGAAGAAAATCCGGAGCATGTCCGCGATATCGAAATCGTCTTCTACTACTAATATTCGGCCATTTTTACTCATAAGCCATTCCTTATTTTATGGTTGCTAACTGTTTTTTGTTGAAGGTTACCCACACGAAGGGAAAACCTAGTTGTTTTCAAAAGATAAAATTATTATGTCATTTTATCACGAGTGCAGAGACTCACCATTTTCTGGTTATCTTAATTAGTGAAAGAAACGTGACAATTCAGCAAAGAACAGGTACCTACCAGACAGAAACGGTACCTAAGTACCATTTTACTCAACACAAATCATGCCTGCTCATAAAACTCAGTGAAAAGATGTTTCAGCTCATTTTTGCAGGATACACTAAAAAAATTAAATTTGTCTCAATCAGGGCAAGAACTTAGACTATACGCAGGAATGCTACTGGGGATCTAACACAGGCTCAGATTCATCGTCAATCGGTTCAGCTTCAGGCTCTTCTTGTCGTGGATAAAGTTGGGGATGATCAAACTTTGCTTTAAAGGCGTGATGATCGCTATCTTCAAACATAACATTTCGTTTGATATACGATCGCTCTTCTGATGGGATCAAAATCACATCAGATTCGATCACTCGGGCTGGATAAATGACGAGTCCAGAGCCTAAATGGCAATGGTGACCCACACAGCCACCAATCACTCTCAGAGGCACTTCTTCAAGCTCATCATTTCCATTAAGCGCCTTGATAGGTGCCGTTAGCACGCTTGTATCTGTAAAGGTTGACCCGGCCCCAATAAAGGTATCCCGGCCGACAACGCACAGTTGAAGACAGGTATTTTGCGCAATCATCGTGCGCTCCATAACCGATGTCATAAACAACGATGAACGGAATGGCAAAAAGCACCCGTCCCCAACAACACTAATATGCAGTTGCGCCCCTTGTGCGATGGTCACGTTATTACCGATGATACAAGCATCGATCACAACCCCTGCACCAATATCTACATTATCACCGATGATCGCTGGCCCCGTAATTTGGGCCGTGGGGTGAATATTTGTGTTTTTACCGATTTTTACAAGCTTGCTGGCTGACAAGAGTGGCTTTTGCTCAATGATTGATCGCCACAAAATTGAGGCTTTCATCTTCCAATCTTTGTTGATCTCATCCTCAATATTGACGCCATAGGTAAAGATGCCAAAAAGAATATCGGCAATAAAGATGTGGACCCAGCTTTCGATTACTACGAAGGCTTTTTTAGGAAGCTGGTAAACCAAATCGCCGGCCGTGGTCGCAGAATATGGCGGAATATGATAATAACCGCGCTCACGTGATTCTGTATCAATGATGAGGGGTGTAGCTTGCTCCACTTGGTGAATGCCTTCAGGTAAATACCACATCTCAGCTAAGATCAGGTCACCTTCACGTTTTAACTTTGTGGTGAGGGGCAAAACGTGAGCAACGATCGCAGGGTCTTCGGCCTTGAAAGCCAATTGTACGGGCTCTTTTCTAGCTTTTGCCTTCTCAATAAATTCTGCAAGAAGTGCTTCATTAAAGAACAAATTGTCTCTGTGAAGAATCGTTTCAGTCGGGTTTTGCCCTTCTATCTGATGGGCAAGTTCCCAATTGGGGCATTCAATTTCTGAATCAATGTAGGGGGCAAACAGCTCTCGGTGATGGAGCCACAAGGGGCGACTTTGCAGGGTTAAACGACGAGCAGGCTCATTGAAAGGTTTAATAAATTTGGGTTCTTCGATTGCTACTCTACGCATCAGATCTATCCAAAAATATTACTACTATTTACCAGATCCATTTAACGATGTATCTAATAAAAACGACTCAATGAGGTCTAAAAATTTTTCCGGTTCGTCCGCCATGGGGAAGTGACGGGAGTTTTCCATCATCGCGACCTGAGAATCCGGCCGAGATTTTATGAGCAATTCTGAATTTCTAGGTGAGACGATGTTATCTCTCTTACCGAAAATGCCCAAAATAGGTACATCGTTTGTACTCAAATCTTCACACAAATCCGCCTTGTACAAGTCTCCAATCGACTGAAAGAACGAATTCATGTTGGCCTTTCGAACATCTCGCATCAGCATGGTCCTAACCGATTCGCGATCACCCATCAGTAAAATGTACATGACGGTGTCTCTCAAAATCGGAAAACGCCAAACCATATTGGCAATATAGTTGTTTCCAGACAGGATCAAGAAGAAATTTAATGTCCGGCCGATAATGGGTGATCCTACAATCACAACTTTATCCACCTTCTCGGGGTGCTTAATGCTAAATTTTAGCGCAACGGTTCCACCCATTGAATGGCCAAAAATAGGAGCTTGGCGAATACCCAGCTTATCCATAAATTGCTTGACCATGTCGACATAGCTGTCTAGCTGAAACGCGGCATCAATTGATTCGTTGTTTGAAAGGCCAAATCCCCAAAAATCTAGTGCATACACCCGATAGCTAATTCCATCTGCCCCATCTGCTAGGTGGATCATTGAATCTCGCCAAACGTCCCAAGAATTTATCCACCCATGGAGTAGTATGATCGGCTTCCCCCGCCCTAGTGTTTCATAATGCAAGATCCCTTTTTCTGTAACAATGGAGCTCATCCAAACCTCAGAGCCTTGCCCGTGTTTTTGATGAGTCAGTTAGAACAAAACAGTTGTTTTGACACAATCTACACGGGAAGGAGTTTTCCATATAATTCACCAATGCTAACACTGGCCAGACTACGGCCTTGTGAAAAGGCTGTAAATTAAAAAACTACGAGGAGTAAAAGTTAGAACTAATAGACTATCGGATCAGAATATAAACCACATCCACCGCATTATGGTGGTATGGAAAAGTGGTTTAACTCTCTAATTGATCCAAAATAGAGTAAAGGAGCTCAAGCAAAACGTTTTTAACGCTTTCTCGATCGATTGAAACACAAGGCAATACTTTGACTGATTCGTCTAGTTTCAGAATGATACGCAGGTCTTCTGGGGGCCATGCATCTTCGCTATCTTGTTTATTGGCCGCCACAATAAATGGGGTTGATGCGTAGCTTTGGAATGTTTCTAAAATACGCCGCGCCTCTCTAAAGGTTTCCGGCCGGGTGCTGTCCACCAAAACAATGAATCCAAGCATACCCTCTGAAAGGATCTCCCACATGAAGTCAAACCGACGTTGCCCGGGTGTGCCAAACAGATAAAGAACAAGCTCTTCATCAACGGTAATCCGGCCGAAGTCCATCGCAACAGTTGTTGTTTCTTTGATTTGCTCAGATGGCGCAGTGATTCTCCGCTCAGTTTTAACAACATCGATCTCACTAATCGAGCCGATGAATGCGGTTTTTCCTGCTGAAAATGGGCCGGTAACGACCATTTTTACTGCCTGCATATATTTCTCACTTTGGTTTAGCTTTCATGCTTGCTTATCATCAGCCTTTAATCAACATTGTTGTTATAGTCTGGCTAAGCAGATACAAGGTTTGCCCATTTGTATCTTTAGCGTGGCTTTTGTTATTTCGGTCTACAAACTCCGTATTCGATCAATCAAACGATTTACAACCCCTCGTTTATCTTCGATCGATTCCGCTGGGCGGTTATTTCTAGCCTGTTCACTTCTGCTTAAACGCCCATTATTTTCCGGCCGGGCAGACCCCGGAACCCGTATGGGTTCAATTAATCCAGCTTCCATCAGGCCATAAATCGTCCTTCGGACTTCGAAATCTGAAAGTTGATTAGCCTGTGCAATCTGCTGAATAGAATTTTTTGGACTGATATAGTTGATGATCCGCCATTCATCTTGGGTAAGATTCATTTTGCCTAACCGATTTTCAGGTTTTGGAACAAATTGAAAGCGAATATTTAGGTCAGGGAGTTCATCATTGAGTCTTTCCGACTCTTCAAGTCTACGGCTGCCCTCCACGATGATGAGATCCAAATCAATTGGGATTCGAATTCTAGTCGCCGCAGGTTCAGGCTCAGCTTGAAAGTTAAACGTCCCTTCGCCCCAAGAGAAAAGCCCGTACACCACATTTAACATGTGTTGACGAACACTTTCTAAAATATCAGTTTGAGAGATTAGTTTTGATTTGATCAGGCGGTGGCCCAAATGACGGTCACTTTGTCCTTTAAGCTTCTCATCAATCAAAACCGCTTGTTTTTTGCTAAGCTTCCCAGCTCTGTAAAGAACTTGCCCCAAATCCCCTCTAAGTCCATCTGTCTCAGCATAGATCAATTTGCCATCTAAAAAGCTGACAATTGCTTTCTCTTTTCCCTCAACAATTAACACTCCAGTTTTCCGCGCAATATTAACTAAATTTAATAATTGAGCGGTGGTAAAGTCTTTTAAGTTTCCTTTCAGTGCCATTTGAAATAGTTGGTGGTTGAGGTACTGCTCTGCTTTATAAGCCGAATGGTTTAATTTGAATTGGTAGGGATTAAATTAACTAAACATAACTATTGTACAAGGTGCTCCACAAGTGGGCAATTTAATGATTTACACCTACGCAATTTGCCATCAAGTTTTAATTAATCACTAAAAACGTGCGCATTAGCATGGCTCGTATAAGCCATCATCTGCTTGTCTGCAAAATCTGCTAGAATTGCGGACTTCATGATTTATATAGATGTTTCACCGGCCGTGCACAGTCGCGCAGGGCTAGGTCGTTATGCGGAAAAGCTCGCTTTTGAAATAGCCAAACAAAGAGAGGTAACTCTTTTTCACAATGAAGGTCAAGGGGCAAAAATGCCGGCCACCTTATCAGATCTACCTGCCATTAAAGTTCAGTTTGGCTACAAGCCGTGGCGCATGTTTGTGTTTGTAGCACAGCTGTTGCAATCGAACCTTCTATCCTACGATAAAAAGCTTAGCCCAAACAGCATCTTTCATGCAACAGAGCATTTGCTAATACCGCTTACTAATGTCCCATCTGTCATCACGATTCATGACATAATCCCCCATTTATTCCCCAAATATCATAAAAAACTAAATTATTGGTTTCTAAAATATGCAATGCCGCTGTTTTGTAAGCGGGCCACAGCAATCGTCACCGTGTCTAACTCGACAAAAAATGACATCGTAAAATACTACAAAATTCCGGCCGAGAAGATACACGTCATCCCAGAGGCGGCGGCCGAACATTTTCATCAGCCCAGCCCATCAAAGATTGCCGAAGTCAAGGAAAAGTATGAGTTGCCAGCAGATTATCTTTTGCATATCGGAACCATTGAGCCAAGGAAGAATTTAGATCGGTTAGTTGATGTTTTGCTTGAATTACGCAACTCCGGGCATCCAAATCTGACACTCGTTTTAGCTGGGGCAAAAGGCTGGCTGTATGAGGATTTCTTCGCTCGGCTCGAAGCAGAAAATCTCAAATCGATTGTGATTTCTCCCGGCTGGATAGATGATGGAGATTTACCCGGCCTCATTGCTGGGGCAAGGCTAGGGGTCCAGCCGAGTTTGTATGAAGGGTTTGGCTTGCCCATTCTCGAGCATATGGCATGTGGACAAGTTGTGGCTTCTAGCAATCGAAGCAGTTTGCCAGAAGTTGGTGGAGACGCGGCCGTTTACTTTGATCCCGAAGATGTTTCAGACATGGTAAACGTCATCGATTCAATTTTGACTGATCCAAAAACATATGAGGCTCGGCAAAAGTTAAGTTTGGAACAGGCTAAACGCTTCTCATGGGAGAAAACGGCCACAGCCACAATCGAACTGTATGACAAAATCAGGGAAACGTATGCAACAAAAGCTTAGAGAAATGAACCATTCAAGGCTAGCAGGATTAGGAGTCGCAATCGTGGCATTCGCCACGTATCTATCCACGCTTGCCCAAGGTTTAATTTTGGGGGACCCCACAGAATACACAATTGTCTCCCATATTCTGGGTATTGCGCACCCGCCCGGGTATGCGTTTATGACGGTGTTAGGCAAACTGGCTCAAACACTCATTCCATTTGGCACCATTGCTTGGCGATCTCATTTTGTAAACGCCTGCGTCGGCACGCTGGCCATCATTGCTGTCTATAATATTTTGTTGATTTTGGGTGCGAAGCGCGAAAAGCCGGTACGAATTGCGGCCGCCGTTTTTGGCGCCTTGTCGGTTGCTTGGGCACCCAACCATTGGCAACACAGCATCCACGCAAACCCCCATCTAGTAACAGCCACATTTTTAATAGTGAACGTTTGGTTGTTGCTCAAATGGCAACAAGAGAAAGACAGCGGCTCAAATCGTTCGATTTTACTGTTCTCGTTTCTAACTGGATTAGGTGCGGTACATCATCCATTAACCGTTTTCAGCTTTTTAGGGTACACGCTCTTCATTTTGGTCGTTTACCCCAAAATCATTATGGACTGGAAACTGCTTCTCAAAATGATTGGTTGTGCCTTGCTGGGGCTGTCTTTATTCATCTATTATCCGATCATCAGTTCAACAGAACCTGCGATGGGGCCGCATACGATGAACACGCTCAACGGCTTTTTGGACCATGTTTTAGCACGTGGCCTGTCTGACGCACTGCCCTATTACTCAATTGCAGAACAACCGATTCGCACCGTCGTTTATTGGTCCATTCTAAGACTCCAATATGGCTTGATTGGCGGTTTCTTAGCAATTTTGGGTGGGATTAGTTTGATCCGGCAACAGGCGCTCAGAAAACCGGCCGCTCTGCTGTGGGTTACATTTTTGACCAATTACGCCTTTGTCATCAGCTTAAAACAACAAGACATCATGGCTTACATCATGGGTCCAAATTTAATTGCGGCCGTTTTTGTGGGATGTGCCATTTTAGCCATTGGGACTTGGCTCCAAAAATCCAACATTTCTTCTCCAAGCAATTGGATTCCGGTTGCTGGATTATTTGCTCTCGTCCCGCTCTGGTCTCTGAGTTCAGCCTTGCCATATATTTCCCTGCGAGATTTTTCAGAAGGGACGGATCATGTCACCCACACCTTTGAATTCTTTGAGGGACAAGGGGAAGAAATCGTCTTCTTAAACAATTGGGAATTCATGACGCCACTCTGGTACACCCAATTGGTTGACGGCCGCTGGCCAGACCCTGCTGATGTCCAACCAACGTTTGTTTCTGTTGCAGATCCTTGGCTACCCAGTGTGTTTAACTACTTGCCCGGTGGCCCTGTTTATCTAAACGCCTACAAGCGGGAAATTGTAGATGCCGGTTTCCGTTTACGGCCGAGAGGTCCTTTTTACCAAGTGGTTGAGCCGGGTGACACAAGCGTGCCAGATGAACTTGTAGCAATCGATTATGCACCTGGTCCAAACTGGCCCAAATTAATCGGCTACGAGCTAGAGCAATCAGCGGAGAGCGGAGACTACATTCGCTTGATTTTAGCGATGGAGCTAGACGAGCAAACGGCCGACTTCTTTGTCCCATCTATCCGTATTACCGGCTCAGACACTGAATTGCATCTCCCATTTACGACAGACTCCCATTTAACAACCCCGCTGTGGCAACCCAATGAAAAAATTATTGAGCGATTTGATTTCGCCCTCCCGCACGATTTTCCGGCCGGTGAATATGCAGTCAGCTTTGAATTTATCAATCTGAGCAATGGGGGCGAAACAAGCAGTTCAACAAGCTTGGGGACTCTGAATATAGAACCAAATAGGGGATATGAGCCTAACACGTCCAACCTGCTAGCAAATTTCAGGCACCGGGTCGGTCTCACTCGCTTAACCGCTCGGTCCGGTGTTCAAATCCGCCAAGCCCCGTGGGACAATCCGATTTCTGCCCAAGCCGGTGAAGTCGTGATTATCACCCCTCGATGGCAGGCTCTAGATTCGGCCGAAGAAAGCTACACCATCTTCGTGCATCTCATCGATGGATCCAATCAAAGCTACGCCAATCTAGACTACACCCCACTGGGAGGTGCTACACCTACCCATCTTTGGTTCCCCAAATGGTTGCCGGGGCAGACAATGTCAGATCCGTATCGGCTTGTGATACCTGAAAATCTGCCCCCGGGGCAATACCAGATTGAAGTTGGGCTATACGAGATGATTAGTCAACGCAGGCTGGCCATGCATGATGTAGACGGGAATCAGGTTGGGGACAGGTATATTGCAGGCTCCATTATCGTCGAATAAATGTGCTGGGCTATTTAAAGCCAGTTAGCAAGTAGGTGTGTTCTAAAGCCTCGCGCCCCTTAACTTTCATCGGTTCACGAGCTACTACGTTTACTAGGTCCTTGACACTGTTGTAGACACTCTGACTGATCACGATTTCTTTTGTGTGGGCGTTCTCTTCTAACCGTTTGGCAAGGTTAACCGCATCACCAATCACCGTAAAGTCTTTACGGAAGCTACTGCCAACGTTCCCGGCAACCGCTTCACCAGTGTGAATGCCGATTGAAAAGTGCAGGTGCCTATCGGCTGGCACACTCAGCAAATATTCGTCTAAAGCCGCCTGCATATTCAGTGCGGTCCTAACAGCACGTTCGGCATGATCTTCTTGCGGGTTGAGCTGTGTGTTGTACAACGCCATCACCGCATCACCCATAAATTTATCAATCACACCAAACTGCTCATTAATGGCTTCGGCCGCTACAGTAAAGTATTCATTGATGATTTCAACCAGCTGTTCCGGCTCCAATTTTTCACTAAACGTGCTGTAGCCCGTCACATCAGCAAACATAACGGTCATGGAACGTCGTTGCGGTCGTTGCGCAGAATCTAAGTCTCGGACACGATCAACCAAGCTGGGTGGAAGATATTTTTTTACACTTTCCATCCGCTTTTTCTCAGAGATGTCGTCCACAACCATGGCAACACCCAACGTTTTTTGTTGAACGTCTCGCAAGGGTGACAAATTTAGGCTGATGGTTAGATCGTTTTCGCTATTCTGTGGAGTTACGTCCAGTTCTACAACGTGGTCTTTCCCTTCTTTTTTCACAAAAGAAACCATCTCTTCAATTGTGATTCCCAATCCGGGGTCAACTTCGTTGAACACTTCTTTGTAAGGGCGGGATTCAACATGACTGCCCGGAACGCCCAAAATGCGGCCGGCGGCCGGATTGTAAAGTGAAACCTGATCGTCATTATCGATGGTGATAACGCCACTTGCCATTGAAGCAAAAACGTCATCCATCAGAGTCTTCATCGCTGTGATTTCTGCTAGCTGTGATCGAATTTGGCGGAACAAGCGAGCGTTTTCGATGGCAACGGCCGCCTGATTAGCGAAAGCCGCCATCAAATCACGATGTCCCTCACGGAAAATTCCGGCCGTAATTCGATTATCAACGTAAATCACACCAATCGTGTCATCTTTTAAATTTAGCGGCACACAAAGAAGCGAGCGCAGGTTGTAGCTGATAATACTTTGTCGATTTGAAAAACGGGGGTCGTTTTGAGCATTGGTCGTGAGCAGAGGGGTTCCGCTATCAAGGACCTCATCAATCAATGAAAGTGAAATTTCACTAGGGTCTTCGATTGACTGCTGATTAATATTTCGTGCTGCTTGAACTGATAGATCCCCATTTTCCTCATCAATCAACATTAAAAAGCCGCGTTCAGCTCCGGTAATTTTGATCATTGTGTCCATTACAACGTTCAAAACTTCTACCAAGTTGAAAGATGAATTAAGCGCAGACCCCACATCTTGCAAAGCACGGAGCTGAATACGCTCCTGCTCATGATCTTTAATTTGTCTTTCGAGCGTATCGAGAATGCGTCGGCCGGGTAGCAGGATCCGATTCAGGTCACGGGTGGCCTCTTCCAAGACTTCAGAATTGATTAGCTCAGCGTTTTTACGCTGTTCTACAACCAATTTGTCAAGCTCAGTAAATAAACTCGCCATTCGCGAAAAATCTTCTTGAACGCGAAGCGTGTACGTACCTTTACTGGTATTGTCCATAAGCTAAAAGAGAACCTCAAAGAGAATGATGGAAGAATATGGGTATTTTTCTGAACCTTGCAATTTCTAATGAAAATTGCGGTTTGCTAATAGGCAAAAATAATCACATCAGTGCAGACATTGATTATACTCTGCCGAGTTAATAATGAAACCCAACAAGTTCAGGTTTTAACTTTATTTAGCTTTAATTTTCTGAGATTAACCGGTTTTTTAACGCAAACCGAATTAATTCGGATATGTTTCTAAAACCCATTTTCCCCATCACATTATTTCGGTGTTTTTCTACAGTTCGACGACTAATGTCTAGAATCAAACCGATCTCATCACTTGTTCGACCTTCAGCCACCAATTGAATGACTTGTCTCTCACGTGCGGTGAGCTGGTCTAACCCCTGAGTATTTAAATCGATATCGTCGTAAAAATCTAGGCCATTTCGTACCATAGGTTTACCTAAGTACCTGTGTCCCAAAGATACTGCTTCTACAGCTTGCATAAGCTCTTCGGCCGCGCCTGACTTCAGAATGTACCCTTTTGCCCCATCTTGCAAAGCGGCGGCAACTGATTCATTTTCATCATGCGACGATAGCACGATCAAACGAGCACGGGGAAATTTTTTGGTCACGATCTTGATCAGCTCGTGCCCGTTCATTTTTGGCATTTCGAGATCTGCAACAATCAAATCAACACGATGTTCACTTAATTTTTCCAGAGCCTCTAACCCGTTAGATGCGGTCGCGACAATTTTATGTCCAGACTGCTCCAACAGAGCTTGCACACCGCCACGCGCAACAAAATGGTCATCTACTAAAAGGATCCGCCTTGGAATCACCATCACTTAACTGCCTCTTTCCCTCAAACTTTATTTGAGTTCAATTATTTCAAATTCCCACACGATAGGAATAATTTGCTCTGGTTTATGCAAATAACTTGGCTCCAGAGTATCCGATTCTAATTTTACAGGATGGATGCCCTTTTGTTCAAATTGAGACACAATCGACACGTCAACACCCGGTGGTACATCTACCCAATAAACACGCTCACCTTGATTTTGCCACTGCTCAATCAGCTTTTGCATCTCATCTTGACCGGCCGCATCCAACTCGTGAATCACAAAAGCTCTCATGCCGTGAATCAATCTCAGGGGCATTGCAAGAAAATCTGCAACCCCAACCGGAGCTGACTGATTCAACAAAACAATACTACCCGGCGCTATCTGATCAGCCATTTGTTCAATCTGAGCCGGCATATCTACATAATCAACCCTTGAAACAAATCCCCGAGCCCCCCACGCAATGGAAAAGAGCCATATTAAAAGCAAGATCGGATAAAGTCGCTTAACAAAAGATAACCTAAATCGAGATATTTGTTGCAAAAACAAGGCGGCCGTAATCATCAAGAACGGTAGCGCAACTGGGACGTAACGGCGCATTGCATAAATCTGGATCCCATTGGAACGCAAATCCCACGTATAAAACAGCAGATAGATCAGTCCGGGCAACAAAATATACCAGTGAGTCCAGCGTTT
>JAHDGV010000019.1:0-8125 GCA_020631655.1 Chloroflexota bacterium | reverse complement strand
GATGCGACTAGAAACATGTAGGTGGATATCCGCGATATATATTCGGGGCTATAAATGCTGGCGTGCCATGTTCCATGAATGGCCAACAGCAAAAATGGGGCCAAGAAGATTAAAAGATTGCGGAGCTCAAACCGGCCGAGGAGCCACAGCAGTAGCATAACGGCTGGAATAATCCCGATAAAAAATGTATCGATCCGGGCCAAAAATGTCATGCCAAAGGCGGTGCCAGCCAAAACACCCCACAGCCAACTTTTGTAGTTCGACTGATTCCAGCGGCAACAGGCCAGAAAACCGAAAATAAAGAGCAATTGAGTCAGAGCTTCAGTAGTCCCATAGCGGGCAAACCAAACCTGCATGGCGGTAATCGTAAAGGCCCCGAGAGTAACAAGGGCCAAAATATAGCTTGATGGGCGCAGTACATGGCGCAAAAGAAAGTAGAGGGCCACAGTAGACAATAATCCAAAAAAAGGTGTGATGAATAGTGCACCTTCAAGCCCAGCGATTTGCCACCCAATTGCTTGCCATGTTGGATGCAGGTGATAAAAATCCAAGAAAATTTCACCCGACATTTCCTGCACATTCAAGGACGGAGAAAGAGACGACCAGCCGGCCGCATTTCCCGATGCCAGATTTAGAAAATACGGATAGAGAGACGAAGGAACCTCAGCCAAAAGCGGATCGGTTAGGGACAAGCCGCCGGATTGCGCGATCAGCGCCGCATAGTTCATATAAACCCCAACATCATGTGCGCCCAAAACGTATTGATGGGGTCTGAAAAAGAGAGCTGATGCAACAATCAACCAAAGAATTAGCCCGGCCGATTCAAACTTAGTTGGCAGATATGCCTGCCCTCCAAGCTCCCAGTGCAAATTTTCGGCCGACTGTTTATAAATGGCCGATTGTCCTTTCATAGATGAGGTTGCAATTCCGATGAGAAAAACAAGCGCAGAGATTATGAAAAGCGTAATCACTGAAAAGCGGCCTAGCTCCACCAAGATGAAGGCTACCCAACCATTGAGCAAGACCCCTGTGACCAAAATTACCAGCAGAATTTCTAGTCGATCAGAGCTAAAACGGGGATCGGCCGGAGCCAAAAGAGACAAGGCCCCATACCCAGTTAGCCCGCACATGATGAGGATAGAAAGAATTGCAACAAAAGCCATAATCACGACCCGGTTTCCCAGAACGGAGATTATAGCACCCTGCTCTCTGGTGGCTTGGTTTTTATTGATCTTCGTTCAAGTTGCCCCCCATTTTAGTTCTGATAAACTTTTGGTCCTGCATTAATAAGATGAAATACTATCAATTTTTCGATAAATTCGGCCGACTAAAAGGGGCTGATACATGGGCAGAATTGGATCGTGGCTTTGTTCTTCGACAGATATCGATCAAAGACCAAGATGTGCTTGCATCTAACAGATACCATCCTGATTACGGCTATTTTTTGCCGACAGGATACATAGACTATGCCGCCTACAACCAGATCCATGCGGCCGACATTGATGCGGGTTTGATCAAGCCGGTGATGAAAATTTCACCAGAAAAATTTGATGCCGTCTGGCAAAAGCACTTGCGAAACCATGAGCACGAGTGGGCCACTGTCAAAAAGAAACACCCGCTTGGAACGGTTATCAGGGGAGAAGTCCGAGCCTTTTATCCGCAAGGTGTCATTATTAGTTTGGGAGAAAATGTGACAGGGATTGCCAACTACAAGCGGTGCAGAGAGTTATTTGGCCACACGCTCATCCCCCAAATGCCGATTCAGGTCACAATTGGCGGGTTCGACGAGCGTATGCAATGGCTTATTTTTATAGAGCCTCATTCCGCTGCATAATCGTTTTTTGCAGGGTATACTCCCAGAAATTCACAATAAATTTCATAATTGAATGCAGAAAAAGACTGTTTTGATTGTTTCTGCGTTCCTCAGGCTAGCAATATGACACAACTATGGGGCGGGCGGTTTACCGGCCAAGCGGATGAACTGCTCAGAAAATTAAACGACAGTATCGGATTTGATATCCGGCTTTACAATGAAGATATTGATGGGAGCATTGCATGGGCTAAAGGTTTGGTGGGCGCCAATGTTTTAACCCAAGACGAGGCCGACCAAATCTGTGCAGGCTTAGAAAAAGTTCGGAAAGAGCTGGCTGATGATACGTTTGAACTTGCAGCAGGGGATGAGGATATTCACACGGCCGTCGAACGGCGTTTGACCGAAATCGTGGGTTCAGTGGGCGGCAAATTACACACAGGCCGTAGCCGCAACGATCAATCAGCAACAGATTTTCGGTTATGGGTAAAACGGGCCAGCAAACATATTGCGGCCGAAATTGCAGCCTTGGGCCACGCCATGATCAATCATGCTGAAAAACATATCGAGACCCCAATGCCGGGCTACACCCATTTGCAACATGCTCAACCTGTTACTTGGGGCCATTGGCTTTTGGGTCATTTTTGGCCGTTAGTCAGAGACTTAGAGCGCTTCAAGGCGGTACATAATCAAGCGGATGAAATGGTTCTAGGCTCAGCCGCATTTGCGGGCACAGCATTCCCAGTTGATCGGGAAGCACTTGCAAAAGATCTGGGGTTCAGCCGGATCACCCAAAACAGCCTTGATGGTGTTTCTAATCGGGATTACGTAGCGGATTTTCTGTACGCATCTACCATGACCGGCCTGCATTTAAGCCGATTGGCCGAACAGCTGATTTTGTTTAGCAGTACAGAGTTCAGCTTTGTGGTTATCGCAGACGCTTACTCAACCGGGTCAAGCATCATGCCCCAAAAGAAAAATCCAGACACCCTAGAGCTGACTCGAGGAAAAAGCGGCCGGATACTGGGTGATTTAACCGGGTTTCTGGCAACAATCAAAGGATTGCCATCGACCTACGACAAAGACCTGCAAGAAGACAAAGAACCTGTATTTGATGCGTTTGACAACTTGTCGTTGCTATTGCCAGTCATGACGGGAGTAATCGACACGATAACAATCAATCCAGACAAAATGGCAAGCCAGTTAGAAGCAGGACTTTTGGCCACCGATTTGGCCGATTACTTGGTCAAGAAAAACCTTCCGTTCCGCCAAGCCCACCACGTTGTGGGGCAAATTGTTCAGCTCGGCGAGGTGCGCAATATTCCAATTACCGACTTAAGCTTAGAAGATCTTCAGGAAATATCTGATCTTTTTGAAGAGGATGTCATTGAAGCATTTTCAGTCAAAGGGGCCTTGGCGGCTCGGAATGCCACCGGTGGTACAGCACCCGAAGCAGTAAAAAAACAAATTGTTGAAGCACGAAAAGCTTTGTCATAATCGTATAAAAAGCGATGGCTTAGTTTCGAAAAATCACGATTTATGTTAACATTTTCACCAAGAGATTTTTTATCGAAGTTGTCTTATCAAAAGTACAACTAGTAGGTATCTTTTAAACTTGGCTGAGTCGGACAAAGCGAGACACACCTAAAGCGGATTAAACAGCAATTATTTTATTTTTTTGTTTTACTAAGTTTCAAATCTCAATCCAGAAAAATAGATAAACACTATTTTTGTTGGACCAAGTAGTTGCGCTCAAACCGAGTGCTATCCACCCAACTCATCTAAGTATTTCAGAAAGCCTATCCTACGATATTTTTTGCATTGTTTAAACACAATGCAAGTTTAGATACAACATTGCAGACGCCCCAAACGTCAACCTGTTGAAATTCTGTGAAGGCAAAGATGAGTAATACCCCTAAACCTGAAGAAAAAAAGGTTTCTGAACTCCCCCTCCGACTTGTTGGTGGGTTTGTGTGTTTGCTTCTTGGCATCGCCATTTCCCCCCGGATTAGCTATTTTTCAGATCAACCTATCATTGTAAATGTTCTGGCCATTGCCCTGCTTGGTTTCCTTGTCGGGCTAATCCTGACACCCATTTTCACAATCCGGCCGCTCCGGTTTGTGCGCCAACGGCTTAATACAATGACTGCGGCCCAACTCGCGGCTGTGATCATGGGCATTTTGATGGGGCTCGTAACGGGCGGTTTATTTTCAATCCCGCTTGCATTTCTACCCACCCCATTCCGCACTATCCTACCTCTGATTTCAGTGGTTGTTTTCTCGTACTTTTGTGTGTTCATTCTGTACTACAGACAGGAGGACATCTCAAACATCTGGAACAACTTTATGAACGGCTCAAGGAGAGTTGCTAGCACGCCTGAAATCGCTCCACCCACAAGCAATTCAGCGAATAGTGAGCCTGAAAACAAACGGGTTATTCTTCTCGACACATCAGTCATTATCGACGGCCGGATTTCAGACATTTCAAGAACCGGCTTTATCAGAGACACGATCCTAATCCCAACATTTATTCTGCGCGAGTTACAGCACATTGCAGACAGCTCAGACGCGATCCGGCGCAACCGTGGCCGACGTGGGCTCGAAGTGCTCAGTATGTTGCAAGAAACCTCATTGGCCCCTATCGAGATTTCAGACATCGACGTGTCTGAGGTGCGGGACGCAGACAGCAAACTCGTGGCACTCGCCAGACAACTGCCTTGCCCTATCCTGACCAATGATTACAACCTAAACCGTGTAGCTGAGCTACAAGGGGTCAACGTTTTAAACGTTAATGATCTAGCCAACGCTGTAAAAGTTGCTTACTTACCCGGCGAAGATTTGGTTGTCAAAATCATTCAAGAAGGTCGCGAAGTGGGACAGGGTATCGGTTACCTTGAAGATGGTACGATGGTGGTTGTTGAAGAAGGGATGAACATGATGCACAAAACTTCTCCGGTGATTGTGACCAAGGTGTTGCAAACATCAGCCGGCCGGATGGTTTTTGCCCGCTTCCCAACTGAAAATGAAAAAGATGGCCGAGGTTAAACATGCCGAATCGATCTCAACCTTTACTGCACGCCGCCTACGGAGGGCCGGGTTGGCAACCGCGCAAACAATCAATCTCTGCTGAGCTGGGATCGATCTGGGGCGCTTGCGGTCAAAACAGCGAATACATGCCGCTTAAGCAGGTGCTACTCCACCGGCCGGGGGCAGAAATTTTGACAGATGGGGATCCAAACGCCGCGCAAATGCTTGATGAACTCGATTTGAGCATCGCCCAAGCTCAGCATGATGCCATTGCAGACGCATATCGCGCCAATGGAGTGACCGTTCATTACGCTGAGCCACAAAGCACCCCCACACCCAATCAAATGTTCATGGCCGACGTGATGTTCATGACCCATGAAGGGGCGATTATTGCTCGCCCAGCATCTGAAGTTCGTGCAGGAGAAGAACGGGTGGCGGCCGCACGGCTATCCAGCCTAGGCGTCCCCATCGCCCGATCGATAGGCGGCCGGGGCACGTTTGAAGGGGCAGATGCGATGTACATCACCCCAGAGCAAGTGATTATCGGCCGGGGACTACGCACAAACGACAGCGGAGCGGCCCAGTTATCAGCCACTTTAGAACAAATGGGGCTATCAAGCGTACAGGTTGATATGCCGGTTGGATCGATGCACTTGATGGGCATGTTGCGCATCGTAGACAAAGATCTGGCCATTGGCTACCCAGTGCGGCTCGTGCACAGAGCGATGGAAATCATGCAAAACTGCGGACACGAGGTCCATTTTTTGCCAGATGTAGACGAAGCCGTAAATGGGTATGGGTTTAATTTTGTAACGCTCGGGCCACGTAAAATTTTGATGGCGGCGAACAATCCAAACACCCAGGCATTTTATGAATCGCTCGGCATTGAGTGTGTGACAGTAGAGGTCAGTGAGTTAGGCAAGGCGGCAGGTGCCATCGGATGCTTAACTGGAATCGTTGAACGAGAGTTGATCCCAACCAGTTACTCAGTTTAAGCCACGCAGATAATCGGACAGGCTGACCCCTCAGGGTTTTCAGCCCACATCAATAAATGAGTAATATCGAAAACACAAAAAGTGAACGTCGCGGCAGTTTTATGACCGTTCCCCTTTCAGAGAGAGGATTCCCCCGCCCCATTGTATTTTTATTTTCACTATTAGGCGTTGCCTATCTCACCTATCCAAGTTTAGGCCTTTTTGAATTTTTACCAGACGCATTGCCTGTGATTGGCCATTTAGACGAAGGTGGAGCCTACCTACTTTTGTGGTACGGCCTGCTAGAAATTGTTGAAGGTCGTCGCAACAGGCGCAAAGGCTAAATGATTGGTGAAATGTGACTAATAGTTACATAAATTCGATTTAACCAAACAGAAAAATAGTTACAATTCTCCCGTGTTTGATACCCGACCACGGGAGTTTTTATTTCTATGCGTTCTGTTTTGAATTCTTTAAACTTCGTTAGCTTCAAAAAATCACAATCGAGCCCGCAGGTAAAACTGCTTTTAACTATCGGCTTCGGATTGCTTTTATTCTTGATCGCTTGTGACCAAGAAGAGCCGAGTCCGGCCGATGAGCCGATTGCCAACCTGCCTACCGAAACATCTACACGGACTGCAGTTCCAACAAACACACCAACATCAACAATTACCCCCACACCCAGCAACACCCCAACCGCTACCCCCACAAACACACCTACCCCGACGCCAACGCCAACCACGCTCCCTGTGGCAATATCTGGTGACCCGGTTGCAGATACCCGCACGGGGGCAGAAGCAACATTCAGAAGCAGATGTGGTGAAGTGGACACGCTCGATTTCCCAATGGACCCACCAAACGCCCTCGCGTATAGCCGTGGCGGCCGTGACTTTGGTGTGTTCCGTCAAAGGTACGACAAGTTCCATGCGGGCGAAGATTGGTGGAAATCGGGCGGTGTTTTGGGCGAACCGGTCCACAGCATTGGAAACGGCCGTGTGACTTATGCTCAACCAAACGGCTGGGGACGTGACAAAGGGGTGATCATCATTGAACACGTGTTCAATGACGGCCGAAAAATCTTGTCGTTCTACGGACATTTGGACGAAGAAAGTTTTGAAGTCTTCTTTGGGGAGTGTGTTGTTCGCGGACAGCTCTTGGCAAAAGTCGGCCGGCCGCGCACGCCACCACACTTGCATTTCGAAATGCGGACACAGGCACCAGACAGAACATTAGGCGGTTATTGGGACGTTGACCCACGTACGGCCGGATGGGTATGGCCATCGATGCGCATTTGGGAAGAGCGTTTGCTGGCCCAAACCGGCACACAGTGGGTTCGGCCGCTTGAAACAACCGGCATCCAACAAATTGGCCAGCTCCCCAGCGGCCGCTATGCGATCCTTGAAAACAATACCTTTTTATCGCTTGATCCAGATACAGGTTTAGGTCGAGAGTTTCTAAATTTCCTAGAAGAACCGACCAACGGAAAAGTATCTGACGGCCGTTTCTTTGTCACCATGCGAGAAGGGGCCAGCCTTATTTTTGAGTTTAGTGAAAACAACTTGCTCAACACAGCCCCCATCGGAGAATTTCCGGCCCAACCGGCCAATAACGAGCTTTTGCGTCGGCCGGGCGGTGGTGTTGTTGTGGTATTGGCTAACGAGATCACTGGAATTGATGGGAACGGCAACCGATTGTGGACCACAAAAACGACCGGCCGAGTCATCGATCACGTCTACCTTGAAAATGACATCATCCTTGCGATTGACGGAGACACCCAGCAGACTTGGAGGGTTCCATTTTTAGGTGCGCCGACCAAATTGGCAGATACAACAGGGATTTTAGGCACATCTAACGGGCTGGTTTGGATTTATGGCGAAACGGGTCTTTACCGAATCAATCTGGACAATGAACTAGAAACCTTAGCCACATTCAGCGAAACGCGTTTAAACCAGAGTGATATGACCCCTCTTGAAACTGGGGGTGTCATGCTGGCCCACGTCGATTCGGCCGACCAGCGACTAATGACGTTTGATGCCAGTGGCTTAAAAATTTGGGAGCGATCCGTCAGGGATCTAGGCAGAACTTCTCTGCGCCTGCAAACGCTCAATGGACAACCCTATCTAATCACTGAAAACGCAGTGAACACAACCAGCACGATCGCGGTCCATGAAATATTGCCTATTCAAAATGAGCTCAACAAAGTTTTTGAAGCAGGCACTCGATTCCCATACCCTGTAGACACTTGGACTGAAACTTTAAACGGATTTGAGCTGTTGCTTAATGTGGGCGGCGGACCGATGGTTCTATTCGATCC
>JAHDGV010000354.1 GCA_020631655.1 Chloroflexota bacterium | reverse complement strand
GGCTGGTTGACCGCTTTGCGGCGTGGTACACCCCGGCCGTGGTTGTGTTTGCCGCCCTTGTCGCGATTGTTCCGCCGCTCGTCTGGGGAGCGCCATTTTTCAACCCATCCGACGCTACGCTTACACAAACAACCGGCTGGCTGTACCGGGCCTTGACCCTGTTGGTGGTGGCTTGCCCCTGTGCGCTGGTCATCAGCACCCCGGTCAGCATTGTCAGCGCCATCAGCAACGGGGCGCGGAACGGCATTTTGATCAAAGGGGGTGCGTTTGTCGAGGCGATGGCTCAGGTTAAAGCGATTGCGTTTGACAAAACCGGCACGCTCACCAAAGGGGAACCAACAGTCGTGAAGTTCCAAGCGGCCGACTGTCAAAACCAAGGCCAACCAGTTGACACTGGAACCTGCGCTCCGTGCCAGGAGTTGCTTGCACTAGCTAGTGCGGTCGAAGCCCGTAGCGAACATCCACTGGCCAAAGCGGTTCTTGCGCGGGCAAATGAGTTTGGGGTGGCACATAAGCAGGTGGCAGAAAATGTTCGTTCGCTCACCGGCCGGGGTGTGATGGGTGAGATCGACGGCACCGATGTGGTAATCGGTAGCCATCGTTATTTTGATCAGCATGTCCCCCACGAGCAGTTTTGCGCCAGTGTGGCTGAAATCGATGAACAAGGGCTAACCACCATGTTGGTGAGTCAAGATGCGCAATATCAGGGATATATCGCCGTGGCAGATGCGGTTCGCCCAACCAGCCAAGCGGCCGTGGCAGAGCTAAAAGCGGCCGGATTTGATCACCTCATCATGCTAACGGGGGACAACGCGCAAACGGCCGCGCAGGTGGCCAACGAGGTGGGTGTAACCGAGTTTAAGGCCAACTGCTTGCCAGAAGACAAGGTATCAGCGATTACAACACTTGGTGACAAATATGGTTCGGTAGCGATGATTGGGGATGGGATAAACGATGCTCCCGCGCTCGCCACGGCCGCTGTCGGGATCGCAATTGGCAATACGGCCCAAGCGATGGAAACGGCCGATATTAGCCTGATGGGAAACTCGTTATCAGCCTTGCCCTACTTGGTCCGTCTGTCTCGCGCCGCGATGCAAACTATTCGGGCCAATATCATCTTCTCGCTAGCAACTAAATTTCTCTTTTTGCTCCTCGTTTTAATCGGCACAGGTTCTATGTGGATGGCGATTTTGGCAGATGTAGGGACTTCGATTTTGGTCACGCTCAACGGAATGCGACTGTTACGCCGTGATTTTGGGTAAGAAATTATCTGGAGCGCATTGAATCAAGTGATGTAGGGATGCCCATACGTATCAACTTAAGCAAAAAGCATTTTTAAACCTTGTTCATGTGCCTACGTGGATCAGTACTTCTTGATCATCGGGCGAGTTAATCGCAACAAGTAGCCTGCCGCCTTTAGGTTTTTCGGCGATTATCTGCGCCCCTACGACATGCGCGCCACTGTAAGGGCGCAGATAATCGCTGGGCGAACATGGTTTTGAATGTTGTTGGTGCGATTAACTCGCCCGATGTTGGCTTTGAGAGAAGTTAGAGGGAAACGAAAAATGGCAATGCATGGGTGCAATCTTTAAGTTGATACCAATGCCCTACAACATGTTCTGTGTTATGAAAACGATGATTTCGACCCTATTTTCCCCATCAACTCAACGGCCGAGACAATCTCATCCTCAGACACACCCGCATACCCCAAAACCAGCCCACTCCGCTCCAGCGGCGTCAAGCTATAGGTTGACAGCGGCGGCGTAAATATCTCATGCTGGGCAAACGTGGCCGCAACCCGAACATCGTCCACACCGGGCGGTAGCCATCCCACCAAATGCAGCCCGGCCGGGGCTGGAGCCACTTCAAGCCAGTCGCCACAATGCTCCCGAATCGCCTCGACAAACAGCTGTTGCCGCTTGGCATACAGCAGTCGCATTCGGCGAATATGACGGGTGAAATGACCTTCGCGCATAAAATCATTGAGCGCCATTTGTGTCACCCGTTCAGAGCCACGATCTAAGTTATATCTAGCCTTGGCAAACGTATCTTCCAACCCTTTGGGGACGATGACATAGCCCAAACGCAAACCGGGAAAAATAGTTTTGCTAAAGGTGCCGATATAGATCACTCGGCCGTTTTGATCCAACCCCTGAAGCGACTCTAGCGGATGTCCCGTGTAGCGATATTCACTGTCATAATCATCCTCCAAAATCAGCCCGTTCGCCTCATTGGCCCACTCTAGCAGGCGCAAACGGCGGGTCAAATCAAGCGTTCCTCCGGCCGGGTATTGGTGGGATGGGGTCACACAAGCCAACTTAGCATGGGGAGCCAACTGAATACCGGCTTCAACATCTATTCCGTTCCCATCAACCGGAATCGGCACCAGATCAAGTTCGGTTGTTGAAAAGGCGGCATGCGCCCCCCCGTAGCCAGGGTTTTCAACCCAAACTTGGTCCCCGGGTTTGGCAAAAAGATGGGCGCACATAAACAGCGCCTGCTGGGCTCCGGCCGTTATGATCACTTGCTCGGCCGTGCATTTTACCCGCCGTGACAGCCGCACATGGTCTGCAATTGCCTCTCGTAATGGATAGTAACCGGCCCCTGTGTCGTACCCCAACGCGGCCGGTGGGTTTTTCCAATATCGGCCCACAATGCGCCACCAGTGCTTAAACGGGAACTCTTTGGTATCTGGCAAGCCGGGTAAAAACGGCCGAGGGGTAGCGTCTGGGTGCACTGTACCCGCAATCAAAAGCTTGCCTCGGTCAGATATTAAAACGGGGGATTCAGCTGGCTCTGGCGCTTTGTTAAGATTGGTTTCGGCCGACTGCAAAACCTGTTCTGGCAATGTTTCACACACAAACGTACCGCGCCCCGTTTGCCCCACCACGTACCCCTCAGCCGTAAGCTGGGCTACCGCCTCGACCACTGTGCTACGTGAGATTTCAAGCTCATCACACAAAATACGGGTGGGAGGCAAACGGGAACCGGCCGAGAGCTGACCCGACAGAATCATGCTCCGCAGGTTGCTGTACAGCTGGCGGTGCATCGGCTCGGCCGACGTCCGATTAATTTTTATGCCAGAGAGTTGGGTAAAAGATGCTGATCGTGTCATATCTTGATTTTCGATTTGCGAATGACGATTTACGATTGGGTTTATAACTGAAAGGGTGATCTTGGTGAGAATCAACCGTCAATCCAAAATCTAAAATCGTAAATCCCTTCCAGCTTACATTGGTATGGCCGTTTTTGTCAAAAATGGCCCTTGTGACAAAACCAATTAGGGCTAAAATCATTTACGTTGGAACATTTCTTATTGAGATAAAGCTAATAGCCAAGCGCTAACAGCCAAAAGCTAAACATGAAAAAACGAGTAGGCGACCCATTTATGCCCCCCGACGAGTACGGGAAAACCCAAACAGGGATGATGATCAATATCCAAGTAAGAGATATGGACAAAGCGGTCCAATTCCATAAAGAAGTGCTGGGTGTCGACATTGTCTATTCTGATCCGGATATTACGATTGTCTCTTGGCACGGTCAGCAGTGGATGATCCACTCCGACCACACCTACGACAAACATCCGCTAACCGGCTACATCGCAGGTGAAACCAAGCGCGGCCGAGGTGCAGAATTTCGACTCCACGGCCGAGATCCAGACGCGGCCGAGGCTGTGGCCCGAAAGCTCGGGTGCGAAATTTTGGACCCAACCCGCGACCAGCCGGATCATGGCTTACGCGAGTGTTTTATTATCGATTTTGAAGGATACGTTTGGGTTCCAGATGTGCCGATTAGCTAATCAGCCGATCAGCATGCTTTGCTTTCAGCCAGTCAGCTACAACTAATGCAGTGTTTCATCTTGTAATTCGTCAGAA
This sequence comes from Chloroflexota bacterium, assembly GCA_020631655.1. GTDB lineage: Bacteria > Chloroflexota > Anaerolineae > Promineifilales > Promineifilaceae > WTJY01. Next base: position 1,813 of record JAHDGV010000354.1, on the reverse strand, counting down.
CAATCGGCGTTTGCAACTTGCAACCTGCACCTTGCTACATGAAATTATACGGACATCCCGATTCGGGACACGCATTTAAAGTTAAATTCTGCCTCGAGGCAGGCAACATCGACCATGAATACGAAGTGGTTGATATTTGGGCAGATCGAAGCCAGCGACAACCAGAGTTCGTGGCCAAATCAAAACATTGCGAAGTCCCCCTGCTGGTTGATGGGGATAACAACCTCATCCAATCAGATGGGATTCTGGTGCATATCGCCAAAAAATATCAGACGTTTGGGGGCGAGTCAGACGTGATGCTACAGCGATGTCTGGAATGGTTATTTTGGGAAGCAAACAAGATCGGCATGTGTTTGCCCCAGCTTCGCGCCAGCAAAAAGTTTGAAAGCTCAAGGCTGACCGAAGGGGCTTGGGATTGGCTCTATGCCCGGTATCTGCACGATGTAGGGGTGATTGACAACGAGCTGAGCGACGGCCGGCCGTTCATCATGGGCGACGCGCCCACCATTGCTGACTTCTCACTCAGTGGCTATCTGTTTTTTGCAGATGAGACTGAAGTGCCTGTCCCAGATCATGTTGGTGGATGGCTTGTACGATTGCAGGCCCTTGATGGCTGGCAACATCCGTATGACCTGTTGGCTAGCTAGCAAAAACAAAAGTAATGACCGATCAAGAAAAATTAAATTTGTTAAAAACATTCGGTGAGGCTTGGGGCAGAGGCGATCTCAACGGGCTGATGGCGCTTATGACAGACGATTGTGTCTACGCGGCCTCAGTTGGGCCAGAGCCCGGCACAACCTATCGGGGCAAAGAAGAAGTACGCCAAGGCTTTGCTGAAATTATTGAATACGAATCTGGCGGAGAACAGCGCAGTGGCAAAAAATGGATTGCGGGTGATTATGTATTCTCTGAATGGAGTTACGATGAAATCGGGGAAGATGGCACAGTAACAGACATTCGTGGGATAGACATTTTTCATTTTATCGATGGGAAATTGGCATTGAAAGATGCTTATAGAAAAACGAAAAAATAATTAATAAAGAATAGTTAATTCTGAATTTTTAATGGGTTCGAGCAACCCATCAGGAGTTGGATATGTCAGACAAAACATTTGAAAAAACAAACCTTAATCGAGTTAAACGGATGCCGGATCGCGGCAAGTATGATGCAGAAACGATCTATCCGATTATTGACGAGTCGCTCATTTGCCACGTCGGCTTTGTCGACCACGGCCGTGCGATTGTGATCCCCACGATCTTGGCCCGCGACGGGGATAAGCTGTTGCTTCACGGCAGTAGCAAAAGCCGCATGATGATGCATATCGCGGCCGGAAACGAGATTTCTATCACCGTGACCCACTTGGATGGCTTGGTTCTCGCCCGTAGCTCGATGCACCATTCGATGAACTATCGCTCGGCAGTCATATTTGGCACCGGCACCATAATCGATGAGTCTGAGGCAAAAATGCGCGCACTCGGCATTTTTACAGACAAGCTCATCCCCGGCCGGTGGGACGATGCTCGCAAACCGAATCCTATTGAAGAGAAAGCAACCATGATTTGCGAGATAGATATCGAATCAGCATCTGCCAAAATTCGCACGGGCCCGCCGGGTGACGACGATGAGGATTATGCGCTTGATGTTTGGGCCGGTATTTTGCCGATGCGGCAGATTTTTGGGGATTTGATTGAAGACCCACTTCTGAAAGATGGGGTGCAGGTTCCAAAATATCTGGAAGATTACAAAAACAGTCGGCAATAGACCTGTAGGGTCCAAAGAGTTCATGAAACTGTGATTGATTAGTTCCCCTCCC
>JAHDGV010000018.1:14951-32639 GCA_020631655.1 Chloroflexota bacterium | reverse complement strand
CAATGTCTTGATTTACCATGGGCCGATACAACCAATGGAAGCAATATCGAAATGTATACGTGTAATCAATCAAAAGCCCAAGAATGGACTTTGAGGCACGGTCAACTTTCGGTAAAAGGCAAGTGTTTAGCGATTGAAGGGAGTGCAAGGGAGGGTGCTTTTGTCGAGATTCAAAACTGTGAGGATACGCGCTTGTTTGCATGGTATCTCAACTCTAGAAATCAAATCAAAAGCTCATTGCATCCAGAGCTTTGTATGGAGGTGCAGGGAGCAGGTACTACGCCAAAAACCAAAGTTTGGATGGCTGGATGTAGCGAAACATCAGCACAAAAATGGTTGTTTCCGGCCGCCGGAAACCCTTCTCCTCCACCCAACCCCCCAGGCCAGTCCCATGCGAATATTGGGGTTCGACTCCATGGAACAACAGGTACGGAAAAAGTAGCGATTTATGTGGATGGCAATTTTAGGGGTGAAACGACCGCTTCTACAAGCTGGCAAACTTGGACGATGACGGTTATTGAAAGTCCAGAGTCTGTCGAGCAGGTAGAAGTTCGGTTCATCAACGATGGCCGTCATAATGGGGTTGATAAAAATGTGCGTATAGATTGGCTTTCATTTAGTGGGCAGACGTTGCAAGCTGAAAACCCCAACGTTTATTCTGAAGGGGCATGGAGCCGATCAAATGGATGTGGCCCCGGCCGTAAGCAAACAGAATGGCTCCATTGTCAGAATGGATTCTTTAGATTTGATGTCAGTGGTGGGGATCAAAATCCTGCACCAACAAAGCCGATCGCATCGAGTGACATCCTCTTCGAGTTTGATCCAAACGTGCCACTGTTAGAACGCAGAAGCGGACAAATTATTGCGGTCGGAGACACTTTTAACGTGGGGGCAACCGCTGGTAGGGACTTTGGAACTGGAATTTCAAATACTGAGATCAAAAGTTTTAGGATGAACGATGGAACTGAGCTTCGCTATGGGCGAGTGGCTGATCCTATTTATCCAAATCGGACGGTAATTGAATATGCAACTCAATGGCTGACGAATGAAGGCTACGAATATCGCCCCGGCATGCATAACCCAACCGTGCACCCATCCAATGATCCGCTGTTTTTTGATGGGACACGGGTCCAGACATCTTATCTGGCTAATAGCGAACGGTTCGGTATTGGTGACACGTTGTGGCAGGCATTTAGCGTTAGGCTTGATGAAGATTTAATTCGCGCACAAGACAACAAGTTATATAACCAGTGGCATGCACCTGATGAAGCTGGCGGGCTCTCTCCGATGTTGGCTTGGTATGTAGATAATGGACAGTGTGAAGTCAGTGTGTTGTATTGGCAAACCGATCAACCGACTCAGCAAAATCGTTTTAATGAGGAGTATCCGTTTGACTGCACCGATGCTTGGGAAGACTGGATTATACGCGTTGAGTTTTATACCGATAATCGTGGGCAATTAGAGATTTGGCGGCGTGTAGATGGTGGGTCGTGGCAAAAGGTGGTTACCCGGCTAAACCGGCCGTTTGGTGCAGAGTTTACCGGCTTACCGGGTGGCTCTGAACTGAATGATAAAAACTACGTCTCGCACAGCTATTATTCGTGGCACCATTGGGGTAACGACCATGATCTAAATTATCCGGTTCGACGCATGTGGTGGGCGTGGTCTGGCTTAATTAATGATCCAGACCATGAATATACGTTTAATGATGTAGCTGCCTATCTCGAGGAGCATCGTTAATAGGTTGCCTGATTTGTAGCCTCTGATTGAATTGCTAACCGAGCGCCTCGCGAAAGCGGGGCGCTTTTATGTTTACTACATTTTGGATGGTTGTAAACTCTCTGTGTATAAACGAATAATCTCGCGGTGTTCTTCAACCTCTTCCAGTGCGAAGCGTTTGCTGTCTTCACCTTCAATAAATGAAGCCCGCCACTGTAATGTTTCAAACGCTCTCTCGAGCAGTAGCCACGCCCGTTCATCATTTATTGATTGGAGGATTTCTACACATTCTAAGGCCATACGAACATCATGTCGGCCGTGATTCCACGATTGGTGCAGAAGATGATCAAACAGTGGCCCGACAAGTTCAAGAGCCTGCTTTTGTTCACCTGTCTGAAAGAGCATGTTTGCATAGCCGCTTTGCGCAGGTTTATACAAACGTTCATGAGTGTGCTCATTTAGATGCTTTAAAGATTTTGCATACAGGTTGCCGGCCGATTGCCATAGCTTTTGTTTTTTCAGGATTTCTGCTTTGTAATAGTAGACTTTGGCCATTATTGGATCGCTTTTTTCAGTTTCAAACTGATCAAGTAGCTCATTAAATAGGTCTATGGCCATTTGATCTTTTCCCTGAGCCCCATATAAAAAGCCAAGCATAATTAGACGATCTAGCTTACTTTTCAAGAGGTTTGGTTGTTGCACAAATGTCAGACTCTCTTTTAGAATTTCTTCCGCTTGTGAGCTTGCCCCCATGCGTTCAGCGATCAAGCTAATAAAGTAGAGGGCATAATCTTCTTTAAACGGGTCACCTATTTCGCGAAACATTTTTGCGCTTAAATTTTCATATTTAAACGCTGATTGGTAATCGCCAATTGTGAATAATTCAATCCCTTTATTTTGGTAAGCGATCGCCTCCCCAAAACGATCTCCCGTAGCCTGATGAAGGTTTAATCCCTGTTCTAAATAGCTACGAGATAGCCCGTATTCAGCCTTATGAGCGTGATATAGGCTTAGATTGTTGTAAAGACGAGATTGGAGCTGGATATCATTTTGCTGTAGTGCCAGTTTTAAACTTTCTTCAAAATGTTGTTTCTGCGTTTCTGTATCACCTAGAAAAGCAAAAACGATTCCCAACGCATTTAGTGAGTAACTAAGCCTCTTTAGATCATCCAATTCGCGGAATATTTGAACGGCATATTCGATATGCTTATGAGCACTATCTAAATCACCCTTATTGCGAGCAGCTTGCCCCCAGCGGGAATGCCCTTCACCGATGAGAACCCGCTCGCCTGACTTTTCACCAAGTTCCACGGTTAATTTAGCCGCTTTGATCGATGCATCATACCGCCCTGTTCGGCTGAAGAAGTCAGTTTCTTTTAGCGCAACTGCCCCCTTTTTGCTTGCATCTTCAAGTTGATCAGCTATTTCAACTAATCGGGATAAGTCAGCCCGTTGCTTTTGCCGGTCAGCAATTAGATTGTAGAGCTCAGCCCGCTTGTCTAATACCTGATAAATTTGTTCAACTTGATCCTTGGAAGTAAGGGCCAGAGCCCGGCTAAAGTGCATGATTGCTTCGTCGTTTGAAAACTGTCGGGTGGCTTCTTCTCCGGCCTGGATCGAATACGCTCTTGCCTTTGCATTCTCCTTCGCTTCCCCCCAGTGGTGGGCAAGTCGGGCAGATATCCCGGCCGAATCTGAGTAAAGAAATTCGATACCTCGTGCAATATCCCGGTGAACTTTGATTTTTTCCTCAGGAGGCAATTGCGAAAGTAGGCCGTCTCGAATTTTACCGTGGCTGAATTGCCAATTATCCTGATTGACCTCTAGAACGGCCGCCTCAGCGCACAGCGGCAACCACCAATTCTCGATATCGTTTTCTTTATCTAGATGGGCGATTAATTGGACATCGATCTCAAGACCGGCCGCTGCCGCAATTGTCAATAAAGTTACCGCTTGAGGGGGCAATCGATCTAACCGACGTTGTACAATATCTTTGATCCCATTGGGCAGTAAGTGTTCGGGCAAAACGGCTTGACCAATGTCCTCAAGTCTTCCAACCTCTTCGGCTAATGCACGCACAACTTCAACTGCAAAAAATGTATTCCCCTCCGTTTCTTTTTGGATTAGAGTCAGAATTTCTTCCCGCTTTCCAGCTGTACCAAGCATGGCAACGCTTAAGTCTGCCATCTCTGCTGAGGTTAAGCGTGGCAGGCTAATCAGCTCCATCTCGGAGAGGCTTTCTGGTAGCTTTACCCGTTCATCACTGCGATAACTGCCGATGAGCAGAATCGACTCTTCACCGATAGAGCGGGTGAGATAGGGGAGAAGGAGCAAGCTTTCGGAAGCCCAGTGGAGGTCTTCAAGGATAAGTAGTAGAGGTCTTTCAGCGCGCCGGAAGAGGCGGGCAATTGTTGTAAAAAGGCGTAATTGAGTTTGGGCCGCCTCAAGTTCTGGTGCAGGGTCAACAGGGCGATCCAGAAGCTGAGCGATATCGGGAACAAGAGAGAGCAGCACACCGGCCGTGAGATTGTCGATGTCGGGTAACGTGACTATGAGTTGGCGTAGCGGCTCTCTCCAAAGCTGATAAGGTACTCCATCTTGCTCCTGAATCGCCTGACCGTGCAAGATTTGGAACCCTTCAACTCGTCCAATTGTTTCAATTTCACGAAGTAGCCGCGACTTTCCCACACCGCTCTCCCCACCAAGTAACCAAGCTGAGCCGGTTTGATTACTGGCCTGATTTAATGCCGTGGTTAGTTTTGCCAGCTCATTTTTCCGGCCGATAAAGCGAGCCGCTTGCAGGTAGCTTTCACGAATCGCTTTGGTTTCAGGGGGTAAAGGTTGCCCAAGCGCTTGTGCCAAACGGCTAAATGCTTCGTTTGCATTCTTCGGCCGTAGTTCAGGCTTTTTCTGGAGCAATGCTTTTAAAAACGGCCGCAAAGAAGTTGGAATTGGCTCCCAATCAGGATCTTCAAATTCAACACGGTCTAGAAAGGAATGATCAAACGGAGCAAATGGATGTTCACCTGCAAGCAGTTCATAAAAAATAAGGCCTACCACAAAGAGATCTGCTGTTTCCGTGTATCGGTTTGCCTCAAGCAACTCGGGTGCCATGTACAAAGGTGTGCCTACAAGTCCCTTTTCGCGGAAATGTTCGTTTGCGGCTAACCCAAAATCTAAAACCCGCACAACCCCATTCTCAATCAAAATATTATCTGGCTTTAAATCCCGATGTAGAACACCCCGACGGTGTAAATAAGCCAACGCCTGCAATAGTTGTTGAATCAAGCTGATTTTTTGAGCAAGTTCCTGATGTTGCCCCTCTTCCAAAATGTTTTTTGAATTTGGAAGGTAGGTCATCGTAAAGAAGGGCTGCCTTTGTAGATTAAAGCCGTAGTCAAGAACACTAATAATATTGGGGTGGCGTAAGCCGGCTAAAATTTGAAACTCACGCGCAAGTGCAAGGCGTAAATCATCTTCGGAATGGCCACTGCCACTTTGCATTCCTGTAGTAAACTGTACACCGAGACCGGTAACCTGTTTTAGTGCAACGATATCTCCGTTTAGTCGGTTGGTTGCACGATAGACTATCCCCATCCCCCCACGGCCGATTTCTTGATCAATTAGGTAGTGACCGTTAATCACTTTTTCATTCATCAACGTCTGGTTCATACTGATTCTTATTATAAATATTGCTCAGAGACTTCAGATAGAAAATGGTGGTTGATTAGTCATGGCTGACTTGGCTCGGCCGGTTAATTTGCAACTTGATAATAATGTGATTGATGAATCCCTCTGTTAAAATATTAAGCCTGTTGAAATGGGTAATTTATTTATGATCAAATTTAAAGACTTTTTCCCGGAATTTGTAAGTGGAACGCACCTATTTAAGACCCCTATAGGAGCTAAAGTTGAATTAATTCCACTGGTGGTAAAACGGGTAAACAATTGGGTAGATAGTAGTGCGATTGAAGTTATAAATATAGAAACTGTGGTGATACCTTATCTGCGCGATTCAAAAGATATTGAAGAAAAGTCGGAGATAACTCAACAAGGACTTTATACTGAGTACTCTAACTGTTGGAGTCAAGGGATAAGAGTCTGGTATCGGGAAAAGTAACTGATGCTCCATCTGCGTGAAATACGATTAAATGAAATCCCGGCCGAGCTTGACCGCACCTTCCCCTTTGGCGTCCCAGTTGTTCAGTCGTTCGAGACGATTGAACTAACTGCACCCATTACCTTTTTGGTGGGTGAAAATGGTTCAGGGAAATCGACGTTGCTAGAAGGGTTGGCTTGTGCCATCGATATTCCGGCCGTGGGCGGTGAGCCGTTACGGAGCGACAAGACGCTGGATGCGGTGCGGCCGTTGGCCGACTACATGCGTTTGGTTTGGACCAAACGGAACAAACAGGGATTTTTTCTGCGGGCTGAGGACTTTTTCGGCTTTGCAAAACGCATCCAACAATTAGAGGCGGACCTAAAAGCGGAAGAGGAGCGTATCCAGGCGGAGTACAACGAAAGCGGCCGGTCGGAGTTTGCACGCGGATTGCAGTTGGGCCCTATCCAAAAAGAGTTAAGCGCATTAAAGCGACGGTACGGAGACGGTTTAGACGCTCAATCCCACGGTGAGAGCTTTTTATTGCTGTTCCAAAATCGGTTTACACCCAATGGAATCTACCTGTTAGACGAGCCTGAAGCACCGTTATCACCTATTCGGCAATTGGGCTTTTTGTCGTTATTAAAAGAGATGGTTGAAAGCTATAACTCCCAGTTTGTGATAGCGACCCATTCGCCCATTTTAATGGCGTATCCGGGGGCGCAAATTTTGAGCTTTGATGAGGGGCGTGTGCAGGAAGTAGGCTGGCAAGATCTGGAGCATGTGACGCTGACGCGTGATTTTTTGAACGATCCAGAAACGTATTTGAAATATATTTAACTGATGGGGCGGGAGCAATAGCTCACCAACCCCCATCAGAATGAAAACTTTGCCACATGTTGCACGATTGTAAAATCAGATGTGTGATTAAGAAAAAGGGTGCCAATCGCGAGATCAGCAATGTGTGATTGTCAGTGTGCGGTATGTGACAAAGGAAATCGAAGAAGGAACGCGAGGGTGGCTCGTCACACCCACCCTCGCGTGAGGGTCCAGTCTCCCGATGAACGAATTCGGCCGGTTCTGAAACTATATGTGGATGAGATCATAGTAGTGTCCAGACCCGGCATCGCCTAAAGTTTTATATCAAAATCTTCAGGCTGTTTTTCAAAGCCAATAGGTTCATCCGGCCAATCTTCTGGTGGATCTTGAACCCCGGCCTGCATTTCTAACCAGCCGCGCACCATTAAACTCAGACCGACAAACAGTGGAATAAAGCCTGCAATGAGCCATACGCCGATACCAATGAGGCTAAGACCAAAGGTGATACCTAATCCAACCCCGGTAGTGGTTATACCGTTCTTGAATGATTCGGTTGGCACTTTAGAACCCACCATTTGATAGGGTGGATACATGCCTCGTTTAGCATATTCAATAATTTCTCGATGTTTGAGCATACGAATGAATACCACAGCAACGGTGCTGACGATAAACATGATCATGAATGGAATGGTGATTGCGATAACAATATCTTCATCTAAAAACATGAGTTCACCTCGTTTTGAATAGTTATGGCGATCTGTTTATTAAATCGCCTCAAAGCGTCAATTTGTCTGACACGGTCATTTTGAGAAGTAGTCTGCGGGATAATTATCTCTTCAAAACGACCTTACACCTACTTAGACAGAACGGTTTCAAAAAAGTTTCATCAATTTTAGCTTTTAGTTATCAGCTGTTAGCTTTTGGCCCGTTTTCCTTCTTAAATACTTCCACTATTTTTGAAGTGCACACTTATCAACACAGGGAAAAGTAGCCTGTTACGTTTGAAATTTAAGCGAATCGCTAAGAGCCAAAAGCTAACAGCTAAAATTCGTGAAACTTTTTTTTGTTTTTCTGCTCTAATAGAATGAAGGGTAAAGAACGAACGGATATGACTGCTGAAAAAATCCTGATCAAAAGAGCGAAGCAGGGGGATACGCGAGCGTTTGAAGCGCTGGTGAATCATCATGCACGGTATGTGTACACACTTACCAACCGTTTGCTCCCAGATGCTCAGGAGGCAGAAGATTTAGCACAAGAGACATTTATTCGGGCTTGGCAGAACTTAGCCAAGTTCCGAGGAGAAGCTCAGTTTCGGACATGGCTGTATCGGATTGCGACTAATTTGTGTTACAACCGATTGCCCAATCTAAAGCGAGACTTGTCCGCACTTGATCCAGATGATTCGATTGTGATTTCGGACAAAACTCTGCCGGCCGAACAGCAATTAATTCGCGCTGAGCAACGGGTTCAATTATCCGAAATGATCAACTCGTTGCCCGAAAGTTACCGATTGTTGATTGTGTTGCGCCATGTAAATGATTTAAGCTACCAAGAAATCTCTCAGGTAACAGAATTGCCTTTAGGTACCGTTAAAACAGGTATTTTTAGAGCAAGGAAAATGTTAAAAGAGCGTCTAGAGACGATTGCTGACTGATTTTTAGACTATAATGGAAAACCTTATGCCAGAATTTGAATCCCAACCAACCGAATTAGATAAAGAGCTCAACAATATGCTTATGCAGTTGGGGCCAGATACACCCCCGGCTGGGTTTACTGCTCGGACCATGGATTCTATCCGGCCGAAACTGGTTGAAGAACCGTTCAGAATTCACTGGTCAGACTTTGTCCCTGCGTTTGTTTTGGCCGCATTGGGGGCTGCTGTTTTGTTTGTCTGGCTCGGCGCGGCCGGGGCACACTCGATGTTTGAAAATGCTAGTTCTGGCGTTGCATTAGACTCTTTTTCAGAGATTCAAATTGTAGTGATTGCAGGCATTCTTGGTTTGCTTGTCGTTGCTTACCCACTGCTAAAAGAAAATCGCAAACGGGGCTCAAGTTGGTTTTTCTCAATGATTTAATACAATCGAGCCTATGCAATTTCGGGCACGAATTATCATTCAAACCTTAGGGGCGTTTACAAGGGGCTACACCCACCATTAAATATGAAAATACTATTCATCGGCCTCAACCAAACAGGTGTCGCTACCTTTTGGCGCATGTTTCAGTTTGGCCGACACTTGGTGCAGTTGGGGCACGACGTAACCATTTGCTGTACCGCGCCCAAGCGGAAATTGGGGATTAAAGAGTTTGAGCGGGATGGGGTAAAAATTGTTGAAACGCCTGATTTACTCTGGGGAGCGTTGCGGTCGGGATGGGATCCGTGGCAAATCATAAACCGCATTTGGTGGTTGCGCGGCCGATCTTTTGACTTGGTGCATGCATTTGAAACTCGGCCGACAGTTATATTTCCAGCGTTATTTGCCAAGCATGTGTTAAACATCCCCTTGTTTTTAGACTGGTGTGATTGGTTCGGCCGTGGCGGATCTGTTGAAGAGCGGACCAATCCTTTTCATCGTGTCACGATGAGGGTGGTAGACACATTCTTTGAGAATCGGTTTCGGCGTGTAGCGGTTGGTACAACAGTTATTTGTGATCTACTCGAGCAAAAAGCGACCCAAGCTGGTGTTCCTAAAGCAGATATTTTGCAACTTAAAGATGGGGCCAATCATCAAGAGTTGGTTCCGCTTGATCAAAATGAATGCCGAGCAGAGCTTGGGCTACCGCAAGATGGCTATCTGATCGGATATGTGGGGCAAATTTACCCGAGCGATGCTCAGTTGCTTGCCGCAAGCTTTGATTTGCTGTGTAAACTGCGCTCCGATGTTTATTTGGTGGGGATTGGCTATGTCAATCGGCCTATTAAAGAGATGGTGGCTGAGCCTGAAAAAGTGATCCTGAGCGGCCAAATCCCATACGAAAACTTAAATCTTTGGATAGCATCGTGCGACCTATGTTGGCTGCCTTATCAAGATTCGGGTACAAATCGCGGCCGTTGGCCGATGAAACTGAACGATTATATGGCTGTCGGTAAGCCCACTGTGGCCACGGCCGTGGGCGATGTTACCCAAGTCATCAATAGTCATAAGGTCGGAATTTTGGCTGTGTCTACGGCCGATGATTTGGCAACAAAAGTTGATGGCCTTTTGAGCAACCCATCCCTGACAGCAGAGCTGGGTAAAAACGCACGACACACGGCCGAAACCGTGTTTGATTGGCTAAAACTAAGCCAGCAGTTAGCAGATTTTTACGAGGAAAAATTGGAGGGGCGAAAAATATGAGAGACTATCTGTACCAAATGGAGCCTGTGTTTGATGAGGCTGAGGCCACGGCCGTCGCTGAGTGCATCCGGTCTGGCTGGGTGACAGAGGCCAAGACGACCGATGCTTTTGAACGGGCAATCGCCGACTATGCTGGGGCAACCTATGCTGTTGCTGTGCCATCCTGCACAACGGCGATGGCGCTGAGCCTGATGGCGTTAGGCGTGGGGCATGGTGACGAGGTGATTGTGCCAGACTTGACCTTTGTGGCCACGGCTAACGCAGTCTCTTTGGCGGGCGGAACGGCCGTTTTGGTTGATCTGGATCCTGATACTTGGGGCTTAGACGTTTGCAAAATGAGACAGGCCATCACCCCTAAAACTAAAGCGATCTTGCCCGTGTGGCTAAATGGCCATGATCCTGGCATGCGCCAGATTGTGGCCGCCGCCAACGAGTATGGAATTCCTGTGGTGGAGGATGCCGCCTGCGGATTGGGGTCGTTTTCGGCCGGGCAACATGCAGGTACTTTTGGCAAGCTGGGCTGTTTTTCGTTTAATACAACAAAAATCATAACCACTGGTTGTGGTGGGATGGTTGTAACCAATGACGCTGACCTGTACGAAAAAGTTGAGCGGCTTAAAAACCACGGCCGGCTTGACCGCCGAGATGTACATCCGTCTGTCGGGTTCAACTTTTATTTTACCGATTTGTTGGCGTCGTTGGGGATGGCCCAAATGGAGAAATTGGCCGAGCGGGTTGAATGGAAACATCAGTTGTGCCACTGGTATTGTGACCGTTTGGAAGATTTGGAGGGGGTGCAGATTAAACGGCCGGATGACGGAATTTGCCCGTGGTATCCAGATCTTTTTGTTGATGATCGAGGCGATCTAAAACAGTATTTAGAAGAACACAAAATTCAGTCGCGCACATACTATCCGGCCATCCATACACAACCGAGCTATGCGTGTGAAGGTGAATTTGAAGTCGCTACATCAGTCGGCCGTCGTGGGCTGTGGCTACCGGCCGCTTCTTACGTCGATGAGGCTACGGTGGATCTGGTTTGTGAGCACATTAGGGATTGGGTGAATCGATGAAATGGTTGCAAGAAAATATCAACGAAGTTTTTCAAGAGAGTGTCTCGCGCCTTGAAGAAGGGGGCGAGGTTGTGGAAGAAATCCGCCAAAAATTAATGGCGTTTGCGTGGGATTGGCCGCCAGCATCTCCTCAGCCATTGCCCGCATGGCAATACCGTCAAGAAGTTTTAGAGCGTGCTCCATCCGGTTTAATGGGTGAGTTGGCTCAAGAAGTTGATCAGCATTGGGAGACGGTGGACTGGTACCGAAATCCAAACTACATCAACGACGAAAGCTTAGGTCGTTTTCGTGAGTGGTATGGGTACAACCTGTACGTCGGTTCGTTTGGGATGATCAAACACACTGAAATTGCAGTGGGGATGTTGCTCATCTCCCCCAACTGTTTGTACCCATCCCACAACCATGAGGCGGCCGAGATTTATGTGCCGATTTCCGGCCGGGCTGAATGGTGGACCGAAGAAAGTGATTGGCAGATACAGGAACCTGGGACCCCGATTTATCATCGGCCGTGGTTAAAGCACGGTACCCGCACCTTGGATGAACCTTTGCTGGCGCTGTTTGGCTGGCTTGGGAACACGTCGAACCATGCCACAATTAGCCGCGAATAGATTGGCTGAGCTGGCTCCACTGCCACCCGGCAACATGGGATTACCCATAATCGGTGAGTCGCTGGCCTATTGGCGAGATCGAGATTTTGTCGCCAAACGGCAGGAGCGATTTGGCCCAACGTTCAAAAGTTCTCTGTTTGGTCACAGCGTTGTGTTTCTGCTCGGCCGTGATGCAAATCGATTTGTGTTATCAACCTCAGCAGATGCTTTTTCATCGGCCGGTGGCTATCCCGGCACGATGGCCAGTCTGTTTGGCAACCGCGCTCCGTTTTTGTTGGATGGGGCTGAGCACCGGGATATGCGTCAGCTGTGGTCCGGCTTGTTTAGCTCGCGAGCATTGGAGACCGCATTGCCCAAGCTCAATTCAATTTGCGCTCAACATGGCTCACGGTGGCATAAGAACGAACCGGCCGATTGGCAGTTGGCTTTTCGCCATCTAACGATGGAGATCATGATCACATTGCTTTTTGAGCAAGCATTATCAAAATCAACGCACGAATTGTGCCAGCTCTCAGCCGCTGTCAGCCGATCGATGTCCCCATTTTTGCCGCTACATTGGCGCCGGTTGCGCTGGAGGCAGGCACTTGTTGCCCGTGATCAGTTAGTTAGCCAGATTGAACTGGGCCTTAATGAGAGGACAACAGATTTTCAAAAAAAGTTGTTGGTCGATTTCCAAGCCAACAGACGGGACGTAGCAAACCATCTGTTATTTTTACTGTTTGCAGGGCACGAAACCGTTTCAAATATGTTGTATTCAGTTCGGTCGCAACTGATGCGTGATGAAAGTTTGCGCTCCCAGATTGTGGATGAGGTTTCCGAATTGAAAGCCCCTGTGAAGTTAAATCAATTGACTCAACTTGATTTAATGACCCGATTTTTATGGGAGATTGAACGGCTTTGCCCAACGATTAATGGGCTGTTTCGCGGGGTAAAACAGACGATTGAGTGGGACGGATATCAAATCCCGGCCGGTTGGTTGGTCTGTTTCCGGACACAAGAAACTCACCGAGACCCAGGTATCTATCCTGAACCGTGCCGGTTTGATCTGGGCCGGTTTGCAAAACAAAAGCCGGACAAATTTGGGCTGATTGGGTTTGGTGGCGGCGCGCATACTTGCCCTGGAAAGTCGATGGCTCATGTAATTATGAAACTTACGCTTATCCAACTGATAAAATTAGACGCAAATTGATTATGACTAAAAAGAAGTTACTCGTCATAGGATTAGATGGGGCGACATTTGATTTGATGGAGCCATGGCTGGCGGAAGGGTCACTCCCGAATTTTGCTAAATTGATGCAGGCTGGGAGCCACGGCCGACTTCGCTCTGTGCCAAATACCGATACAGCCCCCGCATGGGCGACCTTTGCGACAGGGCTAAATCCGGCCAATCACGGCATTTTCCACGAATTTAATTGGTCGGCCGATCGCACCACGCTTGAGAAGGTCAATAATGCCCTGGGCAACAACCTGCCCTTTTGGCAATTGGCCAGCGATGCTGACAAACGTGTGGTTGTGATGAACGTGCCGTTTAGCCACCCAGCCACGGCTGTAAACGGACTGATGCTGGCCGGGTACGGCGCGCCGGGTGAACATGTAGAAGGGTTCTCGTATCCGGCCGACTTGATTCACGAAATTGATCGGGAAGTGGGACAGTACAAAATTGATAGTGCCATCCAAATTGCGATACTAGAAGACGAGCTGGAGAAGGGGTTGGAAGATAGCTTGGAAGTGGCACAGCGCAGAACAGACGCGTTTATTTACGGGCTACGAAAAACAGATTGGGAGCTAGCAACCATCGCCTACAATTTGCCCGATGTGATGGCCCATTTCTTTTGGCAACAGATGGTGACGGGCCATGGATCACAGACGACGGCGATTAAAGAAGGATATATGTATGTGGATCAGCAAATCGGCCGATTGCTTGACGAAGTTGGGGACGAGACAAACATATTGGTGATGTCGGACCATGGATTTGGGCCACTGTGTGCCACGCCCCAATTGCTAAGCGAGTGGTTGATGAAACAAGGGTTTACCCGAAAAATTTCGGCCGAAAAAATACCGCTCAAACAGCGGTTAACCCGCGGCTTCCACACTATTTTGCGCCACTACGTGAATGAGCGTTTGAAAGAGCGGTTGCGCCACATGTTGCCCGGTATGCGCAATCGCGTTGAGTCTGGCTCACGTTTTGCGGGGATAGATTGGAGCTCAACGGTGGCTTTTGCAGGCCCATCACCGTATGAGGTGTGGATCAATCGAGCTGGCCGTGAGAAACAGGGTGTTGTAACCGATGCAAATTACAACGAGATTTGTGCAGCCGTGACGCAAGCTCTGCTAGATTGGACCGATCCGGAGACGGGCAAAGCTAGGGTAAAACGGGTGATGAGGGCTGACGAGGTGTATCACGGCCGATTTAAAGAGTTGGCTCCGGACCTAACCATCGAATGGAATGTGGATGCGGCACCGGCGGCCGAAACAATGCCGGGAAACAGCGCCCGCTTTGATGCGGATCATCAGCCGTTTGGTGTTCTAATCTTATGTGGCCCAGACATCGCTGTGGATCAACCGATTAATAATCCGACATTAGAGGATATTGCACCGACGATTCTGCATTTGCTCCAAGCGAAACACGCTACCAAGATGGACGGCCGTATCTTGGCAGAGGTTTTGAAATGAAACGAGATTTCTGCCACTCTAAGTTAAAGGTGTTATGAAACTGTTTTTAACTGGGGGGACCGGGTTGCTCGGCCGTTATTTTGCCGATGTTGCAACAAAAAATGGGGCAGAGATTGTGGCGCTTGCTCGGCCGACGAGCGATACAACTCATCTGCAATCGATTGGGGCAACATTGCATCGGGGAGATTTGAATGACCCAGAAAGTATGGCGGTCGGGATGGCTGGCTGTGATGCGGTAGTGCACTTGGCGGCGATAAAAGGGGGTTGGCGCAAGCCGAGTTTGTTTGAGCAATCGATTGTGCAGGGGACAAAAAAGCTGCTAAAGGCGATGGGGCAGGCCAAAGTACGAAACTTGATCTATGTGAGCAGTATCTGTGTGCACGGGCTTGATCCAATCATGGGAAAACCGATCAGCGAATTGAGTGGCTTTAGTCAAAAATTTTTGCCCCATGATGATTACGGCCGGGCCAAAATGCGGGCAGAACAAGCTGTTGAGCACGCACACCAACAGGGTGAAATAACTGCTACGGTTATTCGGCCGGGGTGGTTTTATGGGCCGGGTGATGCTGGGTATGCGGGTTTGGTCAAGCGGCTCAAACAGCGACTGCTTTTTAAGATCGGAGATGGGGAAAATCATTTGCCCCTGGTGTATGTGGGCAACGTGGCTGAGATTCTTTGGGCGTGTGTTAGCCAGCCATCAGACGATTATCGGGTGTTTTTATACGCGGCCGATGGGGCAGTAACCCAGAATGAATATTTTGAATCGTTGAAACGGGCGGCCGGTATGGCCCCTGAACCGATCCAACTTTCACAAAGATGGCTGTTGCCTTTTGCAACAGCTCAAGAAAAACTTTCCTGCGTTTCAGGGTATCGTTTGCCTACATTACAAACTCGGCAGTTTGTTTACTTGTGGGGGGGAGATTGGCAGTTTGATCAGAACAAAACCGTGAAAGAGTTTGACTTAGGATGTTTGATTACCCCCCAAGATGGACTTTTGCGGACCGAAACTTGGTATAAAGAAATGGAAGGCTAATATTAGATGGGAGGTTGCGAATGGATTTAAAAAAGAAGTACAGACACGTGTTATGGCTGGGTGGTGGAACGGATTGCGGTAAAACAACGGTTGCGGCCAAGTTTGCTGAAAAGCACCATTTTCAGGTGTATCACTACGACCGTTTTGATGTATTGCATCATGAACAGTTGGCTAAGACAGATTCTGCTGTGCACCGGTTTCTAGAGATGAGTCATGAAGAAAGATGGATCGAACAAACGCCGGAATCTTTGCTGGCGCGAACGCTCAGGTCATTTGACAACCGCTTTCCGTTGGTGATGCAGGATTTGGCTGAGATGGATTCTGATCGGCCGATCATCGCTGAAGGGTTTGGGTTTTTGCCAAACTTGATAGCCCCACTACTCTCTGAACCCAACCAAGCTTTGTTTATTGTCCCGAGCAAAAAGTTTAAGACTGCGTCATTTAATCGGCGGGGTAAACCATCGTTTAAAAACCACGTTAGTGACCCCCAAAAAGGCTGGCATAATCTTTTTACCCGAGATATGCTGATTGTTGAGGAATATCAAAAGCAACTGTTAACCGAAGACGATCGCCTTATTGAAGTTGATGCGCAGAGCCAAGAAGAAATGCTTAAAATCGTTGAGGACCACTTTGAAGCTTATTTAGACTTGATTGGCTTTGAATTAAAAAACAAAGAGGAATAAGTGACTATGACCTTACCAATTTGGGAATATAAAATCTGTGATTGTGTTGCGAAAATTACCGATGTGGGCGGAATTTTTAGAGATCAAGAAGGGTACTGGATCTTAAACATAGACGGCGAGTCAATGGGTCTACAAGAGGGGCTTGAGAAATTGGGGAACAAAGGTTGGGAACTGGCCGGGATTCAAACGGTTCGATCTGAGGATCACAATCGGCCGCACCACCATAGCTATCCTAAATCATTTTATGTGTTTAAACGGCCGATTTAGCATGGTCGAGTGAGGAAAATTATGCCATTAGAAATTTGGGAATATAAAACGTGCGAATCAAAAGCTGATGTGGATAAAACAGATAAAAGAGCTTGGCAGATGGGAGACATCGTTTGGGTTTTGACGATTGACGGCGAGGAGGTTCCACGAGATGAAGGGCTACAGAAGCTTGGATCAAAAGGATGGGAGCTGGTAGCTGTTCAATTGATACAAACGATGGATTGGTTTACAGAAGGGAATTCTCAAGCAAGTCGGAATGCTTTTCCTAAGTCCCTATATATTTTTAAACGACCTCTTTGATAATAAAACTTGATCTGAATTAGTCCCATAAGCTAAAACTGTCCTATGCAAAATCACACACACATTTCAAAGTCAGCCATCGTTTTGCCGTTTGCCCTCTTACTTCTGTTGCTTGGCGGATGCCAAGTTTCAAACGGCATACCGACCGAAGCTGAGCTAGATTCAACGCTAGCCCCTCAAGAAAGCCCAAGCCCCGAGCCAACGTTTACAGTAGAAGTAGAAGTTGAGGTTGCTGAAAGCTTGGAGGTTGAAGAACAGGATGAAACTGTTGCCCTTGCGCCAATCATCATGTCACCGGAGGCGATTCAGCCATCACTGGCCCGTGGGGTAAATTTGGCGGGTGATTTTGAAGTTGAACCTCGTGGTGATTGGGGGAGGCCGATTGAAGCGCACTTCTTTGATTTGGCGGCCGAGGGGGGCTTTGATCACGTACGGATTCCGATCCGTTGGTCGGCCCACACTGGGCCTGCCCCCAGCTTTTTGATCGATGAAGCATTTTTTGCTGAGATCGATTGGGCTTTGGATCAAGCTGAGCGGGCGGGATTAACGGCCGTCATCGACACCCATCACTTTGAAGAACTAGATGCTGATCCGCAGGGGAACCGGGATCAGCTGAACGCGATTTGGGCTCAGATTGGGGCCAGATACGCCAACCGACCGGCAACCGTTGTGTTTGAGCTGAATAATGAACCAACAGGTGCGTTTAACGACCAGCCGGAACTGTGGAACGACATTATGGCGGATGCGTTAGCCGTGGTGCGCCAAACAAATCCAGACCGATTGGTGATTGTCGGGCCGGTAGAATTTAACCATCCCGTTCGTTTACCCCAATTGCGCTTGCCAGACGATCCGAACCTAATGGTCACCGTTCATGTGTACGATCCTACCGACTTTACTGCACAGGGTGCGCCGTGGTTTGACCCCATCCCACCTACCGGATATTTCTGGAGCGGTGACTGGCCGATTTTTGATTCAGCTTGGCAAAACGACAGTTGGGACAGCACCGTGACACTTACATTTGAGGGATACAACATCGCATTTGACCGGCAGTTTGCTGCCTTTTCGGCTACCCATCTTGT
>JAHDGV010000018.1:12733-14851 GCA_020631655.1 Chloroflexota bacterium | reverse complement strand
GATACAACATCGCATTTGACCGGCAGTTTGCTGCCTTTTCGGCTACCCATCTTGTCGACACGGTTGGCTCGTATGATTCTTTAACCGTTGTTACAGATCAAGCGTTTGAGGCGGCCGCATTGTGCAATGTGGTAGAGGAAGTTGATGTCGTTGATTTTGGCCCTCCTATTGAGCAAGAAGATGGCTGGTTTGAAATGCAGGCAGATGTGTCATCGTGCGGTGATTTGCGTTCAGTATCGGTGCAGTTGATCTCTGAAACGCTGGTGTCGCCCACTTTGGCGCAGGTTAATTTGTGTATGGGGTACGGGCAAGATGTGAACGACTGCTACCCCATCATTGTAACCGAGGCGGAAGCTCACCAACGGCTGATGCAACGCTCGGCCGAATGGGCGGCCGCAAACGGGGTGGAGCTATATCTGGGCGAGTTTGGCGTGTATGACGACCCAACTACGCCGGTTGATCGGCCGTCGCGCGAAGCGTGGATTCGCTCCTTGCGTCAAGCGGCTGAGGCCAATGGGATTAACTGGGCTTACTTCGAGCTGAGCAACGAATTTGGCGTTTATGATCACCCCAACGGCCGGTGGCATGCTGATATCCTGTCTGCTCTGTTTGAGGATTAGAGATTGCCGCATAAAAAAGCTATAGGTGCACTGCCCAACCAAAGTAAGGGGGCCTATACTCTTCAACATCAATACGCTGTGCGCTAGTTGCGTGCATGATTTAAAAAATTGATGAACAAAGGAGTAAGTTTCAGTGACTGATTCAAACGAATATGTGCCCCCCAAAGTATGGACGTGGGACAAAGAATCTGGCGGCCGGTTTGCAAATATTAATCGGCCAATTTCAGGAGCTACACATGAAAAAGAGTTGCCCGTAGGCAAACACCCGCTTCAGCTGTATTCACTTGGTACCCCCAACGGTGTCAAAGTAACCGTGATGCTCGAAGAGCTTTTGGCTCTTGGGCACGCCGGTGCAGAGTACGATGCTTGGCTTATCAACATCGGTGAGGGGGATCAGTTTGGCAGTGGATTTGTAGGAGTTAATCCCAACTCAAAAATTCCAGCGCTGATGGATCACAGCACGGCCGAACCGACACGAGTGTTTGAGTCCGCATCTATCTTGTTGTATTTGGGCGAAAAGTTTGGGGAATTTATTCCTAACGACCCGGCCAAACGGACAGAGATGATGTCTTGGCTGTTTTGGCAGGT
This sequence comes from Chloroflexota bacterium, assembly GCA_020631655.1. Taxonomy (GTDB): domain Bacteria; phylum Chloroflexota; class Anaerolineae; order Promineifilales; family Promineifilaceae; genus WTJY01. Next base: position 13,643 of record JAHDGV010000018.1, on the reverse strand, counting down.
TGGTTCAGCTCCGTATGTGGGTGGCGGTTTCGGCCACTTTTACGCGTATGCGCCGTACAAAATGGAGTATCCGATCAACCGCTTTACGATGGAAACTAAGCGGCAAATGGACTTGTTGGATAAGCAGCTGGCTGATAATAGATTTATTGCTGGGGATGAGTACACCATTGCTGACATGGCGATTTGGCCATGGTACAGCGGCCTCGTAAATGGGGCTTCTTACAACAATGCGGCCGAATTTTTAGATGCTGGGATTTATACTCATTTGAACCGATGGGTTGAAGAGATTGGTGAGCGTGAGGCTGTAAAACGTGGCCGTCGAGTGAATCGTGGCGGCGATGGTTACCTACGCGAGCGGCACGATGCTAGCGATTTTGACTCAGTTGAATAAGGCTTACTAGCTCACCTGAAATTTTGAAAAGGCGCTCCAGCGGGGCGTCTTTTTTATTTGAGGGGGAGATTCTTGCGCATGTAAACCCGCTTAAACCCCTTTTCTTCAACCCGGCGGCTTTCTGTATATCCAATTTTTTTATAGATGGCTTGATTCTCTGTCATCAGCTCATGCGTATAAAGGATGATTGATGTGTGGCCAAGATTTATCGCTTCTCGTTCAGCCAATTGCATGAGCCGTTTGCCCAGCCCGTGTCCCTGAAAATCGGGATGGACCGCTACGTTGTCTAACAAAAGAGTCTCTTTCTGCTCGATTAAGACCAGTAGCCCTGCAACCAAACCATCCGGCTGTTGGCAAGCGACAAATGTGAAATGGTCACGAACTGCGGCCGCATAATCATCCAGCATCGGCCCCGGTTTTTTCCCCATGCGCTCGATGTAATGCTGGTAGGCGGCATTGACACATTTAGATATTCCCGGCACATCGGCCGGGGTGGCTGGGCGGATCTCAAATAACATA
>JAHDGV010000018.1:0-12633 GCA_020631655.1 Chloroflexota bacterium | reverse complement strand
TTTAGATATTCCCGGCACATCGGCCGGGGTGGCTGGGCGGATCTCAAATAACATAAAGACTGAAGTTTAAATAACTGTCCCATCTGTAAATTGATTTCCTGAGATTTAAACTTCAGTTGGGTAGGAACCGCGATTTAGTTGGGACAGTTATTTAAATCACGTTCCTAAACATGAATTCTAGCTGATCTTGAAAATAAAAAAGCCCCGGCCGATTTTAAAATCGGCCGGGGCTGGAAAAGCTAACTGCTACTCAATCGGCTTACCGAATAACGGGCAAGAAGATTTGAGTCGTTGCGGTAAATGTACCGTCCATGATGAATGCACCTTGGGCACCATTGCTGATGGCAAATACATTCAGATCTTGGTTCGATCCTTCACCGGTCACGAGAGCTGTTAAGACTTCACCGTCGCCAAGGGTAATGGCTGGTGGGTCAAGTAAAACGGTTCCTCCGCCAGGAGCGGTAATGACCAAGTCATACGTTCCAGCTGCGAGTGTCAGATAATCGGTCATCGCACCGTATGGTACGTTACGAGCGATAACTGAGCCTTTTGGCGTGCCATCTTGCAAACGGATGTCTGCACGTGTTGCCAATGCTTCGCTAGCAAATGGAGCGACATGGCCGAAGCGGATTTTACCGAATGCATCTTGTGGCTCACTGTTATCGTCAGCGAAAGCCAACAAGCCCAATGGCTGATTGTCTCCATCACCAACAGCGATGGCGGTGTAATCTTGTTCGGCCGCGAGTGATACGGTGCCGCTGATCACAACTGAGTCTGTGCCTGTTGGCAAGATTTCAACCGTGTAGTCACCGGCTGGCAAAGTAATGTAGCCGGTTGAGTCACCATATTTGAAGTCGGTCAAGGCATCTGCACCATTTAGTCGTACCGTTACGCTTGAGCCATCATCATCTGCAAATGCCGCCAAATGGGCTACGTACAGACGAGCATCGTCTCCAGATGGTTCGTCGCCAACCAAAGGCAGGAATGTGCCAACTGCTCCGTTGATGATCGCGAACACGCCTAGATCTTGGTTGGTGCCGTCGCCGGTTGCAAACGCGCTAACAATGTCTCCAGAGTTGAATGTAGCTGGAAGCGGATCGATCAAGGTGGTGTCACCACCCGGTGTCGTGATTTTTAGGTCGTACTCACCAGCTGGTAGCTCGATGCGATCTTCAACGGTTCCAAACGGTACGTTGCCCATCACAAGTGTTCCGTCTTGTAAACGGATGTCTGCTAGGGTGCCATCGGCCGTGTCTGCAAATGGAGCCAAGTGCCCCAAGCGAAGACCAAAGGTGCCGTCTGCAGGGGCAGAATTGTCGTCAACCAGTGGCTGGATGGCCAAGGCTTGGTTGGCTCCGTCGCCAATAGCGATAGCGGTGTAATCAACGCCGTCAGTCAAGTTAACGGTTGCACTAATTGCAACTGTTTCAGAACCTGTTGGCAAGATTTCTACTAAGTATTCGCCGGCAAGCAGTTCTTGATATCCGGTTGATTCACCGTATGCAAATTCGATCAACGAATCAGCACCATTTAAACGAACAGTAACTTGTGAGTTATCTCCGGCCGCGAATGGAGCCAAATGCGCAACGTACAATCTTGGGCCACCGGTTGGTGTTGGTGGGATATCAACAGTAGTCGTTCCACAAGTCGCAACTAGGGTTCCGTCATTAACGATGGTGTAGGTCACTTCGGTGCCATCTTCAAGGTCACCAATCGCATCGGTGTATGAGCCATCACCAGCAACAGCTTGAATATCTGTGTCGTTGCGGAGTAGGGCTGAGCCATCAGGGATGTTGCTGTAATTAATAACAACAGATGTGCCTGAAGATGAAGCCAACTCACAAGCGGCAACAGGTTCTGGATCCGATTCTTCTTGGTCAATGATGGTTCCGAATCCTTCTTGAGCAAAGAGGAAGGCTGCAAAGTCTTGATTTGCTCCGTCACCGATAGCAAAAACGCTCACTACTTCGCCAGCTTCAAACCCTTCAGGTTCAAGGTCGAACAGGGTTGTGTCGCCGCCGGGTGTCGTTACTTTTAGATCGTATTCACCGGCTGGAAGTTCTAGATAACCTGAAACGTCACCGAAGGCCACATTTTCTAAAACTAGGTCTCCGTTGTCTAAACGGATGTCAGCGCGGGTGTCCTCAAGGTCGGCCGCAAATGGGGCATAATGACCCAAACGGAGCTTAAAGTTGCCCTCTGCTGGTGCTTCGGTTGTATCTGTTAACTGAACAATACCGAAAGGCTGGTTTGCCCCGTCTCCCACAACCAATACGGTGTAATCGGTTGAATCTTCATACGTGATGGTATCGCTCAGGATAAATGTTTCATCGGCCGCAAGGCTTACTTGAACTACAGCCTCATCACCAAATCGATCAAAGTACTTTGATGATTGGCCAAAAGATTTATTGTTAATTCCGTACGTGGTTACTTTGATATTTACCGCAGTATCCCCGTCTGAAAAGGGTGCAAGATGGGCTGCTCGAACCCGTACGTCAGTCGCCGCAAACGCTTGGGAAGCTAAAAATCCACCCATGATCGTTGAAACGATTACAAGTCCCGCTACCATCCACGCGCCACGCCGATTTTTCAGCAGGCGCTGGAGCAGCTGTGAACTTGACTTAATTTGATGTTTCATAAGAGATTCTCCTTTTTATTTGGCCTTCGTTTTCATTCGGACATTTTGTCGAAGTAACAAAATGGGCACAGTCGTTTTGTCTTGACGAAGCGTTCCTCTGGGACTAATTGTCAAATAACGACGCCTGAAACTATGAAGTAAAAAGTGAAGGCTACTAACAGTGATAAGCCACCATGACAAATTCGTTGGTACTCTCGTCATACATCTACGGTACCGATGTCTCTACTCTATTATTGTAACGGCTGAATGCAATTTGTCAGTGAATTGCCAAACAGGCTACTTCGTCTGATAAAAAATTAATGGATCAGCTTTTACCACTTATATCAGCAAAAGGCGCTTATCACGTTATTCGTTCTCGTACTGGAGTTTGACAAGCACACCTTTCGTTGCGTCTTAATTCATCGAATAAATCGATGTAAAGTTCTTTACTAGACGGCCGTTTAGCCGTGTTTGAGAGCTGTTTCCCCGTTAGAGATAACCAATCTCTAACGGGGGGATTAGCTTGATGGTGATTAACGTCGAATGACGGGCAAGAAAATCTGAGTGGTGCCGCCAAGGGTTGCATCAGGGAGAAAGACACCCTGCTCACCGTTGATGATGGCGAATACGCTCAGATCTTGGTTGATCCCTTCACCTACAGCAAACGCGCTTACAACATCACCGGCCGCAAATGTGACAGGTGCCGGATCAATCAGCGTAACTTCACCGCCCGGTGTGGTGATTTTTAGATCGTACTCACCGGCTGGCAGTTCAAGGCGATCAGCCACTCCACCAAACGACACATTGCCTAAAACAAGGGTGCCATCTTGCAAGCGGACATCGGCCAAAGTAGTTTCTGGCGTGCTGGCAAATGGTGCTAGGTGACCCAAACGGAGTGCAAAGTTGCCATCGGCCGGAGCACTGTTGTCATCCACCAAAGGAATAATCGAAAGTGCCTGTTTGTCACTGTCACCGACTGCAATGGCCGTGTAATCGACACCATCGGTTAATGTTACTGTTGCGCTGATGGCAACTGTTTCACTGCCAGTTGGCAAAATTTCAACCAGATAGTCATTGGCTTCTAAATTAAGATAGCCGGTAGAGCCACCATAATTAAAATCAGTCAGCACATCCGCACCGTTCAAGCGAACGGTAACGCTGGTGCCGTTGCCCGAAGCAAATGGAGCCAGGTGGGCCACATACAGACGAGGTCCAGAATGTTCTGGAGCATCACCTTCAAGTGGTAAGAACACCCCTTCTGCACCGTTGATAATGGCAAATATTCCCAAATCTTGGTTGCTACCGTCACCTACAGCAAAGGCACTCACAATGTCACCTTCTGCAAATGTTGCCGGTTTTGGATCGATTAAGGTGGTTTCACCACCCGGTGTTGTTACTTTTAAGTCATACTCACCAGCAGGTAGCTCGACGCGAGCTGCAACGGCGCCAAATACAACATCACCCAAAACAAGGGTGCCATCCTGCAAGCGAATGTCAGCCATTGTTCCGCTGTCTGTGTCAGCAAATGGGGCGAGATGGCCTAAGCGGAGCGCAAAGGTGCCGTCAGCTGGGGTGGTGTTGTCATCACCCAGAGCTTTGATCTCTAGGTCTTGGTTTGCACCATCACCAATGGCCAAAGCGGTGTAATCAACCCCGTCGGTGAATGTTGCTTCGGCACTGATGGCAACCGTTGTGGTACCAGTTGGCAAGATTTCGATCAAATAATCACCGGCCGGTACGGTTAGGTAGCCGGTTGAATCGCCGTATACCGTTTCTGTTAGTGTATCGGTTCCGTTTAGTCGAACCGTGACGCTGGTGTCATCACCGGCTGCAAATGGAGCTAAGTGAGCCACATACAAACGGGCACCTTCTGGTTCTGGTTCTGGCTCTTCACCTTCAAGTAGTAAGAATTCACCCGGTTCTCCGTTGATGATGGCAAACACACCCAAGTCTTGGTTGGTTCCATCTCCGGTTGCGAAGGCGCTGACAATGTCACCATCTGCAAACGTTACTGGTTGTGGATCGATTAAGGTTACTGCGCCACCGGGATTGGTGATTTTTAGATCGTACTCACCAGCTGGAAGTTCAATACGAGTTGCGATTGATCCAAACAGAACACCTTCAGCAACTACGGTGCCATCTTGCAAACGCACATCTGCCATTGTTTGGGGCACGCTGTCTGCAAATGGGGCCAAGTGACCCAAACGCAAGGCAAAGTTGCCGTCGGCCGGTTCACTGTTGTCGTCTAGGGCCGCTTGAATAGATAAATCTAAGTTGGCTCCATCTCCGGTTGCAACCGCGGTGTAATCAAGTCCATCTGCCAAATTAACCGTTGTGCTGATGGCCACGGTTTCGGTGCCAGTTGGCAAAATTTCGACCAAATACTCTCCAGCCGGAACGGTGAGGTACCCGGTAGAATCGCCGTATACCGTTTCGGTTAGGGTATCGGTTCCGTTCAAACGGACTGTGACGCTGGTGTCAGCATCGGCCGCAAATGGGGCTAAGTGTGCTACATACAATCGGGCGGTTGGTGGCTCTTCAGTTGGTAAGAAGACACCTTCCTCTCCGTTGATAATGGCAAACACGCCTAACTCTTGATTGATACCATCCCCTACTGCAAAGGCACTCACGATATCTCCATCACCCAAAGAAATTGGGGCTGGGTCGATCAGCGTAATGTCTCCGCCCGGAGATGTGATTTTTAGATTGTATTCACCGGCCGGCAGATTGATGGGGTCAGCAACTGATCCAAACTGTACATTTTCCAAAAGAGGCGTTCCATCTTGCAGGCGAACGTCGGCCGTTGTACCTGCTAATGTATCGTCGAATGGAGCCAGATGGCCTAAACGCAACCATGCTTTGTTGTCGCCAGGATTGCTGTTGTCATCAACCAGTGCTTGGATGGCTAGACTTTGATTCTCACCATCACCGATGGCTAAGGCGGTGTAATCAACGCCGTCGGTCAAGTTGACCGTTGCACTTATTGCCACTGTTTCGGTGCCTGTGGGCAACACTTCAACAAGGTATTCACCGGCCGGAACTGTGAGATAGCCGCTTGAATCGCCGTAAACTGTTTCAGTTAGCGTGTCTTCTCCATTTAAACGCACGGTTACGCTGGTACCTGCTTCGTCGGCAAATGGAGCCAAGTGAGCCACATACAGACGAGGATCACCCGGTGGAGGCACAACTCCTTCGAGGCTTAATGGGAATCCAAATGAAACATCGGGGTAAACAAACGCTCCCAAAGGTTGATTGATCCCATCGCCGTAAGCGAACAGGCTGATAATTTCACCCGGATCATATTCAACTGGCACAATGTCGATTAAGGTGGTTTCACCGCCAGGGGTGGTTACGTTGATGTCATAAACGCCAACGGGCAGCTCAACAAATGCATTAATGTCCCCATAAGCTACATCGGCTAGAAGTAACGTTCCATCTTCAAGCCGAATATCTACGAGCGTATCTTCTGATGCGGTTGCAAATGGAGCCACATGACCAAGTTTGAGCTTGAAGTTTCCTGCGGCCGGTGCTGTGTTGTCATCTTCGATTTCGATCACATCCAAAGGTTGACGCTCACCATCACCCGTGATTAGTAACGTGTAGTCGGTGTCATCTGCAAGTGTCACTGTCTCGCTGATAACAAAATTCTGCGTTCCGCTAATCGCAACGCGTACCAACAGTTCGCTGGTGGGTGATTCAAAATACTGGGTTGATGCGTTAAACGATTTGCCCGGTGCAATCAGGATTTCGTTGATGTAAATGTCAACGTCTGTGTTTTCATCAGAAAATGGAGCCAAGTGAGCGATACGAATGTTTGCGGGAGCCGCGGCAAACACACTTTGTACCAAGCTTCGGCCGGTAATTATGATCAACATCACACACACGATGAGGATTCCGAAAAGTAAAACGATTCGGTTTCTATGATTTGAGGAGGAATGGTTTCTAAAATTCTTTGACATAGTGTTCTCTCAGTAGTTAAAGGTCATGCACTTTTAACAACGGCGAGTTAGTAGATTTTTGCTCGTCAGGTTCAAAATTCAGTTTAGTTACTGGTCCGTGGCTAAAAGTTGGCACACATCATGTAGATAAAGATTATCCAAAAGTTTGAGATTACTCGGGATACCTGATCTGTATGATTAAACAGATGTCTATCATTCACGGTTAAGGTGAATCAAATTAGGCCAGGACATACAAACGAGTAATTTCTGTTAATTGCTTAAAGGCGTTTCGCGAAACGGTTGCCTACATCCATTAGTACGGAGCTCCTGTCGATTTTGTACGTATGATATCCAAAAATTGCCCAGATATTGCACAGATATGTGCATGCTGAAAGATTCCCCTTAAGGTGTGTAGGAGCTCCTTTTTTGGAAATCGACCAAATTTCACCAGAGAGTTTGTACATGTTTTGTCTACAAGTCTTCTTTTTATCGATAGTTTCCCGAGCAATATCTAAACCGACTTGTAACCATTCGTGTAAACCTAACCAGCGTGTTTTAAAAATCTGATAAACTTGTATCCTTATTGGGTCAACAGTTTGACCCTAAACTCAACCCTGTTGCGAGCTCAACAAGGTTGAGCCGGTTAGCCCCCCTCTAACCCAGTTAAAAAAATACAATCAAAACGACTGAGAAATATGTCTGAACCGCTAAGTTTCAACGACGTGATCCTGCGTCTGCTAGAATTTTGGAAAAATCACGGGTGTGTGATCGCACAGCCATACAACGTGCAGGTCGGAGCCGGTACGATGAACCCGGCTACGGTGATGCGCGTTTTGGGGCCGGAGCCATGGAACGTTGTGTATGTGGAACCCTCTGTCCGGCCGGATGACGGCCGCTTTGGCGAGAACCCAAACCGTTTGCAAATGCACCATCAGCTACAGGTGATCTTGCAGCCGGATCCCGGTAACCCGCAAGAGCTTTATTTGCAGTCCCTCGAAGCGATTGGGATTAACCGAAAGGAACACGACCTGCGTTTTGTTGAAGACAATTGGGAGTCACCGGCCTTAGGGGCGTGGGGCTTAGGTTGGGAAGTTTGGCTAGACGGGCAAGAGATCAGCCAGTTCACATACTTCCAGCAGGCGGGTAGCATGGACCTAGACCCGGTTGCCGTGGAGCTGACCTATGGGTTAGACCGGATCATTTCTACTCTGCAAGGGGTTGATAGCGTTTGGGACATCCACTATGGAAACGGGGTTGGGTACGACAAAGTTTTGTTGCGCTCAGAGATTGAACATAGCGAATATTACTTTAATGTGGCCGATGAAAACGCCCTGCGCCAAACCTATGATATTTACGAGCGGGAAGCGGGGAACTGTTTGGAGCACGGCCTTGTGATTCCGGCCCACGACTACAACCTAAAATGCTCCCATCTGTTTAACGTGTTAGACACCCGTGGAGCGGTAGGTGTAACCGAGCGGGCTAACTACTTCCGGCGGATGCGTAACATGTCCCGCGCAATTTCAAAAGAATATGCCAAACAGCGGGAGGAAATGGGACATCCGTTAAAAGAGATTCAGACCAACGGCTGGCAGGCGAAAGCGTTAGAAACGGCCGCACCAGTTGAGATGACAGTGACCGAAGGGACACACACATTTGTGTTGGAGATCGGCTCAGAAGAGCTACCGGCCCAAGATGTCCCTAACGCTGTTGGACAGCTCGAAAAGTCGATCCCAGCTTTACTCAAAGAGCTACGCATCAGCTACAACAAAGTTTATGTGTTTGGTACACCCCGCCGCTTATCGGTCATTGTTTCAGGGATGGCGGCTAGCCAAGCGGACTTTGAAAGCGAAATGACCGGCCCACCGGCCGACCGCGCGTTTGATGCGGATGGAAATCCGACCAAAGCGGCGATTGGCTTTGCCAAAGGGAAAGGGCTAGACGTTTCGGACCTGCGCATTAAAGAAGATGGGAAGCGGCGCTATGTGGTAGCCACCGTATTTGAGAAAGGACAGCCGGTGCAAAGCGTGTTGGCTGAAAAACTGGCCGGTATCGTTGCTGGAATTAAGTTCCCGAAAGCGATGCGTTGGAACGCCAGCAATATCGCCTACTCGCGCCCACTGCGCTGGTTTGTGGCTCTGTACGGCCCTGACCAAGTTAGCTTTGAATACGCCGGAATCGCCAGCGGCCGGACAAGCCGTGGTTTGCGGCCGGAAAGCTCACCAGAAATTGTGATTGATAATGCGGCCAACTACGAAAAAATGATGGCCGCACACGGCATTGTGATTGATGCGAGCAAGCGGAAACACATTATCGCCAGCGTGGCGAAACAAACGGCCGAAGAAAAAGGCGGCACCATTCCAGATGATGCCGGATTGCTTGAGGAAGTGACTTATCTGATCGAACGGCCGACCGTTTTTGCCGGGTCGTTTGAAGAGCGCTTTTTAGAATTGCCGGATGAAGTTCTGGTAGCCGTCATGCGCAAACATCAGCGTTACTTCCCGGTTTATGGATCAGACGGAAAGTTACTCCCCAACTTTATCGGGGTGCGCAACGGGGATAGCGATCATTTAGACAAAGTGGTGCACGGGAATGAGCAGGTTATCCGCGCTCGTTTTTCTGATGCGGTCTTCTTCTACAACAACGACAAAGAGAAGAAAATCGCTGACTTTTTACCCGAACTCGACAAGCTAACGTTCCAAGGTGACTTGGGGTCGATGCTCGATAAAACCCATCGTTTAGAAAAATTGGTTGGACCGGTTGCTGATATGTTGGGATTGGATGACGCTGACAAAGTGACGGCCGCCCGTGCCGCCAGCTTGGCAAAAGCGGACCTTGGCTCGAACATGGTTGTCGAAATGACCTCGTTACAGGGGATTATGGGTGGCAACTACGCCCGTATCAGCGGCGAGCCGGACGCTGTAGCGGACGCCATCGCTGAACAGTACAACGGGGTGTCTAAAACCAAAGCGGGGATGGCGCTTGCCATCACGGATCGTTTAGACAGTTTGACCGGCCTGTTTGCGGCCGGGCTGGCTCCCAAAGGGTCAAACGATCCGTTTGGAATCCGACGGTCGGCCATCCACATTGTTGAAAATTTGATTGCCAACGAAGTCAGCTTGGACCTGCGAGACGGGATCAAAGCGGCCGCGGCGCTGTTGCCAGAGAGTGACAAAGTGAACGCTGGCTGGGATCAGCAGAAAGCAACAATGGGCTTTATCCAAGATCGCTTGAGCGTCATTTTGGAAGGGCAAGGCTTCCGGCCGACATTGGTGCGTTCTGTTCTTGTTGAACAGGCCCATGATCCGTACATGGCCGCTCAGGCGGTGGCTCAATTGACTGAGGCGACCGAAGGGGATGGTTGGGAGAAACTGCTCGACGCATACGCTCGTTGTGTGCGCATTATTCGCAAAGTGACCGAGAAACATGAATTGCGTCCGGCCGACTTTACTCTGAGCCAAGAACAAGGGTTAGCTGAGGCATTTGGCAAAGCTACCGGCCGAGCAGATGGCACAGTTGGTACGTTTGTGCAGAGCTTGGCCGATCTTGAACCCGCCATCACCCAATTTTTTGAGGATGTGATGGTGATGGATGAAAATGAAAATGTGCGCAACAACCGTTTGGCTCTGATGCAGGGTATTGCGGGCTTGGCAAAAGGGATTGCGGATCTTTCTGAATTGGAAGGATTTTAAGCGTAGGGGTGAGATGCCGGTCGATTTTTTAGGTGCACTAAAAATCAAATTAAGGAATCTCACCCTTGGCATTGCAGGAATTGGGTGTTTTTCAACCTAATTGCATGACCCGGGCGAGATCCACCCGAAAATTGATTTAAAATTTAGTTGAATCGGGCGTATCTCGCCCCTACCAAAGAAATGGCACTCGAAAACCTCCCACAAGATTTACCGGCCCCCGTTGATGATGGCGGCGCTGACCATTTAACTGGTATGGCGTTGCCCGACGTAACCCTGACGGCAACAAACGGTGAAACGGTTACCCTAAACCAGATCAACGGCCGGGTCGTGATCTACATCTATCCGATGACGGGGCGGCCGGATGTGGCTTTGCCCAATGGATGGGAGCGGGTTCCGGGGGCTAGGGGCTGTACGCCGCAGTCGTGCAGTTTTCGGGATCACTATCAAGAACTAAAAGCGCTGGACACTCAAGTGTATGGGCTTAGCACGCAGGATACCGCTTACCAGAAAGAGGCGAAAGAACGGCTTCATCTGCCTTTTGAGATGTTGAGTGATGAGGGGTTAGAGCTTCGTGAAGCTTTAAGTTTGCCGATGATGGACCCTGATTTGGTTGCGGGGCTGATTTTGTACAAACGGCTGACCCTGATCGCATCTTATGGCAAAATTGAAAAGGTGTTTTATCCTGTTTTTCCACCAGATAAGAACATTGATGATGTGATTGATTGGTTAAATAGCGATCAGTTATATTAGTCGATGATGCAACGTAGTAAGCAAATTGTGTCACGGCCGTTTGGTCGTGAAGGTGACTTTGACAAGCTTGCCCGGTTTATGCGGCGGGTGGCTATTGCGTCTGACCGGCCGGAGTTGAACCTGCATATCGGGGATTTGGCTTGGCGTTGTTACCGCTCAGACCAGTTTGATGCGTCAAGCGTCATCCACCTGTGGGAAGACAAAGAGACGGCCGAGTTGCTGGGGATGGGCTGGTACACATTGGCGCATCACGGGCTTGATATGGTGGTCGATCCTGATTTGCAGGGGACGGGCTTAGACAAGCGAGTCTTGCGCTGGGGAGAGATGCGTTTTCGCAATATTCCATTTGATAAGCGGGGGTATGCTCAACTAAAAGTTCAGGTACACGATTGGGACAAACCAAAAGAAGAGCTTTTGACCGATGCAGGATTCCGGCCGGACATGTTTCACTATGTTTGGTACCGTTTTGATCTGAATGCAGACATTCAGCAACCAGAATTGCCAGAAGGATTTGAGGTTCGTTTGCTAGAGCCAGGCGAAGAAAAATGGCGGGCTAAATGTCACAACAAATCCTTTTTAACCGATGATGTGACTGAAGAGAGCTATGCTAAATTGCAGGAGACGGCCGTTTATCAAAAGCAAGCGCTGGATTTGGTTCTGGTAGCTCCTAGTGGAAAATTGGCCGGGTTCGCGCTGGGGTGGTTAGATGAGGAGCGACAAATCGGGATATTTGAACCGCTTGGGGTCAAGCCTAAGTATCGCAGGCAAGGGCTGGGGAAAGGGCTCGTGTTAGCCGGGTTGCAACAATTTAAAGCGGCCGGAATGCAGGTGGCCCAAGTCTATACGGAGAGTCCAAATTTACCGGCCCAACGCCTCTACCGTTCGGTTGGGTTTGATGTTGCCGGCCGGCAGGTTGATTGGACAAAATGATTTGCGATTTATGATTTTGGATTGACGATTCTGCCGCCGGTGTTGCTAAACTTGACCATCTGTGTTGCTAAACTCGGCCGTCCGTGTTGCTAAACTCGGCCGTCCATCCACGCGATCATCTCTCTAATCACATCCTCTTTTTCAGGCTCGTTTTGCAGTTCGTGATAGAGCCCATCCCACATGCGCAACTTTTTATCAGTTGAGGATGCCCCATCAAACAACGCCTGACTGCCGCGTGGCGCCGTGATGCCGTCGGCCGTGCCGTGCATAATCAACACAGGGTTTTTGAACTGGGCCGGATTGTCTTCTACGTGCTGAATCGCTTTTAGCATTTCTGCTCCAACCCGCGCCCGAATGCCACCCCTGTAGTTAAGCGGGTCATTATTGTATTTTTCAACTTCTTTTGCATCGCGTGAAATTAGGTTGCCATCTAGCACGGTTGTTGCCAAACGGGGGGCGATGCCGCTCATTAATTTGGAGATGCGGATCAAAAACGGAGAGATGTCATCCCCTACAGCTACGGCCGGGCCGGTCAAAATTATCCCTGCAAGCTCTGGATGATGGGTGATCTCGTAGTAGCTGGTGATTAGTCCCCCCATGCTGTGGCCGTAGATGAAGCAGGGCTTTCCGGACGCATGTTCTTTTACTTTGGCGAAAAGCGCATCAACATCCTTGGTGTACTCATCGATGCTGGGGTAAAACGCATCGG
>JAHDGV010000353.1 GCA_020631655.1 Chloroflexota bacterium | reverse complement strand
ATGTGTGACTGTGATGAATGGATGTGACGAGACTGTGTGATGTGTGACCTGTGAAAGGGTGTGATGGAGACTACAATGAGTCTTTGCGATGTCGTCTTCCGGCGTCAACCGATGACAGAATAGTACACCGAATACCAACCACGCATAATGGGTGAAACTACGCAATTTTTGATTTCCCTTTAAAAGACCTCGAAGGTTTTTTTCTGAGGAGAATTCTGTTTTTAAGAAATGAAACCTCCGAGGTCTGTAATCGAGTTACCTAGGTGTGTGCATTAAGGTTGCGAATTCGACTGAGTTGGGTACAACTAGCGCAAAATAATTTTGGAGGCAATGATGGCGCATTGGAGTGAGTATTTAAACAGGGAGCATGATCGATTTTTGGAGGAGTATTTTGAGTTTGTGCGGATACCTAGTGTGTCGGCTCTGCCCGAATACGCGGCCGATGTGCGCCGAGCAGGGGAGTGGGTGGTTGAACGGCTGAAGGCGGCCGGAGTTGAGCACGTTGAGCTAATGGAAACCGGCGGGCATCCAGTGGTGTATGGGGATTGGCTCCATGCAGGCGATGACAAACCAACGATCATGATTTACGGTCATTTCGACGTGCAACCGGCCGATCCACTTGACCTGTGGGAGACTCCACCGTTTGAGCCAACGGTGCGTGATGGCAAAGTGTACGCCCGTGGTGCATCAGACGACAAAGGGGGGATGGTGACCCCCATCTTTGCCACCGAGGCAATGTTGCAAACCACAGGCGCTTTACCCGTAAACGTAAAATATTGCTTTGAGGGGCAAGAAGAAATCGGTAGCCCCCAGCTCCAGCCGTTTTTTGAACAACATAAAGAAAAATTTGCTTGTGACATTGTTCTCTCGTCAGATGGGTTGATGCATGATGAGAATACACCGATGGTTCTGCTTGGGCTAAAAGGCTTGACTGGCCTGCAGATCAATGTGACCGGCCCTTCAAGCGATTTGCACTCAGGTCTGCACGGCGGGGTTATGCAGAATCCGATCGAAGCTTTAACTAAAATTATCGCGTCGATGCGCCATGAGGACGGCGCGATTGCAGTTGAAGGCTTCTTTGATGATGTAGTCGGCGCAACGGCCGCCCAGCGGGAAAAAATCGCTGAAATTCCGTTTGACGAAGCTGAGTATGCAAAGTCAGTAGGCATCACAGAATTTTTTGGCGAGCCTGGTTTTAACACTCGTGAACGGAATTGGCTTCGGCCGACGCTGGAGCTAAACGGCATTTGGGGTGGTTTTCAGGGGGATGGGACGAAAACGGTGTTGCCCTCGCAGGCGCATGCCAAAATTACCTGCCGATTGGTGGCTAATCAAGATCCAACCAAAATTCACAGTTTGCTCGTGGCGCACATTGAAAAATATACGCCTCCTGGAGTGACTGTCACCATCGAAAAGACGGCCGGAACCGGCTACCCGTACTTGATGGCGGCCGACCATCCCGGTAACAAAATTGCGGCCGATGTAATGCACGAGCTGTTTGGCAAACCACCGGTTGAGGTGTTTGTGGGCGGTTCTATTCCGATTGTGGCATTTTTCAAAAACTCACTCAACTCAGACACAGTTAATTTTGGCTGGTCAGTTGGAGATGAGAATCTGCATGCCCCTAACGAGTTTTTCCGACTGGAAAACATGCAAAAAGGGATGCGTGGCTACTGCATGATTTTGGAGGGGATGACCGAATATCCGCAGGATTGAATCTGATTTGGGATGTTTTGGCGTAAGAGGGTGTGAGGTGATGAAATGAATAAAGCTAAGTTGGGAAATTGGTTGATCGGATTAGACGTGCTGATTTATGTGGCGCTGTCTTTTATTTTTTTGCCGGAAGAAGGTATTGCGGCCGTGCGAGGTGATTTTGTAGGTGAACTTTTTGCCGGTATCGCCATGATCTTGCTGAGTATTGGCATATTTTTATCGACTAAACCGAAATGGCTTGAGCCGTACTTTGGCGGGCTAGACAAAATGTATGCAACCCATCGTCAAATAGCGGTTCTTTCGCTCCTCATTCTTGTGGGGCACGTCGTTGTTATCCCGAACGGGCCAACTCCGGGGCCGGGTTTGTGGCTTGGAATGATCGCCTTTTACGGATTTTTGCTGACCATTTTGATGGCCCTTGCTCCTCGCCTGCCTGTGATTAGCAATT
Source organism: Chloroflexota bacterium (assembly GCA_020631655.1). GTDB lineage: Bacteria > Chloroflexota > Anaerolineae > Promineifilales > Promineifilaceae > WTJY01. The sequence continues at coordinate 3,535 of JAHDGV010000353.1, read as the reverse complement.
TTTTCCGTCAGTCGTACTCGTCATGGCGTAAAAGCCACAGGCTGGTTGGCGTTTTGTATCTGCTATCGATTTTCCACTATCTGATGGTTGATCCATTGACATTTGGAACACCTCAAGGGCTGTTTATGTTTGTGCTTGCCGTTATTGGTGGGGGGGCATGGATTTACAAGCTGGCATTTGCTAGTCGAGCTACAAAAACCTCGACCTATGAAGTGACACAGGTTAATAAACTAAACGGCGCCATTGTTGAATTGGTGATGGAGCCAAAAGGGGAGAAATTAGAGCATAAGGCCGGGCAGTTTTGCTTTATCCATTTTGATGGAGATTCTGTGCTTGAAGAGCCGCATCCTTTTACAATTGCTAGTAGCCCTAATGAGAATCAGCTCCGGTTGGGGATTAAAAATTCAGGAGATTGGACCAACTATTTGTATGAGAATGCAAAACCGGGGATGGAGGCTCAGATTACCGGCGGCCATGGGATGTTTAACTACAAAGCGAGCAATAATGATCAGATTTGGATCGCAGGTGGGATCGGGATTACCCCGTTTACGAGTTGGGCACGCGACATGGTATCTAATCCGGCTCAGCAGATCGATTTTTTCTATACGGTTCGTAGTCAGGGGGATGTCATCTTTTTCGATGAGTTTGAGCAAAAAGCGGCCGAACACGACTCTTTTAACGCGCATTTGCAGGTCTCAAACGATATGGGTCGGCTAACGCCCAAGATGGTTTGTGAGCTGTGTGGCAACGATGTGTCGCAGAAATCTGTTTACCTGTGCGGTCCGGTCAAAATGACAGAGAGCATGGCGGCCGAATTTGAGCGATTGGGTGTGGCTAGCTCCAACATTCACTTCGAAGAGTTTAACTTTAGGTAGTTCGGACTTTCGTTTTGCCCATATTTAGTAACCGCGAGATCACCCTTCGACAAGCTCAGGGTTCCTTGCCAATGAAAGTCCTAGCGTTAGCCTTTGAAATTCCGATACCGGAACGTTGACCCCAAAATGTAATATCCGGCCAAGATGGAGCCTTTGATGGTGCCACTGACTTTGGACACTCCGGCCCGCCTGTTGTGCCAGCTGGCGGGCACTTCAATTACACGCTTGTCTAGCGCCAGCGATTTAACCTGCATTTCTGTGGGCCAGCCGAAGGTCATTTCCTGCATATCTAGCTCTCGGTAGAGTTCGGCCGTAATAGCTCTAAATGGCCCTAGATCGGTTATTTGGACCCCAAACAGTAGGTTGATGATTTTTGATGTAAGCCAGTTGCCAAAGCGCTGGTGGGGAGGCATCGCATCTTTTTGAATGGTGCCTAAGGTGCGGGAACCAAGCACAAGGTCGGCCGTTCCATTTTTGATCGGATCAAGCAAACGATCCAATTCGCTGGGTAAACTGCTGTAGTCGCCGTCCATGGTTACAATAATGTCAAAATCTTCAAAATTCGCGTAGTCAAATCCTGCTTTGCATGCAAATCCATACCCTTGTCTATTTTCCTGAATAACATGAGCATTTGAAAGGGTTGCATTCGCGGCCGTCTCATCGGTCGAGCCATTATCAACAACAATCACTTGATCGACGTATTGCAGGGTTTCAGTTACCAAGTCGCTAATGGTTTCAGCTTCATTTAGGGCAGGGATAACTACGGCCGTTTTTATATCTAACATGAGTTCAGGGTACTAAAAGGGGGTTGAGAAATTGTGCTAATAAAAAAATAATAAAGCGTCGAGAAGTATCTTGGATCATCGGACGTGAGATCAAATGCATGATCTTACCTTAGCAAATACATTGAACAATGAAAGCATTAAAATTTTACAATCAGCGCGATATTCGCTTAGAGGAAGTTGCAAAGCCAATACCGGGAGACGGCGAAGTTCTAATCAAAGTAACCCATTCTGGTATTTCTCAAACACAAGTTAACGAATTTATGGAAGGGCCCTATCTGATCAATGCGATTCCGGGTGATGCAGGATTGGGCTCAGATGAACTGATTCCAGGACATGAGTTTGGGGGTGTGATTGAGGGGGTTGGGCCCAACACTGACTCACGGTTGGTTGGGCAACCTGTAGCCGTTTTGCCCAGAATTAGCTGTGGTGACTGTGATAATTGCCAAGGTGGCATTGAAAATCTGTGCGCAAATCTGGCTTATTACGGTTTGGTTGGCGCTCACGGCGGTTTTGCTGAATATGCGGTGGTGAAACGGGACAATATTTTCCCAGTTGGATCGCTAGATACTTCTCTTTACAGCTTTATCGAGCCGATTTTGGTGGGAATAAATGCCGGCCGTCAAATTGAGGATCGCTTGGCTGGGAGCAAGATTCTGCTTTTGGGGGCAGGTGGTGTAGGCATTTGTGTAGCGGCCGTTTTAAAAGATTACTTTGGAGCCGACATCGTTATATCTGACTTTTTGCCATTTAGACTGCAAAAGGCGGCCGAGCTAGGCATTAAAACCTTGCGAAGTGAAGAGCTAACTTGTGAGTACGACATTGTGATTGACTGCGCAGGCAGTGACCCTGCCAGCCAAAACGCGGCGCTTTTGGAAAGCTTCGACTATGTTAAATCAAATGGGATCGTTTTGATGATCGGTAGCTACTTCCACGAATTATCTTTTATCCCGATGTCGGTCATCGCTAGGCAGGTTCAACTGCGCTCTTCATTCGCTTATGATTCCTTCGCCGTAGGCAAGTTGAACGAAGTTTTAGAGACGTTAGAGCCTGATTTTAACCTTCTAATCCATGAAATTCCTCTAGAAGACATTATCGATGAAGGATATTTTCGCTCAGAAGTGGACAAGGGTGGTTTTGTTCGGATTGTTGTAAAACCTTAATGAACTTACTTGAGCAGATTGCAGACAGCCATGGAGTAGTGATTGGCACTGCAGGTAGCCCACCGCCTGAGGGCGAGTGGAAAAAAGTTGCGCTACGAGGGTCGGGACATGTGCTTTATGTCCCGACTGTTTTGGATTTTAAGGAGATATTCCAGCTTAAGAACTTTTTTGAAAAAACCATTGATCAAATTGACGACCTTGTAAGTCAAAATCGACAGAATCGGGTGCTTAGAGAGCAACTCAATGTCTTTTCTCAGCTAACACAGGGGCCGCAGAACGTTTCTGAACTTGAAAAGGGGGCATTTTCGTTTTTGGCCAAGTTCATGGCTTCTTATGCGCTCATCAAAGGGGGCGAAGTTGTTGTTAATTACAAGCTGGATGAGTACAGCCTACGGACCGGCCTCGCTCGTTTAGAAAAAGCAAACAACTTTGAGGTATTTATCAAACAAGGGGAGCTTTTTGGATACAAACTGGGAGACTTTGAAATTGTTGTCTTAACGATTGGGATGCTGGATGAAATCACAAAGCAGCTGATCCAAATTAAGCTGGAGTGGCTAAACCGATCCTACCAACAAGTTAGTCAAGAGCTTGATTACGCGTTTAAGGCTCTACCAGACCTGTTCTTAAAGATCGGCCCAGAATATCAAATCCTAGACCAGCATGGCCAAGCTCCAAAATCTTTTGGGTTTAAGCAAGATGATCTTGTGCACAGCAA
>JAHDGV010000352.1 GCA_020631655.1 Chloroflexota bacterium | reverse complement strand
TAAGTAATTTAGACGCTCTCAATTTTAGAACAATTGTTCTTGTTTGTAAATCCCTATTTCTCCCCTAGGTTTTTCATTTATTCGAAATCTAATGCCGACTGACTAATGTCAGCGGCTTGAAACAACGACCTGCGACCTTAAACAGCCCGCGAGGGCGTTGTTTTGAGCTGAAACCTTTAGGTTTATGGCTCCCACCTTAATTTGCTAAGCTTTTGCAGGCAAACGGCCCAACTTACCCGTTCCCGGCCGCATCATCGATATGTTTATCGACCCCAAACACTTGCTGGCGATATTCAGGATGTCGGCCGATGAATGCCGCCACGTAAGGGCAAACAGGAAGGACTTTTAGCTCCAGCTCGGCCGCGTAGGCCAGCGCCTCTCGAGCCATTTTACTCCCAATGCCATTCCCCTCTAACGCCACAGGCACCTCGGTGTGTGTAAAGACGATCGTATTCCCGGCCGGAACATAATCCATAATCGCCATATGCTCTCCAATGTGCACCTCAAACCGCTTTTTCTCTTTATTGTTTACAACTTCGATTGAATCTAAATCGATCTGCATGTTTCCTCTCGCATCAAGCTAAATCAATATTTAACAACACAAGGCTTAAAGCCATCGGTAAAAATCTTAGCCCACATTCCTCTTTTTGAGAGCAAAACTAACAAGATACCGAGATGATCATTTCGCCCATCCGAAAAAACAGAGCTAGAATTCAAACAATCGTTTGAACATTGAAAAATGGAGCCTATCAGGAGAGAAGCACGTGGCGAATGAAACCTTTGATAACTTATTAAAATGGCGCTGTATCGGCCCGTTTCGCGGCGGCCGAGTGGTTGCCGTGGCCGGGGACAGCCAAGATCGCAACACCTTTTACTTTGGCGCCTGCGCCGGTGGTGTGTGGAAAACCGATGACGGTGGGACTTACTGGACCAACATTTCAGACGGTTTCTTTAAAACAGGCTCTGTTGGAGCGCTGGCCGTAGCTGAATCAGACCCGAACGTGATTTATGCAGGGATGGGAGAATCGACCATTCGCATCGACGTGTCACATGGGGACGGGGTGTACAAAACGACTGACGGCGGCCGGTCTTGGAAACATATGGGGCTGGCCGACACGCGCCACATCGGCAAAATTAGGGTGCACCCAACCAATCCCGACATTGTGTACGTAGCGGCTTTGGGCCACGCCTTTGGTGATAACGATGAGCGCGGTGTTTTCAAATCGATAGACGGTGGGGAAACGTGGAAAAAGGTTCTGTTTAAAAGCAACAAGGCTGGAGCGGTTGATCTAACCATCGATCCAAACAATCCCCGCATTTTGTACGCGACGATTTGGGAGGCGTACCGGAACTGGTGGATGATGTCGAGTGGCGGCCCTGATTCCGGGCTGTATCGCTCGATGGACGGGGGCGAAACGTGGGAGGAGATCAGTGAAAATAAAGGTCTGCCTAAAAAACTGTGGGGGAAATCGGCCGTTTCTGTGTCACCGGCCCAAAGCGGCCGCGTGTGGGCCTTAATCGAGTGTGAAACCAATGCACTCTACCGATCTGATGATTACGGAGATAGCTGGAAAATGGTCAGCGACAAGCCGGAGCTAATGGCTCGTGCGTGGTACTACACCCACTTAACGGCCGACTCGACCGATCCAAATACCGTTTACATCAACAATTTGCAGTTCTGGAAATCAACCGACGGCGGCCGGAATTTTGATGCCATCAGCACCCCGCACGGAGACAACCATGACATTTGGATCGACCCGAATGACAACCAGCGCATGGTGCAGGGGAACGACGGTGGAGCCAACGTCTCGTACAACGGCGGTGTCACATGGTCATCGATTTACAATCAGCCTACGGCCCAGTTTTATCGGATGGATGTTGACAATCAAACCCCCTATCGAGTCTATGGCACCCAGCAAGACAATAGCTGTATCAGCATCCCCAGCCGGAGTAATCATGCCGCCATTACGTGGGCTGACAGCTACCTGCCTGGAACGGGCGAAAGCGGCTATATCGCCGTGCATCCTGACGATCCAAACATTGTTTATCATGGGGCGATTGGGAGTTCACCCGGCGGTGGAAATGCGCTCCAGCGATACGATCACAAAACCCGGCAGATTCGGTTGGTAACCACGTGGCCCCGTTCTCATCGCGGATACGGAAGCGAAGTACACAAATATCGCTTTTCGTGGACCTATCCGCTTATTTTTTCAAAGTTTGATTCAAACCGAATTTATGCGGCCGGGAATCACCTGTTTGAAACAACAAACGAAGGTCACAGCTGGGAAATTATTAGCCCAGATCTGAGCACCAACGATGCTGAACGACAGAAAGTCTCAGGCGGGCCGATCAATCGGGAAATGGGTGCGGCCGAAATTTACTGCACCATCTTTGCCCTAGATGAGTCACATTTTGATGAAAATGTGCTGTGGGCCGGAACCGATGATGGGCTGATCCACATCACCCAAGATCGTGGCAAAACGTGGCAAAATATCACTCCTAAAAAGCTGCCAAAATGGGCGATGGTTCACTGCATCGAAGCCTCTCCATTTGATGCGGGGACCGCTTACGCGGCGGCAACCAATTACAAGCTCGATGACAACACCCCCTATCTGTTTAAAACAACCAACTTTGGCAAAAAATGGACCATGATCACCAAAGGCATCCCGGCCGATGATTTTACCCGTGTCATTCGGTGTGATCCTGAGCGAGAGGGCCTGCTGTATGCAGGTACAGAAACCGGCATGTACGTCTCGTTTGATGATGGGAAGAACTGGGGACCGCTCCAACTAAATCTGCCCAAAGTGCCGATTTACGACATGAAAGTGAAACACGGTGACCTGATTGTGGGAACCCACGGCCGGTCGTTCTGGATCTTGGATGATCTTTCCCCACTCCATCAGTACGATGCGAAAGTTGAAAAGAGCAAGCTCCATCTGTTCCAACCGCGTGAAACGGAGCGGGTGTTGCCCAAGGTGTTTGAAGATCGCCTAAACGCGGCCGGTGCATCAGGCAACGGCAAGTTTTACATGACAACGTTGGGCATCGTCACAACCGGTATCGCCACGGCTAACGAAAACGGCGTGGTTGAGCGCCACTTTTTAGAGGCGGGCAACAATCCGCCCCGCGGGGCGATCATCACCTATTATTTAGGCGCAGATGCTGAGTCAGTATCGTTACAGATTAAAAACAGCAACGGCGATTTGGTGCGCGAATATGTTCACAAACCAGATGATCAGACTGACAAAACGCCCGGCCCGTTTGTGTCTAAAAAAGCGGGTTGGCAACGCTTTGTGTGGGATCTGCGCTATCCGCACGTGAGCAAAGTTAAAGGGGATGACGCGGCTGCCAATGAGTCGATTTACGGCGCTGTGGTTCCTCCGGGCACTTACACCGTTTGCCTGACGGCCGACGGCAACACACAAGAACAAACCTTTGACGTGATAAAAGAACGAGGAGTAGAAGCCAGTAACCAAGATTTGCAAGCACAGTTTGAACTGTACAAAGCGATCACTGATAAATGTGAGCAAACAGTGACTGTGATTAATCAAATGCGGGATTTACGCGCTCAGTTGGATGGGTTGAGCGGCCGGGTTGAGGATGAGACCTTGGCGGCCGAGGCCAAGGCGGTGAGTGCAAAAGTGCTCGAGATTGAATCCCAGCTAGCGGTCCCCGGGCTAAAAGGTAGCACCCAGCTCACAAACTCCGGCCAGCGTTTGCTCGAGCAAATGGCCTCGCTCCCTCCGGCCGTTTATCTGGGAGATTATCGGCCGACAGTGCAAGCGCAAGAGGTTTATGAGACAATTGGGGCGGAGATCGATGAGGTATTCGAACAATTTATCGATCTGCTCAAAAGTGATTTGAGCGCCTTAAATATAAAAGCTGAAGAAGCGGCGCTCCCGCTTATTTTGGTCTAAACGAAACTTAGGTAGCGTAGACCCCAAGGGTGTCCCAAACCCTCGGGGTCTTTTTTATTATTCATTTAACTGACAAACAAAAAAAAGCCTCTAAAGTCTAACAACATGCAATATCAGTTAACACCATCAGCAAAAATGCTCCCGATGACCCCCATCGACGGACGGTGGGCACTCATCACAGGTGCAAGCCGAGGGATCGGCTATTTAACTGCACAATTTTTGGCAAAACAGGGGTGCAATCTTATTTTGCACAGCCGGAGCCTAGCACACACAGAAGATGTGCTGAAAGAAGTCCAGCTGTACGGGATCAGCGCCTATGCGGTTGAAGCGGAACTAAGCGACCACAAACAGATTGTGGAAATGCTGAACAAAATTGAGCTCAAAGGAACTCAGGTTGATATTGTCTGCAACAATGCGGCCGTGCAGGTCCCCTATCAGCAAGATTTTTGGCAAACCCCGATTGATGACTTTGCGCTTAGCTTTCAGGTCAATCTGACCGCGATCGCCACCATTTGCTATCGCTTAATCCCCCCCATGATCGAGCGAGGCTACGGCCGGGTGATCAACACCACCAGCGGCATTCGTCACCAGCCGGAGCAAGCGGCTTATTCAGCCAGTAAAGCGGCCCTCGACAAGTTTACGGTTGATTTGGGGACTAAGCTTGAAGGAACCAATGTAACAATTAATCTGACTGATCCAGGCTGGTGTCGCACCGATTTGGGTGGCCCCAAAGCGCCCAACGCCCCCGAAGATGCACTGCCGGGCGTGTGCATCGCCGCCTTCCTCAACGACGGCCGGAGCGGCCGGCTGTTCAACGCCAGCGACTACACCGGCCTAATGCTCGAGGATGCGATCGCCAAAGCGAGCGTTTAACCCAGCTTGTCCAAACTTAGCAACAACGTACAAGGCATCATCTGGATTGTGGTGGGGATGTTCATCTTTTCGTTCCAGAACATCGCCATCAAATCACTCAGCTCAGGCTATCCGGTTTTGCAAATTGTGATTCTACGCAGTTTAGTGGCCCTGCCTGCTACCATCGTTTTATTTTGGATGGAAGGGAACCGTGGAATTCCCACAACCACACAGCGACGCATGGAGCTGACGCGCGGCCTATTCCTCTTTATCTCGTACACAACTTATTTTATGGGGCTATCAGCCCTACTTCTGGCCGAAGCCGCCTCGATCCGTTTTTCAGCCCCGCTCACCATCACAGCCTTATCCGTCCTGATGCTGGGTGAAAAAGTTGGTCCCCGCCGCTGGACCGCCCTGATTATCGGCTTTTGCGGTGTTTTGTTTATTGTGCAGCCGGGCACGGCCAACTTCAACATGGGGAGTATTTTTGTCTTTATCGCCACCGTTTTTTATGCGCTGGCCCTCATGCTTACCCGGAGGCTAAAAGGGTATGATAGCAGTGCAACGATGGCTTACTACAGCACGCTGGTTTATTTGGTATCCGCCTTTGTTTTAGCACCGATTGTGTTGCTCATCGGTGAAATGCCAGACGCACATCCTAGTATCGCATTCTTGTTCCGAGCGTGGTCAATGCCAACGGCGTTAGATTTAGCCATCATGCTGGGTTTGGGTGTGGTGTGGGCCAGCGGCATGTTCTTAGTCGCCAAGGCGTACAGCCTAGCACTTGCATCTGTTGCCGCTCCGTTTGAGTATGTGACGCTCCCAATCAATGTGATGTGGGGGTATGTGATCTGGAACGAAATCCCAACGATTTTTACGTGGGTCGGGGCGTCATTAACTTTGGGGAGTGGACTCTACATTTTGTGGCG
>JAHDGV010000351.1 GCA_020631655.1 Chloroflexota bacterium | reverse complement strand
GATGACTATTGGGAACCTTCTGCTGTGGCTTTTGAGCGGGTTGAAACCCACTACATCCAAAGCCCAGATGCACGTACCAACGCTATCTTAAATGGCGATGTTGATGCGATTGCTGTAACAAATGGGTTCTTATCTGCCATCGAGGGTTCTCCGGGTATCCTAATTGACAAAGCGCCGATGGTGGGCATCGGATTCCAAGTTCTCGACTTGAATGGTGAAATGGTGCCTGAATTGGCTGACAAGCGGGTTCGTTGTGCCCTATCTCATGCAATTAATCGTGCGGAATATGCATCTGTGTTGCTAGAAGGGGATGCGATTCCGGGCGTACAGCGTGAAGTTCGCGGGCAGTACGGCTATCTCGACAATCCACCCGATGTTGGTTACAACCCGGAGCGTGCGGCAGCGCTTTTGGCAGAAGCGGGCGTGACTGAATTGAATCTGACCAGCGGATTCTGGGGTGGCCCATTCGGTATCTTAGGACAAGGTACCGCCGGTTACTGGGCTGACATTGGGGTCAACATTGAGTATGAACAGTTCCCACCACCTGACATGTGGGCCAATGCGATCGCGGGTAAATACGCTATTCAGCCACTCCCATTCCCAGAAGCCCATCTCTTCACCCAGCTTGCACAACGCGCCGGAGCTGGACCCATCAACCCATCTAAGGTGGTTCCTGAAGGTGTTCAAGATCTGATCAATGAAGCGGCCGGTCTATCGCTAGAAGAAGCTGAGCCGCTTCTGGCGGAAGCTAAAGAGATCATGATCGAAGAGTGCATCTTCATCCACGTCGTAACACTAGACGGCATCATCGCTTACAGCGATCAATTCACAGGAATCGATAAGATTCCAGCTCAGCCATTGACCTTTGACATCAAGAAGGTTCGCTGGGCAGACGGACAGTAGACAGTATTCAGTAGGCAGTGATCAGTTGGAGAGGATTCTCTCCACTGGTCACTGCTTACTTTAAAAAATGGCAAGATTTATCATCCAGCGTCTCCTTATCACCATTCCTCTTCTATTTTCAGTTGGGATTTTGGCGTTTTTATTGGTCGATTTAATTCCGGGTAGCCCTGCAGTGGTAATGCTACAAGACGCCGCCACGGAAGAAAACATCGCCATTTTAGAAGAAGAAATGGGGTTGAACGATCCGTTTGGTCAAAGGTTACTTCGCTGGATGAGCGGGGCGGTTGTTGGGGATTTTGGCAACTCTGTCCTCACCAAGCGCCCCGTCACCGAAATGCTATTGGAACGTTTGCAGCCAACCCTGGCCATTTCGGTAGGTGGATTACTTCTCGGTATCACCATCGGGCTACTGCTCGGAATCCTTGCAGGGCTCTACCCTGGATCCTTCTTAGATCGCTTTATTACTATTCTGACTTCAACCCTGATCGGGTTGCCGGGGTTTTTGCTTGGCATTCTGCTGATTATTTATTTTGGTCTGAATTTAGGCTGGTTCCCAGTTATCGGCTATTCTCCAATTCAAGATGGGTTTCGAGAGTGGCTACATACGATCACACTGCCTGCTTCGGCCCTCGCGATTCCTACAAGCGCTCTTATTTCCCGTCAGATGCGTAGCTCAATGAGCAACGTGCTGCAATCAAAATATATCCAAGCGGCTCGGGCGGGAGGTATCCCCCGTTGGCGAATTGTGAGTCGCTACGCGTTGCGCAATGCGATGATTCCGGTTGTGACAGTCATTGGTTTCCGTATTGCGGTCATTTTGGGCTCAACCTTTGTGATTGAGCTGGTTTTTAATATTTCTGGCATCGGCCGATTACTTGTCAAATCGGTTCTTGACCAAGATATTCCCGTTATACAAGGTGGACTCGTTCTGGTGGCCGCCATCGTTGCCATCAGCAGCTTGTTAATCGATTTGAGCTATGCGTGGCTAAATCCACGAGTGAGGCTAGAGTAAGATGAGCAGTCGATTCTGGAAACGCCTCCTCAGTGATCCATTTACGGCCGCGGCCGTTTTTTACCTTCTCTTGCTGGTTTTTCTGGCGGTGTTTGCAAACTTCATCACCCCTTACGAGCCGATGGCGCAGGATTTAATCGGTCGATTTGGGACACCCTCAGCTGAATTTTGGCTTGGGACCGACCAGTTTGGCCGAGACCTTTTTAGCCGTGTGATTTTTGGTGCTCGATTTGCGTTTCAAGCATTGTCCGTCGCCATGGGGATCGCTGTGCTGGTAGGAGTTCCGGTTGGTCTAGTGGCTGGGTACTTTGGCGGCCGGGTTGACCGTGCAATTAGTTGGGTCATCGATGTGATTTTCACCATCCCAGCAATCATGATGGGTTTTGCGATTGTTGCGATCTTGGGAAGCGGTTTGACCAGTGCCATGATCGCATTGGGTATCGTTTTTTCCTCTCGCTTTGCTCGTTTGTCGCGTGGTGTGATGATCGCTGAAAAATCTGAACTATACGTGGATGGAGCAAGAGTTGGTGGCTTGAATGCGGCGCGCATTATGTTCCGCCACATCTTGCCCAATGTCGCTCCTTCGATCATCGTTCAGATGGCGATTCTTTCAAGCGCCGTACTAATTTTAGAGGCAACCTTTAGCTTTTTGGGGTTGGGGGTTAACGCGGGGGAACCGGCTTGGGGACGGATGTTGGCTGAAGGTCAGACAACTTTGAGACAACATGCGTGGGGCGTTGTTCCACCAGGAGCGGCTTTGATTTTGACCGTTGTCTCGTTTAACTTGTTAGGAGACGGGATTCGGGACGCCATCGGCCGGGATTCTCGTACCAATCAACTAACTCAAACCAAAAAACGGGATGAAGGGTCTTTGCAAAATTATGACCACGCTTCGGGTGCGGTTTTGTCTGTGCGAGGGCTGGAAGTACAGTTCCCAAGCGAGGGTGGCCCGCTACAAATTTTAAAAAACGTCGGGTTTGAAATTATGCCGGGAGAGACCGTTGGCCTTGTAGGCGAATCGGGCTCCGGTAAAAGTATGACGGCGCTTTCAGCGTTAGGATTGGTTCCAGCTCCGGGTAAAGTTACGGCTGGGTCTGTACAGTTTGAAGGGTCAGAAATCACAACCCTGACTGAAAATGAGCTCAACAAAATCCGCGGCAAAGAGATCGCGATTATTTTCCAAGAGCCTTGGGCCGCGCTCAACCCATCCATGACGATTGTGACCCAAATTTCAGACCGTCTGCGCATTCACGAAGGGATGGACACGCAACGGGCTAGAGAAAGAGCGCTCGAGTTACTGCAAACGGTTCGAATCCCTGATCCTGAACGACGATTGGATGAGTATCCGCATCAATTGTCCGGCGGTATGGCCCAACGGGTCGGAATCGCCATGGCCTTGGCGTGCAATCCCAAATTGCTTATCGCCGATGAACCGACCACGGCGTTAGATGTGACGGTGCAGGGGCAAATTTTAGATCTACTCAAAGATTTGCAAAAAGAGTTTGGCATGGCCGTTTTATTTATCACTCATGATTTGGGAGTCATTGCTGAAATTGCAGACCGTGTTGCAGTGATGTATGCAGGCGAAATTGTAGAAACTGGCACGGCTAATGCTTTGTTCAAACAACCTAAACATCCATACACTAATGCGTTGCTGGAAACCTTGCCGCACAACGGCCGAGCAGATGGCAAGTTACCCGTAATCGATGGGTTGGTCCCTCCACCTAGTGCATGGCCAAGCGGCTGTCGTTTCCATCCAAGATGCGCCTTTGCTACGGATGAATGTAAAGCAGAAGATGTGCAATTGGCACCCGTTGGGGAAGATCGCCTCTCACGATGTGTGCGATTGGATGAAATTGAACTAAAAATTAGTTAACGGCAGTTGTCGTTAAGGAAGGTTTCTAAAAGATGAGCGACTATAACAATCGACAGGAATTTGAAATGGGGCACTGGCCCGAACTGCGCCAGGCATTTAACGAATTAGTGCAAGTTGTTTGGGCCGAAAAAGGGCTTAGCGAGCAATTCAAGCAAGAATTGTTTACCATGGCCAGCTTAGCCAGCGGTTGCACCCACTGTCAATCACACGGCGCTTTTCATCTGAATGATATGGGTGTTGAGACTGAGCGAATTCGGGCCATTTGGGAGTATGAAACTTCTGATCTGTTTACCGATGCAGAACGGGCCGGGCTTAATTTAGCTCGTGGGGCGGCTCAAACACCCAACGCCACAACGCCTGAAGATTTTGACAATTTACGTAAGCACTATTCAGACGATCAGATCATTGAAATTTTGGCGCTCAACAGCGCGGCCGCGTGGCTCAATCGTTGGAATGACACAATAGCCACGGTAACCGATCAAGAATCAGTTGATTGGGCAACGGAAAATTTGAGCGATCTTGGGTGGAGTTCTGGTAAACATACCGGCCAATCAAACGAACAGCGCAAAGCACATCCGCTAAATATGGGTTGGATTCTGAGAGAAGAGGAGGAAGACAAAGAATGAGCGAGTACCACGATCGACAAGGCTTTGAGATGAACAACTGGCCCGAATTGCGTCAAGCGTTCACAAAACTCGTTAAGGTTGTGCAGAGTGATCGCGAGATCAGCCGCCAGCAAAAAATCGAGCTATTTACCATGGCCAGCCGGATGAGCGGCTGTATGCATTGCCAGTCGCACGGCGCGTTTCGTCTCAATTCGATGGGGGTAGACACCGAGCGGATTCGAGCGATTTGGGATTACAAAACCTCGGATTTGTTTACCGATGCTGAGCGAGCCGCTTTTGATCTAATCCAAGTTGCCGCCATCACCCCCAATGCTACAACGCCTGAGCATTTTGAAAATTTGAGAAAATACTACACCAACACACAGATCATAGAGATCTTGGCGGTGAACTGTTTATCCGGCTGGCTCAACCGCTGGAATGACACCATCGCCACAGTGACCGATCAAGAATCGGTAGATTTTGCTAACCAAAATTTGGCTGATCTTGGCTGGGATATCGGCAAGCATACGGGGGCAAAAAGCGAACAGCGTAAAGCTCATCCGGTTAATGTTGGATGGGTTGATAAAGAAAAAAAAGGATAGAGGCTCAACAAGTTGAGCTGGGTCCCTATCTTCTATCGGAGAATAAAACATGGCAGATATTGAAAGTTTAGGATTTGAACTGGCCTATAAAGCGGCCGAAAATGTAGCCCGGCCCGCTAATTTAGACGCATCTGATGGCAAAATCGCGATTCGAAGCGAGTTGCGCGCATTGACTGGTATGCAAAAAGAGGCGCTGGTTTACGATAGCGTTAGCGGTGTGCAGTGGCGCATGGTGTGTGATGAAGGGCCGTATCTAAACGGTACCGACTTAGCTCCGTTCCCGCTGGCGTTTTACACCACAGGGATGGCGTTTTCGTTTACATCAGAGCTGATGAAACATGCCAAAGCGGCCGGGATCGAAATCAAAAACTACAAGCTGACCCAAGATAATTTTTACACCATGCAGGGGTCAGCCATCCGGGGCAACATGATCGGCGGGGCACTGCCGGTTGAAATGCTGGTTGAGATTGAGTCGGACGCCAGCACCGAAGAGCTTCAAGCCATCATTGATAAAGCGGAGCAAACCTCACCGGCCCAACGGTACATGAACAACGAGATGGAAAACACCTTTGCCATGAGCCACAACGGGGAGGCGATGGCCCCCAGCGATATGCTTGCTTCCACTCAAGACATGCATCCAGAGCCAACGCCACACCTCGAGGCGGCGAGCCCGATCGATGCTGAAAAGTTTGAGCGAGACATTATCACCAAAGGGAAAGC
>JAHDGV010000350.1:1736-5725 GCA_020631655.1 Chloroflexota bacterium | reverse complement strand
TCCTGTTTTCGGGGCATAGCTCAGCTTGGTAGAGCGCTCGCTTTGGGAGCGAGAGGCCGTCGGTTCGAGTCCGGCTGCCCCGACCAGTTTTTTTACAAATGATCGGTAGAAATAACATCCAGATAATGGATAGAGGTTTTACCTTTTGCTGCTTATCAAATTGCGGGTATAGCTCAGTTGGTAGAGCGCCAGCCTTCCAAGCTGGATGCACGAGTTCGAGTCTCGTTACCCGCTCTTTATTTTGGGCCTATAGCTCAATGGCAGAGCGCGCGGCTCATAACCGCTCGGTTCTGGGTTCGAATCCCGGTGGGCCCACAAATAAAAATTTTCGGAAACACCGAGTATCAGGGAAAAAGGAAATAGGTTTTTAACCCATCGCCTTCGCTTTTTTAGATCGTGACAGAACAAATTGATTCGTGTTCTAATTCATCTTTATCAGATGAAGATGACCAAAGGGACACCGTTCACACCACAAAAATAGCCTGCTCCACCACCATCATCAAAAATGGAAAATATATAGTCTGCGATACGGTCCAACGGGCCTTCTTTGCGTTTGGAGAGCTAGCCGCATTTAATTCATGAGCACATTTTTAACTTTACTTTTCATCATTGTCGTCATCACTGTTTTAGTTGGCTTTAATGCACTCTATGTCGCAGGTGAGTTTTCTACGGTTGCCGCCCGGAAAACTCGCATTGCACAGTTTGCAGAAGAAGGAAACAGCCTTGCTAAGCAGCTTCTTCCAATTATGGATGATGTTTCGCAGTTGGATAACTACGTTGCAACTTCTCAAATTGGAATTACGATCTCTTCTCTCGTATTAGGAATTTTCGGGGAGAGGGTGATCGCTTCTGCATTGCAAACTTCACCAGTTATTTCAGTAACGCTAGCCGTCATTTTAACTTTGACGTTGACCACAACTCTGCAAGTTGTTTTGGGAGAGCTTGTTCCTAAATCTCTATCTATCCAGTATCCAGAAAATATTGCGATGTATTTGGTCGTTCCGATGCGAATCTCATCCTTTATTTTGAAGCCCATTCTATGGATATGTAATGGTAGCTCGAATGTGTTTTTACGGTTGCTGGGGATGAGCCACGAAGGCGGGCATGGGCACATCCATTCCCCTGAAGAAATTGAGATTTTGGTGGGTGAAAGCCATGTGGCCGGAATCTTGGATGATGAAGAGAAAGAGCTGTTGCGGAACGCATTTCGGATGCGGGATTTAACCGCCCGACAGGTGATGACACCGCGACGCCGCATTGTGGCCGCCCCCGTGGATTCAACTGTTCAAGATTTGCTTAAACTAACGGTAGACACCGGCCGGACCCGTATCCCTCTCTTTGATGGCGACATCGATAAAATTGTCGGATTTGTTCACGTACGTGATCTTTTCCGCTTGCAAGTTCAAGGGAAAAGTCAGCTTCCAAAAGAGCTCCGGCCGATCATTCACATTCCTGAAGCGATGCCGGTCTCGGCCGTTTGGGACAAGCTGGAAGATGCTGGCCAATATTTTGGCATTGTGTTCGATGAGTTTGGCGGAACGTACGGCCTCATCACTTTAGAAGACCTGATTGAAGAGATTTTTGGGGAGCTACAAGACGAATCAGATGACGAAGCGGCCCTGCTTTATCGAGGTGCTCAAGGGAAACTTCGCTTCCGCTGGGACTGGCTAGTTACCGACATTAACGAATATTTTGATCTCAGCCTCGACGAAAATTACGACACCCTCGATGCTTTGGTGATTGGTCATCTCGGCCGGTCGCCCATTGATAAGGATGAGGTTGTAATTGATGGGACAACGATAAGGGTCGAGAAAATCGGCGAAAAGGGGATAGAAGAATTGTCTTTGGTGAATCCTGATCATCCAAAATTACAAAACGAAGAAGTGTTCAACTTGTTCTCACAAAGCGTGGCTGGTTCTGGTAAACGGAACAAAGGAGATTCGAAATAATGAACGGTTTAAATCTTCTTGTCCACCTTTCAAGCTTGGCTTCTTTCTTACCAGCAGAAGAAGCAGAAACGTTTACCATTGTTGATTGGCTAATTCCAATTTCAATCATTATCGTTTTGATTATTGTGAACGGAGTTTTTGTAGCGGCAGAATTTGCCATTATCGGCGTTCGGCCGAGTCAGCTGGAAGCCATCGTTCAGGAAACGGGGAACGCCAGCGCAAAAACGATTTTAGAGACTGCCACTGACCAAGTTAAACAGGACCGGTATATCGCAACGGCCCAGTTGGGTATTACGATTGCGTCACTCGGTTTAGCCATGTATGCAGAGCCTGCAATTGAACATTTGCTGGTTGGTAGCATCGAATCATTTTTAGGACGTTTCTTCGAGATCGATCACGAGTTTGCGGTGAACTTCACCACGTTTGCCATTGTTCTACCCATCCTGACCTATTTACACGTTGTGGTAGGTGAGATGATCCCGAAGGCGTTCGCTTTGAGCCAAGCGGTGAATACTGCGATGGTTTTACAGGGACCAATGGCCGTGTTCCGTGCGTTCCTGTCTCCTCTAGTCACTGTGCTTAACTGGATTGGTAACTCACTGTTGGGGCTTCTCAACTTGCCACCAGCTCAGCCTCGGCCGCATTCGCTGGAAGAAATTGAGCATCTTGTGATCGAGAGTGCTGAAGGTGGCTTCATCGACGAAGATGAAGAAGAAATCATCAAAAATATCTTTGACTTTAGCGAGCGTCGAGTGGGGCATGTGATGACTCCTCGGCCGAAAGTTGAGGCGTTTTTGTTAGATACCCCAATCGAAACGATTATTGCCGAAGTTGCAGAAAGCACCCATACGCGCTTCCCCGTTTACGACAAAGAAATCGACAACATCGCTGGCATTTTGCACATGCGTGAGCTTATCCCTTGGACATTAAACCCTGAGGGTGAGTTTGTTTTAGCCGATGTTCTAGGACCGGCTCCTATCGTGACCGAGAACACCATGGTTGAGGAGCTTTTAGAGCGGTTCCGTGAGGACCATGTTCACATGGCCATTGTTCTGGCTGAACGTGGCGGTATGGCAGGCATCGTAACGCTTGAAGACTTGGTTGAAGAGGTTGTTGGTGAAGTGCGCGACGAATTTGACGTTGAGCGTGAGCCGATCTTTGAAGTGGCACCGGGCATCATTGAATGTGATGGGGAAGTGCTAGTCCAAGATCTGATTGAGCGTGAGATTTTAACCGCAGATCACGATTTACCTAACGTCGAAACGGTAGGTGGGTTAATTGTGACCCGACTCGGCCGGCCGGCAAAAGTGGGTGATGAATGCAGTTATGGCAAAGGTGATGCTAATCCTGTGACGTTTACAGTGACGGACGTAGACGGCTTGGCAGTCATCCGAGCTCGCATGACGTTCAATGTACCTGTCAAAAAAGAACCGGAAGACGACCACCATTAACAATACATGGCCCCACGATTACGTGGGGCCAGCTTATTAAACTTCGAGCCTATACCTTCACTTTTAAACCATCGTAAGCAAATCGAATATTTCTCCCTTCGGCCGCAAATTTTTGCTCAGCCTTTGCCAAAATTTCTGGGGTCATGTCAAACGCTTCCTCGATGTGGGTAACCCAAGTTTCTTTTGCGTCTAGCTTGTCAATCATGGCTAGGGTTTGTTTGAATGATGCCTCTTCTTTAAACAGTGGATGTTCTGGCATCATAATGCGCTCCCCAGTGGCGGGATTAAACTCGAACAAACCGGCCGGTAAAATGGCGAGATCAGGCCGACGCAGCTCTTCAGGGGGATCCCAGTTAAACAGCTCATCGGCCGCCTGGACGATGCGTTTCCCGTTTGTTTCAATCACAAATCCATAAACATAATCGAGGTGAAGCCTGAAGGGTGTAAATTTGATATTCTCCCCTGAGCCATCTCGAAACTCTACAGAGTCCCCATCCTGCATTTCATGAACATTGACGACCCCCACCCGATTTTGTAGGTACATGAGTTGGTCCCAAATGGCTAACCAATTCCGGCTGTCAACCGCAAC
>JAHDGV010000350.1:0-1636 GCA_020631655.1 Chloroflexota bacterium | reverse complement strand
CCCAAAAATTCAATGATCATGCTTTGTGATTAACTCCTTATGCACTACCTTGCGCAACTTTGTATAATTAGAACGAATCAAGAAACAAAAAACCAGTCGCTCATTGATAGATTATCAGTGATTCCACAGAGAAAAAGGGTTGCAGACCGCTGACCCACTAAATACCAATAACCAATAATATGGCTCCAGAACAGATCGAAATCGCATTAGACAAAATTTTACCCCGCGTCACAAAGCCCGGCCGTTACACCGGCGGTGAATACAACCAAGTTATTAAAGATTGGGATGAAGTTGACTTCAAAGTGGTCACAGCCTTCCCAGACATTTATGACTTAGGCATGTCCAACTTAGGGCTCATGATCCTGTACAACATGATCAATGATTGGGAGAACCTGCTGTGCGAGCGGACTTACACCGTTTGGGAAGACATGGAAGAGAAGATGCGCGACGCGGACGTACCGCTCTTTTCGTTGGAGACCAAACATGCTGTGCGTGATTTCGACATGATCGCACTGAGCCTGCCATACGAGCAACTGTATACCAATGCGCTCAATATTATTGATCTAGCTGGGATGCCTTTGCGGGCTGAAGATCGCGACGCCAGTTATCCGCTGATTGTGGCGGGCGGTCACGCGACCTACAACCCTGAGCCGATGGCTCCTTTCATCGACGTTTTTGTGATTGGTGAAGCGGAAGATGCGATCATGAAAATCATTTCGACGATGATGAGCGCTAAAGGGATGGATCGGGAAACTCAACTGCGTTACTTGTCTATGATCGAAGGGGTGTATGTCCCTCGTTTTTACGATGTGGCGTACAACGAAGATGGAACGGTGCAGGCGATTACGTCTAACATGCCGGAAGCACCGGCCAAGGTGATGAAAACCATCGCCCCAACGCTGCCGCCGCCGGTGACAAAATTTGTGGTGCCCTACATCGAAACGGTACACACGCGGGCCCCAATCGAAATTATGCGCGGCTGTACCCGTGGCTGTCGTTTTTGCCATGCAGGGATGATCACCCGGCCGGTGCGCGAACGTTCTGTACAAGAAGTTTTAGACGCAATGGACGAGATTTTAGCCAGCACGGGTTACGAAGAGATCGCACTGCTATCGCTATCGTCAAGCGACTATACCCACGTTTTAGAGCTTACCCGTGCCATTGGTGAGCGGTACGGTCACTTGGGCTTAAACATTTCACTCCCATCGTTGCGGATTGAATCGGTGAGCACCGAGCTGATGGACAACTTGGGTGACAGCAAGCGGGGTGGATTTACCCTTGCCCCCGAAGCGGCCACCGAAAAGATGCGCAACATCATCAATAAATATGTGACCGATCAAGAGTTGCTTGAAACGGCCGCCGCCATTTATGAGCGGGATTGGCGTACCATCAAGCTCTATTTCATGATCGGCCATCCGAATGAAGATTTGGACGATGTGCATGCGATTGCTGAGCTTTGCAAAGATGTGGTCGGCGTCGGCCGGAAGTTCCACGGCAAAAAAGCGGCCGTCAATGCCGGTGTGTCAACGTTCATTCCGAAACCGCATACCCCGTTCCAGTGGGAGCCGATGGACACGGTTGAAAATGTGATCGATAAGCAAAATCTGCTCAAAGACCGGATGCGTATGACCGGCCT
>JAHDGV010000349.1 GCA_020631655.1 Chloroflexota bacterium | reverse complement strand
CTTGACATCGCCCAATAGACCAAGCTCGAAAGACCTAAGCTAGGTAAGTATTAGTGCTGGCCCCGATCTGATAAAAAGGTCGGGGCCTTTTTATTAGATCGGGTGTGTAGGGTACCGTGTGTATTCATTTCAAAATACCCCGACTGGTTAGTGTCAGATTAGATCATCCTTGGTTAATTGGAGCGACGTTGATTTAATTGTGAGATTTTTATATTACCCAATCCCAATGGGAAGATGCAAAGCTCAATGGTTTAGCGCGAGTGGCGCACGTAATCGATAATGTAGAATCCGCTATAGAATTGGGGGAAAGCAGTTTGGTTATTCTAGATGAACTAGAGCACCACAGAGTGAATGAGGTTAAATTGTTTTTAGCGGACCTCTAAATTCAGTGTGGTATTCATGATTAAAAGAAAGGCTTGATTACTTTATTATGTCAACTTTGAAATACCCTTCATTTAAATCATTCAAGAGTCTTTACTCTGGTCACTCAGGATACCCTTCAATTCAAACTCCCTACCACCTTCACTAGTTATCCGAACAATTTTGAAACTTTTACCGTATTGCTTTTGTATGATTCGTTGAAACGATTAGACCAATCGTTTCAACAAGAGATTACAATTGACCAGTGAAGTACGAATCATTCTTTTGCGGCCGTTTTTAACTCAGCAGACGAACGATTCAAAATACGGAGAAAAGTTATGCTATCCAGATTATTGTTACTCTTTATCGTTGTCCCGGCCGTCGAGCTAATCTTGCTCATCCAGATGGGACAATGGATCGGCGTCTTGCCCACAGTCGGCCTAATTGTCATAACCGGAATTGTTGGAGCGTATCTCACCCGCCAGCAAGGGTTACAAATTTGGCGCAGATTGCAGCAAGAGCTACAGACGGGACAAATGCCAGGCGAGGCACTTTTAGAAGGAGCAATGATTTTAGTAGCTGGAGCCGTTTTGCTCACCCCCGGCATCCTGACCGATGCCCTCGGCTTTTTGCTTCTTATCCCACCCACACGCAAGCTAATCAGCCGATTTGTTTCTCAACAAATTCAAAAACGGATAGCAAGCGGGCAAATTCGAGTGAGTGGTTTTGGCCCAATGGGGCCGATGGGAGGGGCACAAGGCATGAGTCCCCATAATCCCAACGTGATTATCGTTGAACCGGAAGAAGAAGGATAAAATTTTCGTTTAACTATTCGGCCGCCTCTCCTCTTAAGCGAATCGGTCCATTCCTTTCCGGCCATTTGCTCCCCTTGTCCGCATAAAACGCCCGGATCACATCCATATCCAGCTTCATATTACCGGTCAAATACAGCGGATCAGCGTTAATCCCCAGCTCGTTTTTATCATAATCTAAAAAGCAGAAATAAATCGGAATACCGGCCGCCTTTGCAATATGGTAAAAACCAGACTTCCAATATTCTGTGTAAGATCGGCTCCCTTCAGGCGCCAGCATAAGCGCCACAGATTCAACCGATCTAATGTATTCAACGCTTTGTTGAACCAGATCCTTCGCACCTTCACCACGCACAACCGGCACCCCGCCAACCACAGTTAAAAGTCGCTTAATCGGAAATCGAAACAAGGTTGATTTCACCAGAACCTTCGGCCGTTCCCCCATCGCTAAAATCGTCAAGATAACCCAGAAACCGTCCAGATTGGCCGTGTGAGGATACCCGATCGCCATATACTTCTTTTCGGGTGGCTTGGTCCCCATCATCGTCCAGCCTGTCACTTTGAGTATGATTCGTGCGAGCTTTTCTAACATCAGGATTTCTCTTTTTTAAGCTCTGCTCTCAAAATGGGTGGGCCAAATTCATCAGGATATTTCCCCTGAATCCCTTCATAATATTTGCGAATATGATCCATATCGGCCGAGTGATCTCCGGTGATCGGTGTTGGCTCTTCAGAAATTTTGATAATGCCAGCCGGATAATCTACCGAAACCAAGTAAACGGGCAAATCGGCCGCCAAAGCGATTTGGTAAAAACCTGATTTCCAAAATTTACGATAGGACCTAGTCCCTTCTGGGGTGATAACCAGCGCAAGGTCATCTACCGTTTTGGCATAATCAACCATCTGCTGAGCCAGCCCAAACGCCTTGCTACTCCGATCTACCGGCACCCCGCCCAAAAAGTTGAACAGCCATTTCATCGGAAAAACATTGTAGGTTGACTTGATCAACACACGAGGCTTCATCTTTAAGCCGCGTACGCCAATAAATAGCCAAAGCGCATCCCAATTAGAAGTATGAGGGGCACACAAAAAGATGTATTTATCAGCCGGCGGCCGGCCGCCTATAATTTCCCATCCCACCGCGCGCATAATCCATGCAAAAAAGGCTGCTGACATAATTACTCTCCCTTAAACTCCGCGACGACCTGATGAATTTTTGCCTCGTACAACTCGCTGATCCGACGGGTCATCGGGCCGTAGTTGCCCTCACCGATTTGCCGACCATCTACATGGGTAACCGGAGTCATCCCGCCAAATGTTCCGGTGACAAACGCCTCATCTGCCCCATACACATCAAACAGTGAAAAATCTTTTTGGTAGCAAGGGATCCCATTTTCATGGGCCAACTCAATTACTTTTCCACGGGTAATCCCGTTCATGCAATACTGTCCCGTAGAGGTTAAAAGCTCTCCATTTTTGACAATGAAAAAGTTGGTTGCATTGCAAGTCGCAACCATCCCGTTCACATCTAGCATCAGCGCTTCATCAGCTCCCGCTTCGATGGCTTGCACCAACGCCATTACCTCGTGCAATTTGCTGTGACAGTTTAAACGGGCATCAAGATAATCTGGCTGGCCACGACGAATCGTACTCGTGAATAGGGTTATCCCATTTTCTTTGGATTGCTTGCTCGCCTTTTTATGCTCAGCAATGATAACCAAGTTTGGCTTTGTGATGGTCAATCGAGGGTCTTGCGACGGGGTCTTTTTAATGCCCCGAGTGACCATAAAGCGGCAGTGTACATTGTCGTGCATGTTATTGGCATTTAGCGTTTTCCAAATTTCCGCCACCAGTTCGTCTTTTGTCCAAGGCAGTTTCATTCCGACAGTAGCCGCGGCCGTCCACAATCGATCAAGATGTTCATCTAGAAACACCAGCACCCCATCGTGCAGCCTGAGTGCTTCCCAAACCCCATCCCCCACAAGATAGCCGCTGTCAAAAACAGAAATTTTCGCATTTTCACGTGTAGACAGTTCCCCATTCACATAAATCAAAACATCTTTGTTGCGGTCATCAGGGACCGCATTGTGTGTGCCGTGTACACCATCGATCATAAGAACTTTTTTTCCTCAAAATTTAGTCTACCGTTGATTGTATCCTCATAAATTGGAATGGACATCTTGAAAAAAGAAAAGATAATTTGTTGATGAATTTGACCATTCGCCCCCTAAAATCGGCCGAAGACGGCCGTCTCATCGAACAAATAGGGATGGCCGCCTGGGGCAGTGATGGGCTGGATGCGATTCCGGGCCATCTAAGCCAAACCATCGCCAAAGAAAACGGCGGGGTGATTTTACTGGCGTTTGATGATGAACGGCCGATTGGCTTTTGCTGGGGATTCTGGGCATACGTCGAAGACAAAAAACGGTGGAAATGCGCTTCTCACATGGCCGGGGTGATTCCCGAATACAAAGGGAAAGGGCTAGGTGGCAAGATCAAATGGGCCCAGCGGGAGCACGCGCTTGAAAAAGGGTTTGATTGGATGACTTGGACCTATGATCCACTTGAAACGATGAATGGGTCGCTCAACATCCGCAAACTGGGTGCTGTTAGCGACACCTATCACAAAAATTTATACGGCATGCTCGATGATGAGCTAAATCGTGGCATTGAAACAGATCGGTTCGGTGTCGATTGGTGGCTCGCCTCTAACTGGGTGCAGGGTCATGCTGATAACAGCCGGCCGATCCCAACAGTTGAATCTGTTTTGGCAGATGGTGGGCTTTTACTCAACCAATCTAGCCAAATAAACAACGTTTTAACCCCAAAGGATGGTTTACCAGCAGCCGATTTTGCCTCTGCTCCTCGCCAGCTTTTGCTTCAAGTTCCTCGCAGTTTCCAAGCGGTCAAAAAAGCAGATTTGGATATAGGCATCGCATGGCGCATGCACACGCGCGAGCTGTTTACGGCCGCGTTTAAAAACGGCTACACGGTTATCGACCTGATTCCTGGTGACCCGATCTGCCACTATTTATTTGAAAAAAATTGGAATCCCACGTAGGGGACCAGCGCGCTGGTCACGGGCGCAGCGCAATAGGACCCGGGCGCAGCACGCTGCGCCCCTACATATGAATACGAATATGAAAATCGAAAAAATTGAACTTTATCAAATCAAACTCCCACTTGTGCATCCGTTCAGGACCAGCTTTGGCACCCAAACGGCGAGGCAAGCCATCTTATCAAAAGTTACCATTGACGGGATGGCCGCTTGGGGTGAGTGCGTCGCCAGCATGGGGCCGTGGTATTCGTCTGACACAAACAAAGAGGCGTGGCACGTTTTAACCGATTTTTTGATCCCGATGACGGTGGGGCAAACGGTTGAACATCCTTCCGATGTGCATAACCTGATGAAGCCGGTGCGCGGTCATGTGATGGCAAAAGCGGCCATCGAAAATGCTGTTTGGGCTTGGTTTGGTCAAGCTGAAGGAAAGCCGCTCTCGGCCATGCTGGGCGGTGTGCGGGAGCGGGTCGAGGTCGGGGTGAGTATCGGCATCCAACCGACGGTTGAGCAGTTTGAAGAGCGGGTCGCCAGCTTTGTTGAAGCCGGTTACGGCCGGATCAAGATGAAAATCTCACCCGATTGGCTGATCGAGCCGATTGAACGGATCCGCTCAAAATTCCCAGACATTTTGCTGATGGGAGATGCCAATTCCGCCTTTACGCTCGATGATGCTGATCTACTCAAGCAGGTTGATCCGTATAATTTGCTCATGTTAGAACAGCCGCTGAGCTATGACGACATCGCAGATCATGCCCGCTTGCAGGCGCAAATCGAAACGGCCGTTTGCCTAGACGAAAGCATCCACAGTCCGGCCGATGTGCAGTGCATGATCGACCTCAAAGCGGGACGCATCATCAACATGAAGGTCGGCCGTGTGGGTGGTTTTACCAACGCAATCAAAATTCACGACATGGCCCAAGCGGCCGGCATCCAAATGTGGTGTGGCGGGATGTTAGAAACCGGGATCGGCCGGGCTGGCAATTTACATCTGTGTACCATGCCCAACTTCACCCTGCCGGGGGATGTTTCAGCCACAGATCGCTATTATGATCAGGATATCGCAGATCGATTCACGCTCAACAGTGAAGACAGCACGATTACGGTTCCAACTGGGCCGGGGCTCGGCATTGAAGTCGATGAGGAGTACATTGTTTCGATCGCGGAGCAAACGTGGGAACTATCGGCTGAGAACAATCAGTATCTATCAATTGGGGACGAGTAAAATGCAAGCACAAGCTGAATGTGAGATCAATGCCCCAATCGATGCGGTTTGGGGCATTTTAACAGCGATTAAAAGCTACTCTAGTTGGAACCCTTTTGTGGTAAATGTTAAATCAAACGGTGATCAACCGGTCGAGGGAACGCTGATGGATTTTGACGTTCGGTTCCCGGGTGATAAATCTACGACTGGCTCGAAAGAGCTTGTGATCACGTTTGAACCTCCACAAGAAAGAAGTGGCAGGATTGAAGCAAAGTGGGTTTATGACTACGCGAGCTTCCCCTCAAAAAT
>JAHDGV010000348.1 GCA_020631655.1 Chloroflexota bacterium | reverse complement strand
CCTATCGAAGAACTCATTCGCTACTCTGGCATCAACCCACGGCCGCTTGATCACAGAAAATATTGGGATCAGGCATTGGCCGAGATGCACGCCGTCGATCCAAAAGTTAAGATCAAACCGGCCGATTTTCAACCACCATTCGCCAAATGCGCCCATTTAACCTTTACCGGCGTTGGCGGAGAACGCATCTATGCAAAACTGCTCCAGCCGGTTGAAAAATCCCACAAACCACGACCGGCCGTGATCTTTTTCCACGGTTACACTATGAACTCGGGTGATTGGTTTGACAAACTGCCGTATGTGGCGGCCGGATTTACCGTCGCCGCCATGGACGTGCGGGGGCAAGGTGGGCTTTCACAAGATTTGGGCGGTGTGACCGGCAACACGCTTAACGGCCATATCGTGCGGGGGTTGACCGATGCGCTACGGGGGCGGCCGGAAAAACTGCTGTTTCGCCAGATCTATTTAGACACCGCCCAACTGGCCAAAATCATCATGGATATGCCCCACGTAGATGAGAATCGGGTCGGGGTGACGGGTGGCAGCCAAGGTGGTGCCTTAACCGTTGCCTGCGCGGCTCTTGAGCCTCGGGTCAAACTTTCAGCCCCGGTTTTTCCGTTTTTATCAGATTATCGCAGGGTGTGGGAAATGGACTTGGCCAAAGATGCCTATGGGGAACTTGTTGATTGGTTCCGCCGGTTTGATCCGCAACACAAGCAAGAAAATCAGGTGTTTGAAAAGTTAGGCTACATCGATATTCAGCATTTGGCCTATCGCACTCAGGCGAAAACCAAGTGGTTCATCGGTTTGTCTGACATGATCTGCCCCCCATCTACCCAGTTTGCGACTTACAACAAAATCACGGCCGAAAAATCGTTTGAACTCTTCCCCGATTTTGGTCATGAAAATTTGCCCGGTCATCACGACATGATTTTTGATTTCATGATGGGGCTCTAACGCAAACCGGCCGCAGATTTCTCCACGGCCGGTTCTTGAAAACTTAGTTTTTAATTGATCTAGCCTACGCCTTGAGCTTCGGACTGTATCCCCACTTGTTCTGTTGTGGTTCACTATCCATCAACAAAAACACCAGTAAAATCAATCCACCAATGCCGGGAATAGCACTTACCAAAAACCACCAACCGCTTTTTCCACTGTCGTGAAACCGACGGACTAAGACGGCCAAACTGGGCACAATCGTTGCAAGAAGATACAGGCTCGAAAGGATCGGCAACGGGAGCTCAAGCAGATAGGATATGATCCCATCAACTACGCCTAACACCGTCATAATCAAGACGTTTATGAGGATAAACGTCCAATACTCTCTGCGGCGGGCCCGCCCTTTAAAATCGGCATACTGACGTAAAACTTTCAAATAAAAATTCATCACACATTCTCCATTTAGCTATTGGGGAGCATAGACTTCGCACCCCGTATTTTTCAATCACAAACATCACTACGGCCGTTATTTCAAAAACGTTTTAAAATGAAAAAAGTGCAAGTTCTGTTGTAAGATCGATGGATGGCTCACTCGAGAGCGCCCTCAGTTTTGTATTTAAAATGTGTTTCAATGTGCTTATGCAGGGGCGACAGTTGCCTCTTTTTCCGGCCGATTTAAGACCCAAATCCCGGCCGCGATTAGGATCACGCCGATCCCCATCCCCCACGTCACAATTTCACCCAGCAAGAAAACGCCCAAAATCGTAGCTACTACCGGAATTACAAAAGCGACCATAGAAAATGAGATGGCTCCAAATTCTCGCATAATATAAAAGGCCATAAACTGACCCGCAATTGCACCGATCAAGGCGGCATACACAAGTGAGAACACCCCCCACCCCGTTACTCCATCAAATGATGGTGTTTCAAACGCCAGCGTTAGGGCGGTTAAGATGAGGGCGGCCGTAAACAACCGGATGCCGGTGACCTGATTAGTGTCTTGATCCCGCATCGTGCGCCGCACAAAAATTGCGTTAGCCGCATCTCCAATCAATCCAACCAAAATAAAGATCGGCCCCCAAATATTTACCCGGCCGACATCGGCCAACCCGCTCTCACCCAATCCAACCAAAAAGATGGAGCCTGCCAAGGCCAAGCCTACACCGATCCATTTAAATGCGCTTAACCGTTCTTCGGGCAAAAAGAAATGGGCCGCGATGGCGATAAATGCAGGAGCGGCCGTCACAAAAATGCTGACCAGCCCGCTCGACATGTACTGCAACGACAAAATAAACGTAGACATCGGGATGGCTACCCCCAAAATACCGCTGATTACAGCCAGTCCCCACGTTTCACGATTAGTCGGAAATTTCCGGCCGCCAGTTACCATAAACGGCAAAAAGCAGACAGTTGCAATGGTCAGCCGCAACGCAATGAAGAAAAGCGGACTGAACTCACCTGTGCCAAAACGGGCCGCGACCAAGTTGCTCCCCCAGAAAAAACCCAACAAACCGACATATGGAAACGCTTTTGAATGCATAGCTCGAAGTGTAGATGGGAACGGATAAAGGGGGAAGGACCTAAGATAAATGATTACTGTTTGCAAATGCTCAACCGGCCGAGTTGTTGGAATACGACAGCTCGGCCGGGCTTTGCTCAAACTAAAACCAAAAGAAAAAGCGGCTAATCGCGATAAAAAGGATCAAGATGAGCACCACACCCAAAATCCAACCAAATGCACTGCGTTTAAACATCGGCTCAGATTGTTTAAGTGTCAAACCTTCGATTTTTTGCGCAGCGTCATCAATTATTTGACGGGCATTCGTTTGAGATACACCGGCCCAAATGTTCCCCTTACCGCCAATTGGGAGCATAATTTTATGGACGCTTGCCTGATTAAAATTCGCTAAAGCTCGCCAAGGGCCAACCGCGATATCAAAATCACCTAACCCTTCCCTCGTCTGACGCGGAACAACTTTAAGTTGCGCCTTTGGCATTCTGGCTAAAATCGCCTTTTGCAAACTTTCGGTTAGGCCAGCAATATTTGAGTCAAAGATGGCGATTGTTACGGCCGAGACTCTGCGCTGCCGCTCAACCCCTTGCCGCTGACCATCACGTCTTGCAAGCATGAAGTGATAGAGCCACACGATTAGAAAAACAACGCCATAAGCCTGCGCCCATTGGGTATCATTAAAATCTTGATATGCTTGAACGCCAAATAACTGCTGAAACAGATCATAAACCAAGTACACCCCGGCCGATAAAACGACTAATCCTGCGATTGTCATCAATATGTAGAGATAAATTCGGCGTACAAGCGAATGACTTTCGGCCGAACGAGCCTTCTCACTGCCAAACGAACGTTGCTGTATCATCCCCCACTGCCACAACCAAACGGGTGCAGCGGCGAAAACTGTCGCCAAAAATGTAAGAAACATGTCTCGAGCGAGTGACTGATTATCGATTATATTTTCCAACAGTACATGCAGCATACCACTCAATCCACCCGCCAGGGCGATTAACGCTATTCCGGCCGTCAGGTACTGATAGACATGTTGAATCGTCTGCTGAAATGACGCAAGCTTTGTTTGAGCCACATCTCGTTGCAACACAAGCAGATGGTAAACCCATACGATTAGCGAAACAGCCATCATCGAAATAATTTGATCCCAATCCGGCAAGCTTGGCAGGGAGTCATAAACCTTAAACAAATTTCTCAGGAGCCGATCCCACACCACGGCCGACCAGTAAATAAAGTTGGCCAAAGAGATGAACATAATTGCGTATAGAAATATCTTGCGCAAAATAGAACCCTGTTCCCCCAATTTATTCTGTGCAAAGTTGGCTTGTAGCTGTTGCCAAAAGGCGATCCACAGCCCTCCCCCAATAACGACTCGAACAACGGCATGGAGCATGTCATTCAAATCTGCGGTGAGGCTATCAAGAAAGAATTCAGCGATCAAACTGTTAAGTAATTCTATTATCCCATACGACAGGATCACCAATCCGGTTATTGAAAATCCCCATTGATAGAGCTGGCGTATACGTCTGCTCCAAGGTTTTCGGCTTTGATCAATGTATTCGTTTTGAACAATACGCATGTGGTAGAGCCACAAAACAGCAAGGAAAATAAACGCGATCAGATGATTGATCGGATTTGTATCATAGTCTGAAACATTCGCTAAGAGCTCTAGACTTTCAACAATCAATTGGAAAAGCTGATTAACTGCCGGTCCCAAAAGAGATGCCAGCATCGCATAAAAGTAGAATGCTCGAACTTCTGAAGTGCGCTCCTGTTTATCCGTTTTGTTTATCTGTTGAATCCACGCCCAATGTCCAATATAAAACGGGAATCCAAAAACAATAATCGAAAGTTGCCACGCGAGTAGCTCCGGAATAAATTCACCTATTAGGTTTCTAAACAGAAAAATAATCGCCCAAGCAACGGCGTTCAGACTGATAAAACTAGCAATATAAATGTATGTTCGTTTAACCATTTTCATAAGAATTATCCCCCGCTTCTAGCGGCAGGTTCCATGCATAAGCCCAGCATCTTTCACTATCCACAATGCGCCAGCCGGCCGGTTCTTCAACCAATGTCACTGTAAACGTATCTGAATAGCTACTACCGCTATTAAAAATATCTCCCCCGCCATAATGAATTGTCTCTCTCAACTCAACGCGCACCCGATCCTCGAGCGTCTTACTATCAATAATCGAATAATTTTTTCTTTCAAAATCACTACCATCGCACATCCAATCAGAGTAAAGATCATCTACAAACCGAAACTCATTGGCTGGATAATTTTCTAAACTTGTTGATAGGTACTGATAAGCACGCTCATCTTCCCCTTTTTTGAGTGCTAGAAAATAGTTGAAGGCGACATTGTCAGCCTCCCCTTCTGGTAAATACGTTATTTCTTCTGTGTTCAGTATCAACACAACCGTCGTTGCAACTAACACGGTTATGCCAATAATAATTCCGATCAAAAACCAGTCTCGCTTTTGATCCGGCCGTACTGCATCTGCAATCATTGTTATCCTCCAAGTTAATCTAATCAAATGAAGAGATGGGTCATCTCGTTAGAGAGAATACGCGCGATCAACTCCCTATTTTCGGATCGATACTCCGAGGATTAGTTGTACTTTTTGGTGAAAATTTCGATGCAGGATTCGAACAAGTGTGCTAAAATTTGAAGTATCCAAGCTCTTTGGACATCTGAAATCGACGCAAAAAAGAACTCCGTACAAATTGTACGAAGTCCTCTGAATATAAAGTCGTTCCAAGTTGGAACGACTTCTCACACTTTTTAGAATGACTCATTCCTCACTAACCACAAAAGAGCTAGAAAACTTTTCTACTGTTCGTCATTTTTGGGATGAAGCGACAGAAGAATACTGGTTTGCGATTGTTGATGTTGTAGAGTTACTAGCAGAGCCTGCAAACCCTGCGGCTTACTGGCGCAAAATGAAAATTCGTGAGTTAAAAGAAGTCGTTCCATTCTGGAACGGGTTCCCTCTAAGGCATAAGAAAAACGGCCGGATGTACAGCACAGACTGCGCAAAAACAGATGGGATTTTTCGCATTATCCAATCGATCCCATCTAAAAAAGCTGAGCCGTTTAAGCAATGGCTGGCAGAGGTCGGCCGAGATCGTTTGGAAGAAACGGCCGATCCAGCTAAAGCGATAGCCCGAGCACGCGAACTGTACAAAGCGCGCGGCTACAGCAACGAATGGATCAGCAAACGGCTCAAACACAGCGAGGTGCGTGAATCGCTGATTGCTGAGTGGCAACTGCGCAACATTGATGAGAGCCAGTTTGAGCA
>JAHDGV010000347.1 GCA_020631655.1 Chloroflexota bacterium | reverse complement strand
GCTATTGGTTTACAAGTTGCCACTACAAACTGCATTGGAATATTTGAAACAATTATAAGGTTTTGCCAGAAGAGGCGGACATTCTAGTCCAACTATGCAATATGCACAAGTAAATGACCCGTTTATCCGACAAATTGCTCAGAAAGTGGGATCTGCCATTCACGAACCTTTTATCATTTTCTTGAGAGAAAGCGATACCATTAAGGAACATGAGAAAAAGCTACCTTACCTACCCTGCAATCATTTTCATAAGCCTACTCATCATAACGGCCGGTAATCGCCCAGATGCGCAAGCCCAGAGCGGCACTACTCTTTTCTTGCCAACATTAGCCCTGCCGTCTGAAGCACCGAATGTCCAACCGACTCCATTAGAATGGGGCATCAACTTCATCAACTCAGTTGATCACCCGGCCACGGCCGAAGAGTTTGCCGCAGGAGCATCAACCGGCGCAGGCTGGAACCGCTGGCCCCTATATTGGCACCGGATTGAAACGGCTGAAGGAACGTTCGATTGGGCCGATCATGATAATGTTGTCAGCGCTGACTTGGCAAATGGGTATGAGATCAATGCGATTTTGCTTGGGACACCTGGTTTTTACTTAAACGGCCGGGCACCAGAACGTAAATCTGATCTAAATCCACACGGGCCTATTCAGCTCAGATCAATTCAAACCGCTACCCCACGCGGAGTGCGGGAACCGGTATTTGCAGATGGGTCAGACGTTTATGGCCAAGGCAAAACGATTAATCCGGACAACAAGTGGGCCGTCTTTGTTTTTAATACGATCAATCGCTACAAACCAGGTGGCGAGCTAGCCATCCAAAACGGCTGGCCGGCCGGCGTTGGCATTACCCACTGGGAAATGTGGAACGAGCCTGACTTTGCAATTTTCTGGGATGGAACTCAAGAAGATTTTGCTCGTTTACTAAAAGTTGGCTACATGGCAGCCAAGCAGGCTGATCCAAATGCAATCGTACTAAGTGGCGGCTTGGCGAACGTAGACGATCCCGAATACTACGAAAAGTTGCTCACGATCCTGCAACAAGACGCTGATGCTGAAGCTCACGGCTACTTCCACGATATTTTTGCCACACACAGCTATTCAAACTCATGGCAATCATGGTTCCACATTTGGAAAGCAAAACGTGACATGGCTGATTTCGGGCTAGATAAACCTATTTGGCTAAACGAATCGGGTGTACCCGCTTGGAACGACTATCCCGGCCCGGTTTGGGACTCAACCAGTCAATTTAGATCGACAATTCCGGAAGCTGGCGATTACATCATTCAGTCAGCCTTTTACGCCCGCTATGCTGGGGCAGATGCGGTATTCCATTTCCAACTGTATGACGGATGCGGCAATCAACCAGCTTTCACAAACTTCCCACCACACAACGGCGAATTATGCGATGGCAGTGGAAATCACAACGGCAAACCGTGTGCGGGTGATGCATACGGCCTGTTCCGCAACCGATCTGACAATATCTGCTTTAGCCAGCACCCAGAGCCAGGGACAGCACGACCAGAAGCGCTGTCGGCATTCCAAATTCTGACAAATGATGTTGGTGAAGCGGTACCGTACTGGCGCTCGCGACAGGGAGAAGCTACTCCGCTTGGCCAGCCAATTGAGATTATAGGGCTGTACCGGTTAGACACTAAACAACGTCTCGTTGGGTTATGGAATCGATTTGAAGGAGAACAAACTGCCATCATTCCGGCCGTGGATAGCTCCGCCACGCTGATATTTTCAGATGGAACTCGCCAAACAATCACTCCGGCCGGTGGCAATTATGTGATCCAGCTCCAAGGAGCAACAAATCAAAACTTTGTGCCAGACAAGTTCAACTCGTACATGATCAGCGGCCGAACGGTTATTTTGATGGAGACTTTGGAGTAAGCTCTAATCTTTTTTTGCGAGCACGTGCCGCAAAATTTCGGCCGTGTTTTTGGCGTCATCAATCCCCCTATGCTGACGCCCTTTGTATTCAATCTCAAGATTTTTAAGCGCACGACGCATCCCTACATGCTTGGGCAGATTTTCAGAATCTGCGTACAGCTTTTTTAAATCTTGATGGTTGTGCATCTCGGCGGGAACAGCTTGATTATGATAGGCCAAATCATCCATGATCCGCTTGCGATCGTAATCAGACCACGAATACCACACAAAAGGCTCTGGCCCTATCCATGCAAAAAAGGTTTTAAAAGCCGCCGGAAAGGTCTGCGCACCGGCCACATCGCTTTGCTGGATTGAGGTAAATCGAACGCAAAAGTCGCTCAAAATCGGGTTAATGACCGGCCGGATAAAAATCGAAAACTCATCGATTTTTTCAAGCTCAGCATTCAGCTTAACCGCCCCTATCTCAATCGTCTCCATTTCACCTGCATTCTCCCAATCCTTCCAGCAGGTGGCCTCGATATCGACCACAATGTGGTGCACAATATCCAACTTATTTAGGGATTCCGTAGTTATGCCTCCACCTCTTTTTCGCTAGCAGACGCAAAAGTCATTGCCATCGCATCTTCCCCATCAATCACAATCCCAGTTTTTACAAACCCAAATCTGGAGTAGAAATTTTCGGCCGCCACATTGTTAGGATGGACGGTGAGATAAACCCCTTCACATTCAGGAAAATCGTCGTGTATCTTCTCGAGAAATTTCTGCATAGCGGCCGCCCCGAACCCCGAACGCTGATACCGCTGGTCGATCAAAAATCCACCGATATAAACAACGCGGCGGTCGTGCGGCCGGTGCATGAAGCTGTAAAACCCGACCATCTCATCAGATTTTGTATCGTAAATACCGATTGGGTCATAGCGCACCCCATCTGGCTGGATGTAGGCCTTGGCAATAGAAATAGCCACAGAGGGAACAAACTCCTGCTGATTTGGCTTTACATCTAGATTTATCGCTTTTTCCCAGTTCTGCTGTGTAATTGGCCGAAGATCTACCAGTCGATTGCTCCTTGGTTGGTTAACATAATCAGCTACGTTGAGAATTATTATACCGACTGTTGAGGAGCAACCAAAATCTGAACCTGAGTTAGCCTAAAACGAAAACGCCCCCGGCAATCACAGATTGCCGGGGGCGATAAAAAAGGAGGAGAAGAAGATTATTTTTTGCTTTGGACGGTGTTGCTAAGTGCATACATCCCACCGAAGATCATAAAGATTGGCCAGATATTTCCCCAGTTCAGGTTAAAGAACCAGACCGAAGCAATTAAGACCATCGTTAGTACGCCGATGACTGAAGACATTTCAACACCCTCGCCTCTGCGAATCGAGCGAACTGTTTTGTATGTCA
Organism: Chloroflexota bacterium; assembly: GCA_020631655.1. Lineage (GTDB taxonomy): Bacteria > Chloroflexota > Anaerolineae > Promineifilales > Promineifilaceae > WTJY01. The sequence goes on along the minus strand of JAHDGV010000347.1, from coordinate 2,466 downwards.
TCGCGCCGATTGGAACAAAGAAAACGATTGGCCAAACTTGCCCAACAGAAAATCCAAAATTGATTGCGGCTAAAAATGCGAGTCCCATTATGATCACGACTGAACCGCCCATCAATCCATAAATTCTTTCTTCAGATTGATCGATAATCTCATTTTGTTTTTCTTCTGCTTTTAGGGTTTCGATATATTCTTTGCTCATGTCATTATCTCCATTTTTTATGTCATCGGTTTCACAAAACCATTTGACTTGCCTGAACTCAGGTCGTTGTTATTTGATGACAGAAGAATACCGAATTTGCAGGGCCCCGTAATGACAAGAACGGTTGAACTTGTATCAACCAGGTGGTTGATTCTGGGCGATCTATAGTAGAACAATTATCTAACTGATTGGTTTAGATCGCCTCACAGCCATTTTGAAAAAACAATTATTTATTGATGAACATGTTTTCAAAATGGCCCTAGTCTAAACCATGTATCTGACGGGCTCTGATCCCGGCCTGACCAATGCGGGATACAACGCGGTCAATCCCTACTAGGGTTCGCTCTCGGACCTCGTCGGTGATATTGCGTGACGTGTGGATGGTCACCTTCATATGATTAAAGGCTTCACGCGAAAGCTCGGCCGGTTGCTCCCCATTGCGCACCAGAACCCCGATCCCCAACTGCTCGATCGCATCGAACAGCCATACAAAGCGGATAATTGCGTTGTAATCCGTGCGGAGCTCGTCGAGCGAAAAGCCCTGCATGAGCAATGTGTATTTTGAGTCCGGCTTTAGGCTTCCCGGTTGGCCCGTTAGCTCATCCCACGCTTTTGTTAAAAACTGATACCACTCCGTTTCATACATTGGGGCCTGCACCGCCTGGCGAAAATCAACCATGATCACCAGCGAATCAACCGTGAGCAAGGTTTGATATGGAAGGCGCTCAGCTTTGTACATGGGTTGGCCGCCCAGCTTGTCAAACAGTCCCCAGACAGGCTCATAAGGCCAAATCACAGCATCGGCCGGATCGCCCGAACGCAGGTCAGGCCCTTCGAAACGGTAGATGATGGGTGAATTTGCTTCCAGCTCAAGCTGGGGAAAATCGTATTGGTTTGATGTACCGATAACCAGCAAATTTCTAGCGGTCATGTCAGGCAATGTGGGTGAGTAGCCACTTGGCTCAACTTCGTCTGCAAAAACAATCTGCATAGGAGCCAGTGTCCGATCAATAAAATCTTCGAGCCGCGGCCGGACAAAGCGATGATTGGTGATGTCCCACGCATAAAACCGATGTAACTCCGACCATTTGCGCACAGACAGCAGGCTGACCGGCCCACCGCAAAACATCCGTTTTGGAACCTGATAGGTACGGCCGTGAAAGTTTTTCATTTCTGAGCTGATTGTGTCAGGCAGTCCCAACTTATCCCGCAATACCCGATCCAACACATACAAAAAAGTAGTTTTACCTGTGCCTGGTACCCCACAAATCACAATCGGAGATAGTGCAGTTTCATTTGAAACTTCTTTTTCTTTATTCCACCAAAAGCTCCCCCAACCAGAATTTTCTTTTTTCTCTTCTAAACTCTCCGCTGGATCAGGAAACTCTGAGGTTAAAAAAGCGGCAACCCGGCCGACAATCTTTTCGTGATCATCTCCAAATTTTGTCGTGTCTAGCCCCGCAGTCTGCCCCACTGTAATTACGTGGTCCCAGATTTTAGATGCGAGGTCTGAAGCATCTTGGTTCAGGAAGTTTGGTGCATTGTTCGGTCCGTTTTCAGGCATAGCGGGCTTATTCTACTGAATTGAAAATAGAGATTAAAAGTTTATGGACCTTTTCTTCCAAAATTCTATTTGTTTGCCCTGTGGCTTAAAGCTGTCTATTCTCAAGAGAAATCGTTTTGAATCAATGGAGAAAAGCAATGCATGCACCTGATCACATCATCTATTTTGTGCCTGATTTAGAGGAAGCTTATGACTATTTTGAAAAAAGCTGGGGCGTCCGGCCGAAGTTTGGTGGGCAACATCCGAATCGTGGCAGTCACAATGCTCTGTTGTCGTTAGGCCCATCAACCTACCTTGAAATTATTGCTCCAGACCCTACACAGTCGCAACCGGCACAACCACGCTCGTTTGGGATGGATAAGTTGAGCGCCCCCAAGTTTGTGACGTGGGCGGTTACATCCGCCGATATCGACCAATCGATTATTGTGGCAAAATCGGCCGGTTACGACCCCGGCCCAGCTTTTGATGGCGCACGGGCACGAAGCGACGGGACGATGATGAGTTGGAAGCTAACCCGGCGACCAGAGGCTGTGAGCGGAGACAATCCGCCGGGCGACTGGTTGATTCCCTTTTTGATCGATTGGGGAGAAACAGCACATCCGGCCAAAAACAATCCGGCCGGATGCACATTGGTTAGCGTGCGGGCTACCCATCCCAGCCCTGAGCCGGTGCGGCAGATGCTGAGGGCATTAGGGGTTGATTG
>JAHDGV010000346.1 GCA_020631655.1 Chloroflexota bacterium | reverse complement strand
ACGGCCGGATCAACCGGTTTTTCTCCCGCTACACTTCCTTCAATGGCGCTGATAATTTCGTCCCGGCCCGCATCTTTTAGCAAGTAGCCATTGGCCCCTGCCCGCACCGCATCGATGATCCAATCATCCTCGTCGTAGGTGGTTAAGATGACCACATGTGTGTCTGGATGCTGTTCTTTGATCGCTTTGGTGGCTTGCACCCCGTTCATGCGCGGCATTTTTAGGTCCATCAAAACCACATCGGGCTGATGAGCGGCAACCATTTCAAGCGCTTGGTAGCCATCTCCGGCCGTGCCGACAACTTCAAGGTTCTCCCGCGCGCCCACCATCACAGACAGGCCGTCTACGATTATGGCTTGGTCATCTACGATTAGAACTTTGATTTTGGACATAAGGAGGGGAAAGTTTGCGAGGGGCGTGTATGCGGGTTAAGGCTACTCGCCACACGCATACGCGCAAACTCGCATTACACATCAACGGTTAATTGTACCGTTGTGCCTGCATTTGGCTGGCTTTTAAACGTCAAATTTCCGCCGATCAGTTTGGCACGTTCCTGCATGCCGGTCATACCGTACCGGTCACCCGGCCGATTATCAAGGTCAAACCCTTGGCCGTCATCTTGGATACTGAGGGTTAACCGGCGACTGCGTTGCTCGAGCGAAAGCTCAACACGGCGAGCTTGGGCGTGGCGCACAATGTTGTTAAACGCTTCTTCGGCAATCCGATAAAGCTGTTGCTCCGTTTGGCTGGGAATCCCTTCGAATTGGAGCGGCATCATTATTTGGATTTGAAAGCCGCCGCGCTCGGCCGCCTGCTGGGCCAATCTGCGTAGGGCGGTTGCTAGACCAAATTCTTCAATCGGTTTAGCCCTTAGTTCACCCAACGCCCGTCGGGCTTCGTTCAACCCATCCCGCGTTAAATTTTGCATTTGGGTGACCCGGCTTTTGGCCGCTTCTGGATCTGTTTCCATCAGGGTTTCTAGCGCCTTTAGCTGAATATTGACGGCCGAAAGCGTATGCGAGAGGGTGTCGTGCAGTTCCCGGGCTAACCGGTTTCGCTCACGCGTAATGGTCAAATCTTCCATCGATGTGGTGAGACGTGTTAGCTCTGCGTTTTTGATCGCTAGCTCTTGCCTTTGTAGCCGCTGTTGACTTGTAATGCGGATGATTACAAATCCAACGACCAAATATAAGATCAATCGGACAACGCCGTGTTGCACATGTTGCTGAATCGCTTGATCATAAAATTGATTGGGCGGGATAGCCAGCAAGATGGGCAAAATTACGCTTGCAACTGTAAACGTGATAAGTGTTTTGACATTGTATTGGAGGCTGACTAGGAGTAGTGGGAGGGCCAACATAATATGCAGGCGCGCTGGATCAAGGCCTGTTTGCCCGATGGGGATTCGACGAAAGGCATAGAACCACGTTGCGGCCGCATCACCCAATATGGGGGCAAGGGAGACGATGACGAGTGCAATGGGGAGAAAGCGACTGCCCAGCCGAAGTTGTAGCCTGCGCCAAAAGAGGAGCAACAGAAGCAGGGAAAACGAAATAAAGTTGAAAATCGAGAATAGTTCAAGCGGCCGCTGGTTGAGTGCTTCGCAAGCGACTAAGCCAAAAATGACGGTCAGTGCTACGGCCGACCAGCGCAAAACCTGCAAAAGCCCTGGCTCAATCAGCTGATCATGATCAGGCGGATAGTTGGACTCTTCAAGAATTTCGGCCGGTTGCTCTGATTGCACTTCGTACATGCTGATAGTATACCCAACTGTGCCAAGCCCCACTGTGCAAATCTGCACGTTCGGCCGTGAGAATCTGCATAAATCCCCTGAAAATCCGCATGTGGAGCACTGAGCCTAGACACTTCTGCCAATTGTTGAGCCACTTTATGCTGTAGTCAGATTGAAATTGCGTCGGACAAAATCGACAAGGAATTAAATCATGACTCGCAAATTATTATTCAGCTTTTTATTGATTACCGCCATTTTTTTGATGGGTTGTGAGAAACAGACTCACACTGTACGTTATGAAATCGAAGGGAATATTCCTGAGATCGGGGTGAGCTATCGCAATGGATTGAGCGGAAGCGAATCGGCCGATGTGCAATCGGGCTGGTCTCAAGAATTTATAGTCGAGTCTTACTATCGTGTAAGCCTGAGAGCGAATACGAAAAATAATGAGGGGGATGTGACCTGCCGCATTTTTGTTGATGGTGAGCTGGTTTCTGAGGCAACTGCAACGGGTAAGTTCAAAAACGCTATCTGTAGCCAAATGCCCGCTCCGACACCTGACGAAGACAAAGTTAGTTTAGATTCATAGCTAAGAGCCAAAGGCCAATAGCTAATAGCTCAAAAGAGGTTCATATGTTTGGAATTGCAGATGTTTATACGGCATTTTTTATTGTTTTAGGGATTCTTGTTGCCTTCCCCGGCATGATTTCACTGATTGTGTTTGGCTTACCAAACTTGGCAAAGCGTAGCCAATTGCGGGTCGAAGAAACCCCCGGCCGCTGTTTTTTGGTGGGGCTACCCATTGTTGGGATTGGTGGTCTGATTGCGGCCGGTTTGATGGGGTCAGGCGGACCAATTGCCGCAGCGGGAGCGGCTATTGCTGTGGTGATCATGCTGGTTAGCCTGGTTGGGGCGGCCGGGATGTCGCTTCTGATCGGCCGACGGATGTTCGGTGATGCGGAAACCATCCCCCTGAAACCGGTGATTATGGGTGCTTTGGCGTACAAGCTTGCAGCCTTATTCCCGATCATTGGTTGGGTCTTTCTCTTTCCGATTGAGGTGATTTTGACGACCGGTGCGGGCTTGTTTGCTCTGTTGGGCCGGTCACCAGCACGTCGAGTAGAGCATCCCTCACAGCCGATTGTGATCAACATGCCACAGCCGACTTCAAATCCTGTGCAACAGAATTAAAGGGTGGGAGGTTTTATGAATCGCAGAAAATTTATCCAAATTGGGCTGGCGACAGGTGCGGTGGCGGCTTCAGGCTGTAGTGTGATTGGTAAACAAATGGCGGTGCAGGATCTTCCTGATCAGCTAGAGGTTTTGGCCGCGAGCACAACCCATCCCACAAATTTAAACGGCGACCCATTGTGGCGTTTGTTAAACCGGGCGGGCTATGGCCCTCGGCCGGGCGATTATGAGTCTGCTCGTGAAGTGGGGTATGAACAATGGCTGGAACAGCAGTTGGCCCCTGAAGAGATCAATGACACGGCGGCTGAACTAATTGTGTCAGGGCTGTCGCTATACAACACCGATCTGAATTACATGATTGGCTTTGATCAGGATGATGGGCTACGCGATTTGATTTGGGCCACGGTTGCACGGCAACTCTTTTCGGAGCGTCAGCTTTTTGAAGCGATGGTTGAGTTTTGGTCTGACCATTTTACGATTTATGCCCGGACCAATCAGATACTGGTTTTCTTCAAAATTGTGGATGATCGGGATGTGATCCGGCCGAATGCGCTGGGTAACTTTCGTGACCTGCTTCACGCCAGTGTCCGCAGCCCTGCCATGCTGTTTTACTTGAACAACGCCCAAAACTTTTCAGAGGCTCCCAATGAAAACTATGCGCGTGAGCTGATGGAGCTCCATACGCTCGGGGTGTTTGGTGGCTATGATCAAGATGACGTGATGGATGTGGCCCGAATTTTGAGCGGCCTTACGGTAAAGCGTCGTGGTTGGGGGCAGGGACAGACTTTGTTTCGCAACGAACATCACGATGATGATGCCAAAGTGGTGATGGGGCAAAGCTATCCGGCCGGGATGGGTGAAACTGAAATTGATACGCTGGTTGATTTTTTGGTGGATCAACCGGCCACGGCCGACCACATCGCTACAAAACTAGTGCGCCGCTTTGTAGCTGACGAGCCTCCGGCCGATTTGGTGGCCGAGGTGGCTCAGGTGTTCCGTGACACAGACGGGGAGATTAAGCCGATGTTACGGACCATCTTTTTAAGTGAGCAGTTTAAAACCGCGCCACCCAAGCTCAAGCGGCCGATTCATTACATCGCTTCATCTTTGCGTGCCTTGAACGTCAACGTCCGGCTCAGCCGTGATCTTCACAGCCGTTTTCAGGCGATGGGTCAGGTGCCATTTATGTGGCCGACGCCAGATGGGTATCCAGATGTGGCGGAGGCTTGGGTGAACAATCAGCTACCGCGCTGGAACTTTGCCAGTGATTTGGTTCATGACAAGCTGGAAGGGGGTAGTTTTGACGCAGAAAAGTTAGTGACATTGGCAAACAGCAATCAACCGGCCGATATTTTAGATCTGTTTTACACGCTGTTGCTGGGGCATGTCCCCCGATCTGACCAGCGTCAGCTTTTATTGGATTATGTGACAAAAGCCAACGGCCGTGGGGAGCAAATTAATCGTCTGCGAGAGGCGGTTGGGTTGATCATCGCTGGGCCGGAGTTTCAATTGATTTAGGGCTTTTAGCTATTGGCTTTTAGCTTTTTGCTAACGGCCAATAGCCATAAGCTAAAGGCTGAAATAACATGACAAAAATACATTGTGCAGGATACGAAAAAATTTCAAGACGGGAGTTTTTAGGCAGTAGCCTATACGGCTCGGCCGGGATCATGCTGGGGCAGTCGATTACGGCTCTTCCAAATGGAGGGCCAAAAATCAAGCTGGCTGATCCGCATGTGGGGCCACGCGGTGACACGCTGGTATGTGTCTTTTTACGGGGTGGGGCAGATGGGTTGAACATCGTGGTGCCACACGGTGATGATCATTATTATGAGCAACGGCCAACGATCGCAATCGCTCGGCCGGACGATGGTTCAACGGAGTTAAACAAACGCACCATTGATCTCAACGGATTTTTTGGGCTTCATCCAGCTCTAAATCCGCTCCATGAGATTTACACGGCCGGAGACATGGCCTTTGTACAGGCGACCGGCTCACCAGATGAAACCCGCTCTCATTTTGAGGCGATGGACCTAATGGAGCGAGGGGCTGTTCCCGGTGAACATTCTGGCTGGCTGGCTCGCCACTTGGCGACGCTTGATACCGGCAATGACTCTGCTTTGCGGGCCATTTCGCTTGGTGAGATGCTTCCTCAATCGTTGTCAGGTCAGCTGTCAGCCACCGCCTTAAAATCGGTTGAGGATTATCATCTTCGCGGCCGAGAAGAAACGGCCGGTGAGCTGTCTACAATCCTGCGGCAGATTTATCAGCAACAGCCAAACGATCTGCTTAAAACGGCGGCTACTCAAACGTTTGATGCGCTTGAGGTCATGCGCAAAATCGGCAAGAATCCGCAACAACCTCGCGGCCGGAAATATGGCGATCATGACTTTGGCCGCGCTATGCAGACGGTGGCTCAACTCATCCACGCTGAGGCTGGGGTTGAGGTTGCTTGTGTTGATCTGGGTGGATGGGACACACACGTGGCTCAAGGTGCGGCCGATGGGATCATGGCTCGCAATCTGGCTCGATTGTCTGAGGGGCTGACAGCGTTTTATGAAGATTTAGCTGACAAAATGGGGAATATCACAGTGCTGGTCATGTCTGAGTTCGGCCGACGTATCCATGAAAATGCGGGCAAGGGGACTGATCACGGTCACGGTAATATGATGATGTTGATGGGGGGAGGTGTTCAGGGCTCCCAGGTTCATGCGGATTGGCCCGGCATCCATCCAGATGTGCAAGAGGGGCCGGGGGATTTGGTTATCACAACTGATTATCGTGATGTTTTGGGTGAGGCTCTGCGCAAGAGAACAAAAAACCCGGCCGTTGATCAAGTCTTTGCCGGGTAT
>JAHDGV010000017.1:8961-33138 GCA_020631655.1 Chloroflexota bacterium | reverse complement strand
AATGTTATTTTCTTTTGATCCGTTTCTTAAACTTTTTCGCCATATTCTTACCGGCCCGTTTGACCGCTTTGTCTACGCGGTTAGGGTCAAGCCGAGTGACAGCAAAGCGCCCTTCGTCCACAGATTTTGCCATCGCATGATGCATGATCAAATGGCTGTTCCGTTGCAGAAACGCGTTTTGGTTCCCATCTGGATCAGCTTTGCGGGCTTCATCCATTTTTTCTTTTAGCCCGTCAATTTCTTCTTGCGGAATAAAGGCCCCAACGGTGCTAAACAACAGCTCTGTGCCGACGGGTAACAAGCGAACCAAAATCAGGTCACCTTTTTTAGATTTACCAAATCCGGCCGGAGATTTTGCGACTCGCTCTTCTTCCGTGAAGTAATCTGTTAGTTTAAAGCGGGCATTGATCGCATCGTAATCATTAAACACGTAGGCCGATGGGGCAGGCATCTCTTTCCAGTTTTCAACAACAGTTTTTTGCCGATCGTCTAAATCATCCCACTTCTCATCAACCCATGTTTGAAAGATGGTTTTTGAGTCAGCGTCAGGTGTGTAGTCATAAAAGAACCAGTCAAAGAAACGGAGAGACTCTGTCATGTCCATCTCATCGGCCGTATCCATCTGATAATAGTCGTCCCAATAGATGGGGAGCGCTTGTGCCAGCCATTCAGCAAACCGTTCATCTTGGCTGAATCGAATCATTTGCTTGTTTAACCCACGGGCTGCGTTTTCAAGCTGTTTTTGTTCTTTGCGTGCGGCTCTTAGTGCTTTGCGATCTACTTTTTCTGTCATATTAAGAAAGATTTAAACCGTTCAAGTTTTTAAAACCTGACTGGTTTTGGTTAGTTTAGGTTTTCTAAAATAGGCAACAGCTCCGAAAGGGAGTTTATCACGAAATCAGGGTTTGTTCCTTCAAACCCTCGGTTTAAGTGAGGCGGGTCCATCATAACACCGATCATCCCGACGTTGTGAGCGCCTTGAATATCATGCGCTGGTCGGTCACCCACAAACACGCAATCTTCTGGCATTAGGTTTAACAAACCCAACATGCGCCAGTAAATGGCCGGATGAGGTTTCATAAACCGTGTATCGCCAGATGTGATCCGTGCATCAAAATATTTGATCAGGTCATACTTTTCTAGCTCTGGGTCACGCATCCACATCGGGTGGAAGGCATTGGTGATGAGCCCCATTTTGTATCCGTCAGTTTTTAGCTGTGATAGCACCGGATGGGTATCTGGATACGGCTCCACACCGGGAGCGGCCGTATGGCCATAAGCCAGCATAATCTCTTTTAGGCTGACTTTTTCGGGATCGATACCGCATCTCTTGAGCATCGCCTGAATCGCATCGCCAAAGTTGGCCCCAGCATAGGTTTTTTTCTTTTCGGTCCACTCTTCAACCACACACTCATAAGCGATGCGTCCCCAATCTTCGGCCGAAGGCATGTCATATCCCTGTTCAACCAAAAACTGGCGCATATTGCCATAAGATGGGGCGAATAGCTCCCGATACGTTCCCTGTAACCCGGACCAATCGATCAGCGTGTCGTCTAGATCAAAGATAACCGCCTTAATTCTTTTTGTTTTTGTCATTTCTATTTGGTTGAGAGCCGCTCTAGAATGACGATCAGAACAAATCCGATAATGGCGAGCCCGGCCGCGAACAGGATTTCTTGGCTACCGTTTTCGGCAAAGTTGGGCAGATAGTTGGCCTGCTTGGTTACGATTGGGTGGCCATCGCGAATTAAGATTTCCCCGGCCGCATCACGTACCCAATCCAAATCATCTTTCCAAGGCCAAATTTTGCGCAAGCTGCCGATCATTAGGCCGATAAGGGCGGCCACAGTCAGATCGTTATAGTTTTTAAACAGCCAGCTCAAGACCTGAGCAAAAGTAACTAGGCCAATAACCGCACCGATGGCGATAAAGGCCAAGGTCGCAATGTCAAAATCGTTGACGGCGGCCAATACCGTTTGATATTTGCCCATCAGCACCAGAATGAACGAGCCTGAGATGCCGGGTAGGATCATGGCACAAATCGCCACCATCCCTGAAAGCATTAAAAACCACCAAGTGTCGGGGGTTTGGGCCGGAACTCGGCCGACTAGGATGTATGCACCGATAGCCGCAACCACGAGCGCCACAATAGTTCCCGTGTTCCAACTACCAACCTGTTTTTGCACCATGATGATCGATGCCAAAACGAGGCCGAAGAAGAAACTCCAGAGGAGCACCGGCTGATTCTCGAGCAAATGCTCAAGGATACCGGCTAAACTGACTACGGCGATCCCGATTCCGGCCACGACGGCCACAAGGAACTGCCAGTTTACAATTTCAAAAACCCGTTTGAAGTTGAATGAAAAAATAGCTTTGATGAGGTCAGGATTGGCAACATCTTTGATCGATCCCAAAAGTTCTTGGTAAATGCCCAAGATAAACGCCATGGTGCCGCCCGAAACGCCAGGAACGACGTCGGAAGCGCCCATAGCCATCCCTTTTAGTACAAGCCCAACGTATTCTCTAGGTGTACGTTGTTTTTTCTCGTAGGTGCTTTCTGTAGTTGTCATAATTGAGTCTGCATAAAAAAAAGGGCTAAGGATCAAAACCTGACCCAATAACCCCTTCCGTTAATTAATTTTAAAATGATTGAGATGGTTTGCCATCTAGGTCTGAAAATACCCGATTACTCTGGGAAAATCAACCAGTGTAAGGTGAATTTTTAGGTGAATAGCAAAAGTTTCCTATGTGGATCAACCTGATACAATTTTATCAAAGATTTCTTTTCTACCTTCATCTCAACCCCTTTTAAACCCTTATGGATGGCACACTTATACTCACAACATCTGTCACAATCTTGCTGGCTCTGTTTGGCTACCTGTTTACGTGGTACAGCGGCCGACGCTCGCAACAACAGCGGGACCAGTTAGAGCGGATCAACAATCAGCTTGAAAAATTATACGGCCCCCTGTTTGCACTGGTTCAATCATCAGATATGTCATGGCGTGCCTTTCGGGCCCAATATCAGCCAAACTCCCGCTACTTTTCAGACCTAAATCCACCCAGTGAAGCTGACTTAAACGCATGGCGTTTGTGGATGCGTACGGTGTTCATGCCGATCAATTTGCAGATGTATGACATTATCCAAAATAATGCCCATTTGCTGATCGAGCCAGAGATGCCGGAGTGCTTGTTAGTGTTGCAGGCCCATGTTTCGTCTTTTAAAGCGGTGATTCAGGCGTGGGACAACGGAGATTTTTCTGAACACGAATCCCAAGTGCATTATCCGTCCAAAGAGTTGATCGAGTATGTGACGCGGTCGTACAAAAAGCTTAAATCTGAGCAGGCTGAGTTGATTGGTCTGTTGGATGGGTAGCTCTGCAGGATTAATCCTGCTGTTAAAATAAGAAACCTGATGAATCAGGTTAGAGCGACCCTCTCAGCCCGATTTATCGGGCTTTTTGTTTTAACCGAGGGTTTAAGCCCTCGGTGACGTGAGCCTATGCCAACCCCACCTGATTGAGCCCACGAAACGCCGTATTGACAATATTCTCTGGATCGATTCCCATGACTTTGTACAGATCGGCCCGATTACCGCTTTGTCCAAAACTGTCTACACCCAAAGAGAAAACCGGCATGCCAAATACCCCACCGACCCACGCATGAGCGTGTGAGGCGGCGTCGTTGACAACCACAATCGGGGCGTGTCGTTCGTTGCGGGGGATCAGCCAATTAAACGGATCTGCATCTTTTGAGGTGTTTTTCCAACTTTCGTACAAGCGGCGGGGGCTGGTCAGGTTGATCACGTTGGCCGGAATGCCTTCTGCCTCGAGTAATTTGGCCGCTTCTAGTGTTTCAGGCACCATCGCCCCTGTGGTGACGAGGTGGACCAGATACTCACGATGCACGTCTTCGGCCGAGCGCCAATCATGAAGCCTGTATCCTCCGGCCAACACCTGCTTACGCATTCGCTCAGCCCCGATCCGTTGCATCGCTTGCTCGAACGGGGTTTGGTCGATCGGTTTGGTTGACAGACGTAGGTAGCTGGCCCGGCCGTGTTTGCGATCAACGCATTCAGCTACCGCCTCGAGCATGATCCATGCTAGTTCCTGCGAGTAACAGGGTTCGAAAAAGTTTAGATTGGGGAGCTCCATCCCCAGTGACGAGGTGACGGTTGATTGGTGAGCGCCACCCTCTGGGGAAAGCGTTGTGCCTGATGGGGTGCCTGCGATAATAAATTTTGCGCCAGAGTAGAGGCCATAAATAAACGCATCTAACCCACGGCAGACAAAGGGATCATAAACGGTACCGATGGGGACCAGCAGTTGGTCTAGCAACTCGGCCGAAATGCCGAGCATGCCCAGCATCATAAACAGATTCATTTCTGAAATACCCAGCTCAATATGTTGCCCCGCTTCGTTTTCTTCCCAAACCCCGGCCGGATTTGGCCCCTCACCCACATGGCTGTACACACCCTGTTTGTTGATCCAGCCGGACAAATTTGTAGATGAGGAGACATCGGGTGAGACGGTGATCATGTGTTTGGTGATCTCTTCCTCACGCGAGAGCTGGAGCAACACCCGGCCAAAGCTTTGCTGGGTGCTGACAGCGCCGCGATCGTTGGTAATTATATTTTCTGGGATGGCGGGTGTAGCCGGTTTCGGTTTATCGATGGCTGGGAAAAGCACGTTTTGCCGCTCGGCGCACAGCTTTCCGGCCGCTGAGCGGCCGTCCAACTTGGCCCACTCATCCTCTGCAATTCCAAACTCATGTCTTAGCTGATCAATTTCCTCTTGTTTTAGCAACATCGAATGGTTAAGCGGATGGCCTGCGAGCGGCAACCCCCATCCCTTGACAGTGTAGGCAAAGAGCACGCTCGGCCGTTGGGTATCGCTGTCGGCCGCTTCAAGCTGTTTGATTAGCTCGGCAAAATCATGGCCGCCCAAATCACCCAGAACGCTGGGGAGCTCTGTGTCTGAGACTGGGGCGAGCAACGCCTCCAGCTTGATGTCGTTGTTGACCAATTTTTGCCGTACCTCGGCCCCCGGCTGGCGCAACATCGCCTGATATTCCCCATTGGGCATTTCGTCGATGCGGGCTTGGAGTAAGTGGCCGTCTGGATGCTCAAACAGGCTAGTCAAGCGTCGGCCGTATTTGGCTTCGAGCACTTGCCAGTCGCAGTTTTCAAACAGCTTTTTCAAGCGGGCCGCTTTGATGCCGGGCACAACACGATCCAAACTTTGCCGATTTAGATCAACGATCAGCAAAACGTTCGATAAATTTTGCAGTGAATCATCGAGCAGAGCTTCCCAAATATTTCCTTCGTCCAGCTCTGCATCCCCCAAAATAGCGATGTAGCGGCGCTTTTGCTGATTCCCAAAATGGCTCTGAGCATACTTGCCGATGAGCGAGGTAAAAATGGGCGCCACGGCTCCTAATCCGACAGAGCCGGTTGAAAAATCAACATGATCCGGATCTTTAGTCCGGCTGGGATAGGCTTGCAAGCCGCCGAACTCACGCAGTGTGGGTAAATATTCTCGGCCGATTTGCCCTAGTAAATATTGGATTGAGTGAAAAATGGGGGAGGCGTGGGGCTTGACCGAGACGAGATCCCCGTGATTGAGATAGTGAAAATAAAGCGCGGTCATGATCGTCACCATCGAGGCTGATGAGGCCTGATGGCCACCAACTTTAGAGCCGTCTGGATTCGGTCGAATATTGTTGGCATGGTGGATCATGTTGGTGGCAAGCCACAGCACACGCTTTTGGATTTCATCCAGTGTTTGTAGATCAGCAGTTACTTGAGAAGGGGCAATTGGTTGAGACATAGTTTTAAAAGATCGATCGGTTGAGGGTTAAACGACAAGATCATTTTAACAAATAGAAGCTGATATTTGTGTCCAAATCGGGCTTGAAATTGGCTAATTGAGCAATATTATGCTACATATTAGCTGTATGGCAGATGAAAACACTACAGTGCAAATTGATGATATTGATCGTCGAATTTTGAACATCCTACAATCAGAATCTCGCTTAACCAATATTGAGTTGAGCGAGCGGGTAGGGCTTTCCCCAACCCCGTGCTTGCGCAGGGTCCGACGGCTAGAAGAGGCGGGGCTGATTCGTGGGTATCGGGCAGATGTAGACCGACGTCAGTTGGGGTACCCGATTATGGCGTTTGTGCAGGTCCGGCTGAACCAGCAGGTGGAGTCGGCATTAGAAATGGTGGAGGCTGCCGTGCGTGAACGGCCGGAGATTATCAATTGTTTTCTGGTGACGGGTGACAGCGATTATATGCTTCAGGTGGTGGCTAAAAGTTTGGACGATTATGCTGATTTTATGCGCAACCATCTGACTCAAATTGCCGCGATTCAAAATATTCAGACTAGTTTTGTGCTCGACAATATTGTTCGAAACCGGCCGATCCCTGTGTAAAAATCAAAGTTTTGTATCCTCGTGGGATACCGCTTTAAAGTACAAACATGATTTAATACAACCTCAGCTAAACACACAGCAAGGTTTTTCCAAAGTCGTATCTTCTTAAAAATTTAATCCACAGAATATTGGGATTTCACAGAATAGTTTCTCAATCGGTGAAAGCTGTGGATAAGTTTGCGAAAAAATTGTTTTACAGGGAAGATATTTTTGTTGCTGTTGATCTGGTTATGGAGGGTTAAAAGAAAGTGGAAAACTATTTTGATTTAGGTGATTACAGTCGGGAGATTACAACGCAATCGGCCGAGGCTCAAACTTGGTTCAACCGAGGGCTAAAATGGTGCTACGCCTTCCATCATACTGAAGCATTGCGCTGTTTTAACAAGGTTGTTGAGATCGATCCCAACTGTGCCATGGGGTATTGGGGCTTGGCCTACGCACTTGGACCCTATTACAACATCACATGGGACAAAATGCCTGAGCCATTGTTGAAGATGTCTTTAAGCGAGACGTTTAAATATAGCCGTAAGGCCAAAAGTTTGATTCATGGAACCTCCGCCGTTGAAACCGCTCTCATCGAGGCTTCAATCAGCCGTTTTCAGTCTGACCAAGTGGCTGATGGAGATCTTGAGGAAATATTTGCTGGATGGAATGATGCCTTTGCTAACGCTATGCGCGAGGTCTATGCTCGTTTTCCAGATGATTATGATGTGTGTGCTTTAACGGCCGAGGCGTTGATGGTGCGTACTCCGTGGGAACTGTGGGATTTGGCAAAGGGAGAACCGGCCGAAGGGACTGATACGCTTGAGATTATTGAGATTTTAGAAACGGCGCTCGGCCGTGCTGAGGCCCAGGGTGATGTACGTCATCCCGGTTTGCACCACTTTTACATCCACACCATGGAGATGTCACCAGAGCCTGAAAAAGCGCTCCCGGTTTCAGACCGATTACGCAAGATGATGCCGGATGCCGGGCACCTGAATCATATGCCGTCACACATCTTTGTGCTGTGCGGGCAATATGCCAAAACGATCGAATCTAATGTGGAAGCGGTTGCTGCAGACGATAAATATCTGGCCATTGACAGCGATCCGGGCGTTTTTTGGGTCTATCATGCACACAATATTCATTTCCAGGTGTATGGGGCTCTCTTTTCTGGCCAGTATGACGAGGCTCTGCGAGCGGCCGATGAAGTGGAGACGCGCATCACTGAAGATAAAATGCAGATTGAGTCGGAATTTTTAGCCAACTTCCTTGAGTGGATTTTTCCTGTAAAGGCCCATGTTTATATCCGCTTTGGCAAATGGGATGAGATTCTGGCTCAGCCGATGCCTGAAAATCAGGAGCTCTATTCAGTGACGACGGCCACTTGGCATTACGCCAAAGGGATCGCTCATGCGGTGCTGGGCAACATTGATGAGGCAATGGAGGAGCAAAAGCGATTTCGATCAGCGCTGATCAAAATTCCAGAAGAGCGAACCAACTACAACAATGCGGCCGTGGACGTTTTGGCAATTGCAGATGCGATGCTGAGTGGTGAGCTTGAATATCGGCGTGGAAACTATGAAGTTGCTTTTGACCATCTGCGATATTCTGTCCATCTCTATGACAATTTAAATTACACGGAACCTTGGGCTTGGATGCAACCTCCGCGACACGCCTTGGGAGCACTGTTGCTAGAGCAAGATCATGTTGATGAGGCGGCCGCCGTCTACAAAGCTGATTTAGGATTAGATGACACATTGCAACGTTCGTCCCAACATCCGAACAATATCTGGGCACTGCACGGGTATGCTGAATGTTGTCAACGACTGGGAGATGACGCCGGATATGCGGCCGCGAAACAGGCATTTGATAAGGCACAGGCGGTCACAGATTTTCAGGTCAACGCTTCTTGTTTGTGTCGGAAAACCAAAGACTGTTGTCACTAACTTATCTGTTGCGTCCAAAGCAGACCCCAAACTGAGCCGTTCGCAGACTGCACCCTGTCGAGGCGTATCCGGCCGCCTGCAAAAGCTCAAGATGGTGTGGCACAGTTAATCGGCCGGGCCGTGCGTTGGCTTCATCCCCTTCCTGAGTGATTAAATCTGCATTGATAAAAAGCCCCTCTTTCCCCAAGAGTTTTTGGCACTGCGCATAAATCGATGCGATTTGATCGGCATCACCTACATCGTGCAGCGACTGCATCGAAACGATGGCATCAATTCGGCCCGTCTGCGATGCATTTTTCAGCAGATTGGGCCACTCAGCTCCAGTTAAGTTTGCGCAGACAAATTTCCCATCAATTAATAATTTAGCGGCTGTAAAATCGAGGAAAGGCTGGATAAAGTCCAAGCCGATGTAATTGATTCTGGGGATGATGTTGCATAATGTTTCAGCCAATTGGCCCGGCCCTATGCATAGCTCCACCACAGTAGGATCCTCTATTTGCAGTTGCTCGATTTGATGACAGATATGGCTCATGATTTCCGGCCGATCAGGATAATTATCAGTTAGCCTTTTTTGGTAGACCTCTACATCGTCTTGGGTTTGAATATCTCGAAATGACATTTGTTTTTATTTGGGCCGCCTTATTTTCTCGGTTAATACTATTTTAGTTTATTTGAACCAGAGCTCTTGCACCACTGGGGCAGTTTGCACCGCTCATTCTTAATTGTAGGGGAACTATTGTGCTTGTATCCCATTGTATCCCTTTCTCGTATCCCCAATTAGATACCCCCTGCATGCCTCAATTCGGTTTAATACAACCATCAACACAGCCAACACCACCTAAAAAAAATTGAAAGTAAGGTGATTTCGGTCAATCAGAAAGTTCGGCCGAAGGAGAAATCAAATGTTCACAAACAGACGGAACGCTACAGCTAATGGAAATAAATCTTTGCCAGCCATGGCATATGTTTTATTCATCGTTGTGCTTATCACAATCCCATTTTTTATGTAATCAAATTCGATATTTGTTAATCAGGAGAGACATCATGTTTGACACAAAATTAGCCAATTCAATTCAGCAAGACTATCGACAGGCGGCCGATAACCATCGTTTGATTGGGACCAAACACTCAAAAATAAATCGAGTTAAACAGGTTCAAACTGTCGCTATTTTAGGTGGCATTTTCACAACTTTATTGTTGGTTTTTTAAGCTCGGAAGAGCAAATTTAACAGGAGAAAAACAATGTTAATTAATGTTTTATGGATGACCATTAATCCCGGTTTTCGGGATAGCGGTGTAGCTAAGCTTAAAGGGCTAGCACAAATTATGAAGGATGATCAGGGTGTGGAAGCTGGTGTGCTGATGCAGGTTGTTACTGGCTCACCATATTTGGCCGGGCTTGTTAGTTTTCATGAAGATACCGCCACACACGTGAAAGCAATAGCGACATTGGAGGCTTCAGAAAAATTCGGGAAGTGGTTTGAAAATACACTTGAGGATTTTAATTGGGCAAAAATTGAATCCCAGTCATATCGAATGCTACGGCCGGGAGGCGGCAAACTGCCGAACTTTATTTACACCACTGCAATTGATATTTTACCGGGCAAATTGCAACCGGCCCGCGAATATATGGACAAGATGGCCGCATACGTTAAAACAGCTTGTGGTGTGGATGTTGGTGTTTATCACTTCGAAGGGGGAGCGTTCTACCGTCATTTTTGGGTTGCCGACTACGAAAGTTTAGAACAATATGAACAAGTTCAAGCAACCCTGTCAACTGATGAAAAATGGGGAGAGTTAGCTGAAGGAATGGCTGATTTGTTTGACCGCTCATCACTGGAAAGTAGTTTCGGACAGTATGTGTAAACCATCACCTCAGATTTAGGTGCAGACTGCGAAAAAGCCCCACTCAAGGTGTTTCAATCTGAGTGGGGCTTTGTTTGTGTAACTGGGTAAATTGAATTGTTGCACTCATTTAGCCGGTAAACCATTTGGCTTAGTGAAATTCAGAGTTACCATTTAATGATGGATGATACATTTTCTCTTTATGATCTGAAAGTCGAGGTGGTTGCAACCGAAAAACCGATGGTGTGCAATCATCAAGCAGGGGATTATTTCACCCTTGTCGGCGAAAATCTGAGTTTCCCGGCCGGGCAAACCTTTCCACTTTACTCACTAGCGGCAATATTACCTTTGCTCCCGGCCAAACAGCGCGAAACCCATCCTCATGATTGGATGACGACTGACGCTGAGATCGCCTGCCCCGATCCCCACTGCGGCGGCCGTTTTCGGATCACGCGCACCGGCCGCACAACGTTTAGCCATGCCGATGTGACAGTTGTCCCACTGAACGAGGAGACGACCAATGACTAACGTTGAACGAACAGAGCTCCGGCCGAACTACTCAATCTCTCGTGTTATTAAAGGGGGATGGCAACTGTCAGGCGACCATGGTGAGGTGAAACGGACAGATGCTATCCAAGACATGCTGAAATTTGTGGATGCGGGAATCACGACGTTTGATTGCGCTGATATTTATACCGGTGTGGAAGAAATGATCGGAGAATTTATCGACTCCGTGCGGCAGGAAAGAGGCGAGTCAGCCTTAGATAAAATCAAAGTCCACACAAAGTTTGTTCCTGATTACGAGAAACTATCCACGATTAATCGAGACTATGTTGAAAGTATCATCGATCGCTCTTTGGCAAGACTCAAATTGCCACAGCTTAACTTGGTCCAGTTCCACTGGTGGGATTATGGGATTCCTGGTTATCTGGACGCGCTTCACATCCTGAAAGAACTCCAGCAAGCGGGTAAAATCGGCAAGATTAGCGTCACAAATTTTGATGCGGCCCACGTTCAAGAAATTTGTGAGTCAGGTATTGATCTGGTTTCGGCCCAAGTGCAATATTCAGTTCTGGATCAGCGACCGGCCGGTGCCTTTACCCAATTGTGCCAAGATAAAAACGTGCATATTTTGTGTTATGGGGTGCTAGCAGGCGGTTTTCTGACAGAAAAATGGTTGGGTCAACCAGATCCCGGTCATCAATTTGTGAATCGGTCACTGGTGAAATATAGATTGATTATTGACGAAATGGGGGGATGGGGGCTGTTTCAAGAGCTATTGGCCGTGCTGAACACCATCGCTAAAAAACATGGTGTTACGCTTAGCACCATTGCTATGCGCTGGGCATTGGATCAACCGCAGGTTGCGGCCGTGATTGTAGGAGCCCGCTATGCTCGGCATTTGCCACAAACTTTGCCAGTATTTAATTTTGAGTTGGACGAGGCTGATCGCTCAGCAATTCAGAGCGTGCTGAGTAAGGCTAAGGGGCCAACCGGCCCGGTGTATGCCCTGGAACGCGACAAGGATGGTATACACGGCCGGATTATGAAATACAACTTAAATGCTTAACTCACCATATGTGCCAATAGACCTAGAAGGTTTTCTTTAGGAATAAAACCTCCAAGGTCTTTGCCAAAATAAAAAAGGGTGATTTCTGAACTCAGAAATCACCCTTTTCGTAAACGGTTTGTCTGTGGGGGAGTTTAATTTGTCGAAATTTTGAAGCCAAACGGCTCTGATGTTAGCGAATCTGCAAGAGGGTGGCTGAATTGTGAAACAATACGCTCAGACATAAATGTTTCAAGGCTATATTTCTCAACCGGATTTACGTCAATAAAGACAATTTCATAATCGGCTGAGACAAAATTTTCGAAATAGGTAGATTCTAACGCTTGACGATAGGCACTAATCAACTCTTGATTGCCATCATGTAGTGCAATTCCTAGCTTGCTAATTAATTTCCGCCCTTCATGTACATCTTCATCTGATAAAAGATCGCCTGCATCAACAAAATAGAGTGGCTCTGAAAGTTGAAACCCATCGATAGACATGATTCTTAGCTCGTAGCGTGTTGAATCTGACGGATTTTGCGCAAATGTCTCTAGATTAAAGTGTGGATTCCAGCCGATTCCAGAGGGAATCATGGCTTGCCCTAACATCATATAGGCACAAATAACAATAATGATGGTAACTCTAACTACACCATCGTTTGGACGACCGTTCACGGGATATTCTCCTAATAAATTAAGTAAGGGAAGTAGAAACTCAACTGAGTGGGTTTAATCTAACTACTCAAACAGTATAGAAGAAATCTTTCGAAATCAATTAGGAGGTTGGTCCAATTTTAGGATAAGTTAATGAGAAATTTGTTTTTTTACGTCCCTTTATAGGATCGTTTACGCAAATATACTTTTTTATGTCTAGCTGGCCCGAAACTGATCTCTTTTGATCCTAAAAAATCGTTATAACGGTTCAAAAAATTGTTGGTAGTGGACAATAAATAAAAAAAGGGTGATGTCAAAAGAAAATTGACATCACCCTTTTTGATTAATTTGGATTGGAAAAGCTATTTCTGGTTATTTCGCCAGTAATAAAACCCTCCGAATAAAGTTCCTAAAATCACCATGACAATTGTCGTGACGATTCGGCCGCCAAGCACAGGATTACTCATCAAGGTTGTGCCAAATTCATAGAAATAATCTCGTGCTTCTAATGCTGCTAAAACCGCAAAAGACTGAATAAAGTTAAGAGGGGTCGCACGCAATAAAGTTTGTGATTCTTCTCTGCCTTGCTGATACAAGCGGAACAGAAACATGACAATTGTAAAAGCGATAGCCAAAAAGAAGGCAAACAGAAAGCGAGGGGCTATTTGCGGCCGAAAAAACCAGCCAAAGTACAGTCCAAAAGCCGCCCCCGTCAAAAGATTTCGTGAGAGGTCAGAAATTGCAGGTGATTTTGCTTTCGATTTCTTAGCCATTTGAGTATATGTACCTCTATTTTTAAAAGAGAATTAAAACAGGTTCCCAGCTAAGCGTCTAGCTCTTTTAGAAGCGCGTTAATCTCATCACGGGTCCCAAAATCAGTTCCGGGTTTTGAGGCAGCGATTGCACCACACACTAATCCAAGCTTTAAAGCATCTTCTGGTGATTGATCGCTTGCAAGAGCATAAACCATACCGCCGACAAATGCATCCCCAGCGCCAATCGGATTTTGTTCCACTATGGTGGGGGGCATTAAATGAACCGGTTTATCCCCATCTAAAAAGATAACGCCGTCTTTCCCCAATGAAATCGCTACGTTGGTTAAACCTGACTCTTTGAACCATGCTAGCGCTTCGGCCGGATCAGATTTGCCGGTCAGGTCAGCCGCCTCTTTGTCATTTGGCTTGATCCAATCTGGGCCACTGGATAAGGCTTGCTTTAGTGATTCACCCGCGGTATCCAGAAACACCATGCCACCCTCATGTTTTATCAGGCGGATGAGGCCAGCGTAAGCAGAAGTGGGGAGGCCGGGGGGCAAACTGCCTGCCAATACCCACCAGTCTCCTGGTTTTACCAATCCTTCTACCAGAGCAAACAATTCTTCGGCCGCTTTTTGCGACACCTGCGGCCCTGCTTCGTTTACTTTGATGTGGTCGTGCCCAGCCACAATAGTGGTATTGGTGCGGGTTTCACCCTGATCGAGCCATACAAAGCGAGTCGCTATGTTGCGGCTATTTAACTCTTGTTCCAGCCACTCACCCGCCTTGCCCCCAGCCAAAGCAATGGCCGTGCTTGGCTGACCCAATCCGGCCAACATGCGTGACACATTGAACCCTTTGCCACCGGGGTCGCTACGGGTTTCAGATGCACGGAGTACCGAGTTGAAGCCGATTTCTGGCACTCGGTACTCACGGTCAATGGCCGGATTGAGAGTCAGGGTGTAGATCATGCGCCCTCTTCGCCGTCCCAATAATTTTCGATTAAAGTGCGCTCGGCCGCTTTGGTCCAGCTACCGTCTTCGGTTAACTCGGCCGCAATATCAGGATATTTTTCGCTGAGTTCATCGAGTCCAACAAGGGGCATCGATTTGATTTGCGGGAAGATGACGACTTTGCCCGGATACTTGCTTTCCATCATCGCT
Organism: Chloroflexota bacterium; assembly: GCA_020631655.1. GTDB lineage: Bacteria > Chloroflexota > Anaerolineae > Promineifilales > Promineifilaceae > WTJY01. The sequence goes on along the minus strand of JAHDGV010000017.1, from coordinate 18,804 downwards.
GTGATGCCATCCAGAGCCGCATCCATACCACCGATGGCGGCTACTGACCGGCCGGGAGAGAGAGAGCCATCAAGTGCGCTCCGCATAACGGCCGCTTGGTCATTCAGATTCAGGCCACTTGTGCCGGTATATTGAGCATTTGACAGATACACATTTTGAACGTTGAGTGGTGCTTCAGTTCCATTTGGGACACCGGCAAAAAGGACCAGCATTCCGTCAGCCTTCATCACCCGGTCTGCCTCTTCCATCAAAAACGCGGCTGGAACACTAACAACTACGTCGTCAGCCCCTTCTTCGTTAGTTGCTTTTGCTACAAACTCTTCAAGGGTCCGTTCATCGTCTTTTGGATTAAAAGTCATCAAAACCCGGCCGTTGGCTTCTGCCAAAGCTCCAAAGTTTTCATGAATCGCATCTAAGCGGGATTGGGTAATCTCAGTGGCGATGATTGTGTGAGGCCCTTGTGGATGCTCAATCGCACGCTGAACGTGCATTTGACCCATCGGTCCACCAGCACCAACAAACACGGCGGTTCCACCTTGGCGCAGTTCACAACGATTGCGCGCTTCTCCGTAAGAATCGGCCGCGTCTTCACCGCTGTTGCCGATAAATGCGATGTAGTCATAGTGCAACCGGCCTACGTCTGAATCGACCAATCCGTCAAGTGGCCGTTTGCCAATCATGTTTAGCGTACCGCGACGAGCAATATGGCGAGCCACTTCAGCCACCGCTTCGGCCGACGTTGGATCAGTCATCACGATATCGTCAAATCCTTTCCCGTCAGTCAGCTCTTCGCTAAGCGCTTTGTAGTCACCCACGCTCAACCCATCCCGCTGGATGATGGTTGCACCGCTGGCCTGAGCCAATGTGGCGAGAGATGCAGGCGCATCGCTCAGAATAATCGTTTGCGGCCGGTCTAAATATTTTGAAAAGGTGTAGCTGTTGGCATCATCAGCATGACCCAAAATCCACATGATGCCGCCTTCAAGCGGTTCTAATCTGCGCCGTTGGGTGTACGATGCCATTACACAGCCCCATGGCTCGAGTAGGGCGGTCTCAGCGTAGCCCAGCTCACCTTCAAGTGGCAACAAACACACGCCGTTGTCTGTTTCAAGCATCTCTTTGCCCATCAGGTGATATTGGATTAAGCCACCAGGAACGGTGTAGCCGTAAGCGGTGCTGAAGCCATTTTGGTAAATGTCTGGTTGCACTGCTAGACGCTGGCCGGGTTTGAAGCGATCTGCTAAATCAGCGCCTACTTTGATGATGGTAAATGCCACTTCATGCCCCAAGCGGGTTGGCTCTTTGGTTAGATCTCGGTTGTACAGTTTGGGATGATTGCGCCCTTGGCGGATAAGCTTCACATCTGAGAAGCACATGCCGACACTGTCGATGCGTACAAGCATCTGATCGGCCGCTGGCTCTGGTAGTTCAAAAGATTCTGGTTCGCCATCTTTACCGATGTTTTCCAGCCCTTTTCCGTACATGTTCCAAGCTTGAACAGATTCAGGCAGTTTTTCGCCACCTGATTTATATAAATCGTAGTTAGTTGTCATTTTTGGTTTTGGTTTTAAGTTTGCGGTCAGACTTAGCCCGCGAGGGCGGGCTTGAACCGGTGACTGCCGGGGATTCCCCGTGTGCTTTATCGGGTGATTAGGCCAACGCTCGAACGTCGGCCGCTGTCCGTAAACTTAGCGCTTTTTGCGCCACTGCTTCGCATTCTGACTTTGTGCATTGGCGAATGCGATCTTTTAAAGCGGGAATGGCATTGTTGTTGACTGAAAGCTCATCAATCCCCAGCCCGATCAGGATCTTGGTTGCGGCTGGATCTGCGGCAAGTTCGCCACAAACGCCAACCCATTTTCCGGCCTGATGGGCCGCCTGTGCGGTGAGTTGAATCAACCGGAGTACGGCTGGTTCAAGACCATCTGCTTTGCCTGCCAGCGTGGGGTGTTGCCGGTCAATCGCAAGGGTGTATTGGGTTAAATCGTTGGTACCAATCGAGAAGAAATCTACTTCACTGGCAAATGCTGGGGCATTTAGAGCGGCCGAAGGCACTTCAATCATAATGCCGACCTCGATGCCACTGGTGTCTACACCCAGCTCTTTAGCAACCTCGTCAAAGATTTGCTTTGCACTTTGCCATTCGTAAAGCTGCCCCACCATGGGGAACATAATTGCCATTTTGCTGACGCCACTTGCTTGATAAGCTCGCAAAAGCGCTTTTAGCTGGGTCCGTAACATATTGGGGTAATGGTTCACCATTAACCGAACGCCACGCTCGCCTAAAAATGGGTTTTCTTCATTGGGTACAGTGATGTAGGGGACCGGTTTGTCTCCGCCGATGTCTAACGTGCGGAAAACCACGGGCCGTTCATCCATCACTTCTAAAATTTTAGAATAGGTATCAAACTGTTCTGATTCGGTAGGTTCTTCCTCTTTGCCTAAGAACAAGAATTCAGTGCGTAGTAGACCAATCCCTTCTGCTCCATTTTGCTTGCATAGGTCGCTATCAGCCGCAGAGCCTGCGTTACCAAATACTTCCACACGCAAACCATCTTGAGTTTTGGCGTAATCCTGAGCCATTGCCAGCATCGCGGCCTGTTTTTCAGCAATTTTTTCTTGTTCAGCTTTAACTAAGGCTAAACTTTCGGCCGATGGGTTGATCTCAACCCGGCCGGTTGTGCCGTTTACAACTAGGGTGGCATCATCCCCGATTTTTTGCATGTCATCGCCCAACGACACAATGGCAGGGATTCCCATAGCCCGAGCAATAATCGCACTGTGTGCATTTGGCCCGCCTTCAGAGGTTACAAAGGCCAAAACCATCGTTTTGTTCAGGCTAGCAGTGTCAGATGGGGATAAATCCCGAGCTAAGATGATTGATGGTTGATGTAGAACTCGACTGTTTAAAGGTTGATTCAGCAGATGGCTCAGCAAGCGGCCGGATAAGTCACGTACATCAGCGGCCCGGGCGGCTAAGGTTTCGTCTCCCACTTGGCTTAATGCTGTTGCTTGCTCTTCGCAGGAAGATTGCCAGCTTTGAGCCGCGTTTTGTCCAGCTTTGATTCGATCGGTGACCGTAGTATGCAGGTCAGGGTCCCCTAAAATTTCTAGATGTGCTTCAAAAATTTCTGCTTCTTCGGCCGAAAGCTTTTCAGTTACTTCGACAACCAACGCATCCAACTCTGATTTTGTTTTTTCAACCGCGGCCGAAAAGTCGGCTAGCTCAGTGGTCTCCCCTTTAGAGTCGGCCGGAATATCAAATTCGTCTTCCGTCCAGCGTACAACTGTGCCACAAGCCAATCCAGGAGAAGCTGGAACACCCTGAAGCTCATTGGCTTTTAGAGCTGGTTTAGATTGTCCGTTGGCCTGGGCCTTTTCGGCCGGCTCTGCACTGTGGCCGTTTGTTCCGGGATGAGAGACTTCTTCACCCAATCCGCTTTCTACAGCCTGTACAATCGCTTCTGATGCGGCTACTTCGTCTGCACCATCAATTTCGACGATGATTCGACCTTCTTTTTTCACACCAAGCGTCAGCACTTTGATCATGCTCTTAGCATTTACCTTTTTCTCGCCATGCTGAATCTTAATGTCAGATTCAAACGTTTTAGCCAGATTAACTAAGGTTTTGGCAGGGCGGGCGTGCAAGCCAGTTTCGTTGTAGATAACTAAATCAAGTTGCTGCATGATTACTTGGGGTGGAAATAAGTAAAAGTAAAAAGTGTGTCCTATACTCAGGTTGAAGAGAATGGACGTTGCAATGTGTCCACTTTTTACTTGCTACTTATTAACGATTTACAGATCTATTCTGGTTGAGGTTGCTGATTGTTTAGTTGATCGAGGATAAAGCTAGCATCGGTGGTTTTAGCTAGTTTTAAAACATCCTCTTCTTCTTCGACGACTTCAGCTAAGTTCGACAAAATTCCGATGTGCTCATCAGATGTGGCCGCGATACCGATAACGAGATAAGCCATCTCACCATCTTCCCACTCAACACCTTCAGGCAGTTGTAGGACAGATACGGCCGATTGTTTAATGTACTGGACGCTTTCATGCATTCCATGTGGGATCGCTACACCATTACCCAAATAGGTAGACATAGACGCTTCCCGCTCGTGCATTCCGGCAATATAGCCCTCGTCAATGGCACCACTTTGCACCAATAATTCTCCGGCTTGCTGAATGGCTTCAGCTTTTGTCGCAGCTGAACCATTTAGTTTGATTCTTTCAAGGGTAAGTATTGACATGCTTAATCTAAAACGCTGACAATCGGTTCATCATTGACAAAAGCCTGAACGAGTTTGTCAAATGCTGGGTCGTTCATAAAAAAGTTAAAGGTAACAATAACCGCTTCTGGAGCTTTGCGACGGGCCACTTTAGCCAAGCTGTTGTGAACAACAATGAGTGGGGTGTCGGGGTCAACTGCACGAGCAGGTTTATGTTTTAGGGTGACACTGGTCACGCCCGCCTTTTTCAGTTTTTTCTTTAGCAAATTTACAACCATTAGGCTAGATCCCATCCCAGCTTCACAGGCTAGGATAATTTGGCTTACGCTTGATGGTTGAATTGATTTTTTGTTTTCCATAAGGATGTTGAGTTTTGTCTAATGTATTTTATTCGATTGTTCAGATAGGGGGTTTCTTAAAAAACACCCTTTTCCCGCTCCCCCTTTCGCGAAAAAGGGGGATTGGGAAAAAGGAGATTCCATAAAATGGAAGTTCTTCTAATTATGGCAGGGTGTTTATCATTGAAGAAAAATCCCCAGTGATAAACCACCTACCAATTTTAACGATTCCTAGCCTAGGCCTGGAACGTAACCTACATCGTCAATTTCCTCTTCGTCAGCATCACCAATTGCAACTGGGCGGAAGCGGAGAACCGCGATACCAACTACAGCGGCAACGATTGCACCTAGAGCTACACCAGAGAGAACACCGAAGTATTGACCTGGAGGGGTAACTGCTAAGTAAGCGAAGATTGAACCAGGTGATGGGGTAGCAACAAGGCCTGCATCCATGATTACGAACCATAGGTCAGCAACCAATCCACCAGCGATAACTGATAGGATCATGATTGGGTGTGCCAATACGTATGGGAAATAAATTTCATGGATACCACCCAAGAAGTGGATGATCATTGCGCCAGGAGCTGATTGTTGCATCAAGCCTTTACCAGCAACCCAGTAAGCTACAAGCAAGCCAAGTCCTGGACCAGGGTTGGTTTCAAGTAGGAAGTGGATAGCGCGGCCGGTTTCTTCAGAAGCTGCAACACCTAATGGAGCCAAAACACCATGGTTTAGAGCGTTGTTCATGAATAGAACTTTCGCTGGCTCGATAACGATAGCTGCAAGTGGCAACAAGCGAGCGTTAACCATAGCTTCTACGATTCCACCGAAGAAGTTGGTAACTGCTTCAACAACTGGTCCGATAACAACTAATGCCAACATAGCTAGTAGTGTACCGATGATACCGATTGAGAAGTTGTTGATTAACATTTCGAAACCAACTGGGATGTTGTCTTCTAGAGCGTCATCAACTTTTTGCATGATCCAACCGGCCAAAGGACCTACGATCATAGCGCCTAGGAACTGAGGAATTTCAGAACCAACAATCACACCCATAGTCATGATTGCACCAAGAACACCACCACGATGTCCGTGAACCATTTTACCACCGGTATAACCGATCAATAGTGGCAATAGGTTCAAAATCATTGGACCAACTAGAGCTGAAAATCTTTCGCTTGGAGTCCAGCCGGTCGGGATGAAGAGGGCTGTGATCAACCCCCATGCGATGAATGCCCCGATGTTCGGGATGACCATACCGGCCATAAATCCACCAAATGCTTGTAATCTTTCTCTCATTTTGTCTCTCCTTTCTTCTATAAATATGAGTTTGAGAAAAGTAGTGCGGTCTTCTTCAATAATTCCATGAAGAAAGAACTCACAACGATATATTGGCTTTTTGCTCTGTCAACAAAATTCAGGGCAAAAAGATTTCACAGGATTGGCCGAAAAAAGCCGTTCTGTGGGATTCACACAGTTAGGGTGCTAAACACGAGACCTCGGAGGTTTTCTCTCGAGCAAGTAGTGACCTGTGGGAAAAAACCTCCGAGGTCTGCTAACGCATACTTACTTAATGTTTAGCCATTATCTTGCCAACCAATTTGTGATGGTGGCGACATCTTCTGGCAATAAAAGCGGATGAACTTGAATCACCGTAGCCGGAAGATTTAGATCTGTTAAGGGGACCGTTGTGAGGATTAAATCATCCTCGTTTAGGTCTTTAGATGGGATTTCACGCAGTGAAACCACATTCAGATTTTCAAGACGTGGAAAACGGGCTTTAAGCCGCGCAACCAACAGCTGAGCCGTTGCCATGCCGCTTGGGCAAACAACAATCACGTCTCGCTGGCGGTGGGGTCTTTCCCGAATCCATGCTGCTCGTAACAACATTGCCAGATTGTTTACTTCATGCTCTGGCAAATCGTATGTTGTAAAGTTTTTGACCTCGGCCGCTAAATCACCCGCGATCTCGTGCTCAAAAGCATATTTTTGCGGTGATAGCTGTTCTGTTTGCTGTGTTGTGGGTGACCAGAGATCGTATTGCCTGCGTAAACAAGCAGGAATCACGTTGGCGATCAACCCGTCGCGCAAAATTGAATCGTGTGATAACCCGGGTAGCTCATATGCCTCTTCCGCCAGAGCTAGCAAACGTGTGATCAACAAATCAAATTCGCTTTCAGTTTCAACATCACCGGGCCAACGTTCATTTTTCGCACCTGCTAAAAGCAAAATGGCGAATGAGTTGACCTCATTTATCGCACCGTCCATCGAATCTAAAGTTGGATACACCGACTTAATTAGATGATGTGCAATTTCCCATACCGGATTGTTCTGAAGCTTTGTCGCCTCATCACTGCTTAAAATTGATTCTGTGATCAGAAGATTGTCTTTGATGCGTTGGATCTGCATAGCGAGAGCCAACGACAGGTGTAAAACTTCATGATCTGTGAATCGGCCGCCCATCTCAGCTTCGGCCGACGCAATTAGCGTGGTTGCTTGGCCGATGGGGAGCCCATTAATGTAATCCAGTGTGTGATTCAAGATGGGCAGTAACAGGGCGTCTGATTCAAGAGAAAAGACCAGCCCACGCACATGATTCATCAAGAATATGGGATCATCGAAATAATTTTCGCTCCAGAGGAGCGCTGTTAATGCTTGGCGAATTTTCCATTCGCCACCTTCTATCCAAGTTCCCAAGTTGGGCCGCCGCACGATGCTAATGTTGAACTGGTTTAGCCAATTTTCAACATCTTCAATATCTTTCAATATTGTTGTGCGTGATACTTGAATAACCGTCTGGAATTCGTTGAGAACGGTTGGTTCGTTGTTGGTGAGCAGTTGTAGAGCGATAAGTTGACGACGCTGTCCGGCCGACAAAACCAACTCATACTTTTCACCAAACTGTAATTCTTCTAGAAGTGAGTCTCTTTTGCTAGACGTACAAATTAGCTCAATTCCAATCCCAGGTGTAATCCGAATTGGAATTCCACGTTGCTCCAACCAGCTCCTCACCCCTTTCATTCCGTACGTAACTTGTCGTGGAGACAAGCTCATATCAGAAGCTAGCTCTGCAATGACAATTGTCCCTTCGCTTTCAAGCAAATGACGCAACAAATCGCGCTGCCGGGTTGTCAAAGAAATCATAAGGGGTTGATGGAAAGTTAGCGGAGTAATGGGGTCCTCCAGAAACTGTTAAAAAACAAATTTCAAGTTTCGGTCAAATTAATTTATTAAATCTAAATTAATATTTCGCAGTATTGTATTCAAATTAATTGACAATGAAAGGTTAACGTGAATTTCATTTTTGCAAATGACTTATGACAAAAGTGTATTTATCTCGTACAAACCACCTAAAAATTGTCAAAGTAACTATCACATATATCTATATTTTTAGTGGTTATAGATCGGTTAAAGCCCAAAAATTGTTCACTTTTGTCAAAAGTATGCCTACAAATCTACTTAGGAAGCCGATGGTTTAAATGGGCGTCGAACCAAGCAAGCAGTGTTTTTAGCGCCCCTTTTCGTGCACCAAACATTAGCTTATTTCCAATTGCATCTAAGGGGTAAGCGGTCAGCTCAAGATTGGAGCCACCATCATTTGAGCCAGAAATAATGACCTGCACCCAAGCCCGATCACCTAAAACTTTTCCTAAAACTGTTTTGTGAAATCTTGCGACAAGTGTGCCTGATTCTGAATCTTCAGTCTCAAACTTGCCTTCTAGACCCTCCATAGCCCCTTTTGCGGCCTGATAGAGGGTGTCTGGATCAACAGAGTATTGTTTTGATTGGTTAACTGTATACGGCATTTTGGGTGTTTATTTTCCTTTCTAAAAGATTGAAATTGTTGCCAGTAAAATTTTACAAGTTGTTGATATTTAACAGTTAGAACACTGCTTAGCTTGTAAAGTTTTGCTAAATTGAAATTTCGTTTTTTGATTTTAGGGGTCGCGTGGTCAATTTACTATTACTTATTATGTAAAATGGCTTATGACAAAAGTTGATCAATTCTGAGCAACAATCGGATTGAGCTCCCTTTTTTAACTTTGTAGACTTGATACAAATCTGGATTAAACCAGACTAGTCGTTATAGTTCTCACACAGACGTTGAGATAAGGAGATGGTTTCAAGATGACTGCACTTGATTTAGAAAACGAACAAATTACTCACGAAGATTACGAACGAATTTCGCAAGCGATTCATTATTTAGAGGCAAATTTTCAAGATCAACCAACACTTGAGGAATTGGCCCAACATCTTCACCTGAGCCCATTTTATACACAGCGTTTGTTTAAACGATGGGCCGGAATCAGCCCCAAACGATTTTTGCAACACCTTACTTTGAAACATGCACGTCAATTACTAGAAGATTCTCACTCTGTATTAGATGCCGCTTTAGACTCTGGTTTGTCAGGAACCAGCCGATTACACGATTTGTTTGTGAATATCGAGGCGGTTACCCCGGCCGAATATAAGCGGATGGGTGCTGGGTTAGAAATCAGTTATGGGTACCATCCAACCCCATTTGGAGAATGTCTGTTGGCAAGCACCGAGCGCGGTATTTGCGGCCTGTGGTTTACCGACACGCTCGGCCGCGAAGAGACACTAGCAGAGTTAGAAGCGAAATGGCCGGGTGCAAATCTGACGCAAAATCAATTAGGAACAGGTACATTGGTCAAACAGATCTTTGCGCATACCCAACCTGACTTCGATCCAGCAGAAGAAAAATCCCCTCTAAATTTACTCATTCGCGGAACCAACTTTCAGTTGCAAGTGTGGCAGGCATTGCTCAAAATTCCGGCCGGGGCTGTGTGCACCTACGGCCAAATTGCAGAGATGATTGACCAGCCCAAAGCGGTACGGGCCGTGGGCACAGCCATCGGCAAAAACGGCATCGCTTGGCTTATCCCTTGCCACCGTGTGATTCGTAAAAACGGAGAGACTCAAAATTATCGTTGGGGTGGTGTACGTAAAAAAGCGATCCTTATTCACGAATGGGGGTTGCCAGTAGGGCAGTAGGCCAGTGGGCTGGTAAGACGTATTAAGCGAGAAGTAAAAGCTAAGAGCCAAGAGCTAATAGCAAAAGCTAAAAACCACGTAAGGAGGGGGTGACACCAGCTCCTCCCCCCTTTAAACTAATCCGGATGGTTGCAGATTGGAACACAATTCTCACCGCATGGACCTTCCGGCCTGTGCCAATACTTTTAATTTCACTTGGCCTATGGCTTTATTATCGCGGTAGCCGGTCAGATTACGAGTTTGAAAGCCCACCACGGCCGTGG